>JAOZUO010000008.1:17620-90730 GCA_029938605.1 Deltaproteobacteria bacterium | reverse complement strand
CCAGCCCCACAAGGAGACACAGTAGGGGAAACGTCCGGCGCTGGGTTCGATTCATTACCAGCGCAGTATACGGGTTTCCTATCGCGTCGCCACGAACTTGAAACACCAGTGGCGCGACCCTTCTGGAAATCCTTGATGACGGCTTCGGAATCGGGATAAACTTGAGGGGAGATGTCTACTGACGAATCGGAAAAGAAGGTGGATCCCGATGTGGTCTTGCTGCACAGCCCCACCGCCGACGGCGAGGGCGTTCACGCCCTGCGTGCGCGCGGGGACCGACTGGAGCTGGCCGAGATCCGTCCCCTCAAGCCGGGACAGCCCATCGTGACCGGCGAGGTGGCCCGGCTCAAGCCCCGGGAGGATGCGCCCCTGATCTGCGACGTGGATGTGACCTACGAGGCGCCCCGGCCTTCACCGCCTACTGCCCATGCGGGTCCAACCCGTGCCACCTCCACGGCCTATCGGCGCGGATGGGACACGGTGTTTAAGCGCACCAGAAGCCGCAAGCTGAAGAAACACGAGTTGAACTAAATAGTTCCCACCCCAGAAGTGGACTTCGGCTGCAAGCGCCCCAGGCACGCCGTCTGCACACCACCAGATCTGGGGTAGTACGCCCAGTACAACCACCAGATCTGGTAGTGCACATCCGACGCACCTGGCACGCTTTCGCTTCGAAGCCACTTCTGGGGTGGCAACTAACTATCTACTCGGGAGCGCTGGGGTAGCCGGTGATCTGGCGGATCTCTTCGTACAGGGGGCGTAGCCGCTTGTACATCTTGAGGTACACCCGACCGTAGAGCTCGTCGTAGATGCGGCGGTTTTCGTCGTTGGGATCGAAGGTCTCGCCCACCCGGGTCATGTCTTTGACGGCGGCCTCAAACCCCGGTTGCAGCCCGAGGCCCACGGCCAGGTCGATGGCCGCCCCCAGGCCGCTGGCTTCGTAGACATGCGGGCGCGAGGCAGGCAACCCGAAGATGTCCGCGGTCAGCTGCATGGCGGCGTCGGACTGTGATCCTCCACCGGCCACGCGGATCTCCCGCATGCACACCTTGGCCCGCTTCTCCGTGCGTTCCTTGCCTTCGCGCAGCCCATAGGCGAGACCTTCGAGGATGGCGCGGTACAGATGCGCCCGGGTGTGAACGTCTCCAAAGCCGATGATGGCGCCCTTGGCCTCGGGGCCGGGCACCTTCACACCGGGGGACCAGTAGGGCTGGAGCATCAACCCCATGGAGCCCGGCGGTACGGCGTTGACCAGCTCGTCAAAGAGCGCCTCGGGCTCGATGCCCCGCTCCTTGGCGATGCGCTGCTCCCGGTGTCCGAACTGCTGCTTGAACCAGGAGACCATCCAGTAGCCGCGGTAGATCTGCACTTCCAGGCTGTAGGCGCCCGTCATGGCCGACGGGTAGGGCGGGATGAAGGGGATGGCCTCGACGTACCGCCGAAGGGTGGTGTTGATGGTAGCGGTGGTGCCGTAGCTCAGACACCCCACCTCCGGTTCCACGCAGCCGGCGCCGAGTACCTCGCAGGCCTTGTCTGCCGCGGCGGCGATGACCGATAGGCCCGCGGGGATGCCGGTCTGCTCCGCGGCCTGGGACGTGATCTCTCCCAGGACCTCGCCTGGATTCACCAGGTCGGGCAGCATGTCGCGCACCACGGGGACCGCCTGCCACTTCCAGTCCGAGCTCTTGGCCCAGTCCAGCCCTTTGTAGTCAAAGGGCACGTAGCCCACCTGGCAGCCCACCGAGTCCACGTACCGGCCCACGAGTCGGTGGGTCAGAAAGCCCGACAGAAACAGAAACTTATGCGTAGCCTTCCAGATCTCGGGCTGGTTCTTGGCGATCCAGTTGGCCTCGCACTCGGCCATGAAGTACTTTGCGGTCTGGGACATGCGGGCGATGCGGAGAAGCAGGCCCCAGGCGCCCTTGATCCCACCGAGCCCGTCGGTGCGGCGCTGGTCCAGCCAGACAATGGCCGGCCGCAGGGGCCGGCCTTGGGTGTCGACGTTGATCATGGTCGCCCGCTGGGTGGTCAAGGCCACCCCGGCCACGGCGTCTTTGGGAACCGGACTTTTGTCCCAGAGCCCGTTGACGGCCTCGCACAGGGAACGCCAGTAGTACAGCGGGTCCTGCTCCGCCCAGCCGGGCTGGTCCGAGTAGTAGGGATCGAGGGCGACTTGGCTCTTGGCCACCAGGTTTCCACGTAGGTCGTACAGCAGGGCCCGCACGGACTGCGTGCCGTTGTCGATGGCGAGGAGGTGGTCTTTTTGACTCATTGGTTTTGGGCCCCCGTGGGGGAGGATCCCACAAACACCCGGAGGAGACCATAGCCGCCGTCTATTTCCTCCGCGGTCTGGGCAACGGCAAGGAGCTCGTCTTTTCGGACGAGGGCGAAGCGGGTGGACGGCTTGGGTGCTGGATGATCCAGCTCCTTCCAAGATAGGCGCTGACCTTGGCGGGTGCGCCGCGCCTGATCCTCGGTGCAATCCACGCAGGGCAGGGATCGAGCGGCCCACTGTCGGACCGAAAGCAGACGCGACGTGATTTCACCGGACCGCTCCAGCTCGTCCAACGTCACCGCCTCGGTCACGTTCAGGTCGCCCACCCGGGTGCGTCGTAGGGTGGTGACATGGGCGCCCGGACCCAGGTCATCGCCGAGATCTGCGACGAGCTGCCGGATGTAGGTGCCCTTGGAGCAGTCCACGGCCAGACGCAGGTCCGGCACAGACAGGTCCAGCAGATCCAGCCGGTGGATGGTCACCTCCCGGGAGGGAGGCGTGATGTCCTTTCCTTCCCGGGCCAGCTCATGGAGGCGACGCCCCTGTACCTTTACCGCTGAGAACCGGGGCACCTGCTGGGTGATCACCCCCCGCAGCCCTTCGAGGGATCGCTCCACGGTGGCGGCGTCGAGGTTCGAATCCACGGGTTCGTTGGTGAGGCGTGTCCCGTCCGAGTCCAGGGTGTCGGTGCGCACGCCCAGCCGGGCCGTGGTTTCGTAGGTTTTGTTTTCGGCGGTGGCGAAGGGGCTGAGTTTGGTGGCCTCCCCCAGCAGCAGGGGCAACAGCCCCGTGGCGAGGGGATCCAGAGTGCCCGTGTGGCCGAGTCGTTGCTGTCCCGAGAGGCGTCGAACCAGACTGACCACATCGTGGGAAGTCAGGCCGGAGGGCTTGTCCACCAGGAGCATCCCCGTGGGACCAGCCTCGGCCCGGCGTCGCCGCCGCCGGCTCACTGTACGGCTTCCCGATCCCGGAGCGCGTCTTCCAACAGCCCCAGGATGCGCTGCTGCACCTGACCGGGGGGACCCTCCACGGTGCAGCCGGCGGCGTTGTGGTGGCCGCCGCCACCCAGGCGTTGGGCCAGGCTTCCCACGTCGATGCGCCCCTTGGAGCGCAGGGAGATCCGACACACCTCTCCCTGCTGCAGCACCTGGACAGCCACCTCCACGCCCTCGATGGACCGCGCGTAGTTGATGAATCCGTCCATCATGGAGTTGTCGGCGCCGGACTCGTCCACCATCTGCTGGGTGATGGCCAGCGAGGCGATCTGGCCCGAAGCAGACAGCTCCAGGGTACAGAGCACTCGTCCCAGGAGCCGCATGCGTTCCACGGGGTTATTCTCGTAGAGCTTCACCGTCACGTCCCAGGGCGAAATGCCCGCCTCCACCAGCTTGGCGGCCAGCCGCAGGACCCGGGCGTCTGTGCTGGAGTAGCGGAAGCCCCCGGTGTCGGTATACAGCGCGCACCACAGGAGCTCGGATAGATCCCGGTTCAGGCGCACGTCCATGTGTTGGGCGAGCTCGGCCACCAGTACCCCGGTGGCCGCGGCGGTAGCGTCGTGCCAGCGCAGATCTCCAAAGGGCGTGGACGAGCTGTGGTGGTCCAGCACGATCAGGGTGCCACGGCGGTGGTCGGTCGGCACGTCGTCTCCGAGTAGCGCCTGGTCCCCGGTGTCCACGGCCACCGTTACGTCAAAGTGTGAGTCCTCGGACAGGTGGTCCACCACCTCTGATGCCAAGGCCAGGTCCGCGAACTGCTTGGGGACTCCGTCTTGGCTGTACAAAGTGAAGGTCTTACCCAGGTGGCGCAGGATCAACCCCATGCCGAGCATGGAGCCCATGGCGTCTCCGTCGGGCTTCCGGTGACAGGTGATCAGCCCGGACTGCGCGCCCATCAGGGTCTGGGCGATCTGGTGCATCGGTGACGGTTTCATGGCTCCTGGTCCTCCATGTCCCGCAGGATGGAATCGATGCGACGGCCCTGCGCAATGGCCGGATCGATGAGGAACCTGAGCTGTGGGCTGCGCTTGAGGGCTACCCGCCGGGCCACCTCTTTGCGTAGGTAGGGCGCTGCGCTTTCGAGGCCGAGCAACATCTCCTCTACCACGTGGGGCACCTCGGAGGTGGCCACCACGTACACTCTGGCGATGGACAGGTCGGCGGTGACGTTCACGCCGGTGATGGTGATCAGGCCTGCGGCCTGGACACGGGGATCCCTGAGACCATCTCGGAGGATGGAACCCAGGGCGTTTTGCACTGTAGCGCTTACCCGGGCGGTGCGGCGGGATTCAGCCATGGTCTTCTCCGTTGGGGTCTTGGTTGCCCCAGTCGTCACCGAAGTCGCCGTCATCGTCGCCGAAGTCGCCGTCGCCGTCGGTACCGTGATAGTCGCCGTAGCCGTCGGTCTCGTCGCCAAAGGTGATGAGCTCGGAGGTTCGTCCCAGCGGTTGGGCGAGGTGCTGATCGTCCAGGAACTGCATGACCTGGGATAGCATGTGCTCGACGTGGCCGCCATCTCCACCCACCACGGCTACGCCGATGGCGGTGCGCTGCCACAGCTCCTGGTGGTCCACTTCATTGACGGTGATTTTGAACTTGACCCGGGCCCGGTCGATGAGCCGGCGCAGCACGTGACGCTTCTCCTTGAGTGAGCGCGCGTGTGGGATGTGGTACTCGATGCGTGCGATGCCAACGAACATCGATCTCGGGGGGGTTGGGGGTCTGATCTGGACGTGGAGGTAGGCGCGGGCCGCTACAGCTCGGCGGTGGTCTCCTCGACCTCGTATACTTCGATCACGTCTTCGTTCTTCAGGTCGTTGTAGCCGTCGATGCCGAGTCCGCACTCGTAGCCCTTCTCCACCTCTTTGACGTCGTCCTTGAATCGACGCAGGGACTTGATCTTCCCCTCGTAGAGCTGCACGTTGTCGCGCAGGAGCCGAACCAGGGAAGAGCGCATGACCTTGCCCTCGAGCATCATGCAACCAGCGATGGTGCCGATCTTCGGGATGGTGAAGGTGTCGCGAATCTCGAGGCGACCCACAACCTTCTCGTTGCGCTCCTTGGGCAATAGACCCCGCATGGAGTCCTGCACGTCATCCAACATCTCGTAGATGACGTTGTAGAGTCTGATCTCCACGTTCTCGCGCTCGGCGAGTTGGCGGGCCTGCTTGGTGGGGCGCACATGGAAACCCACCACCAGGGCGTTGGCGGGCTTGGCCAGGTTGATGTCTGACTCGGTGATGGCGCCGACGCTGGCCTGGACCACGGAGAGATCCACCTTCTCGGTGGAGAGCTTCGTAAGGGCCTCGCGGACCGCCTCGCTGGTGCCTTGCACGTCAGATTTGAGAACGATCTTGAGCTCCTTTTGCTCACCTCGGGCCAGCTTCTCGAAGAGACTGGGTCCCGGGCCGGCAGTGGCCATCTCCTTGCGACGGCGGGTGTCGGTGCGGTGAGCCGCTACGCGCTTGGCGTCCTTGTCGTCCTTGACGCCATTGAACAGCTCGCCCGCCTGGGGTACGCCGCTGAGGCCCAGGACCTGTACCGGAGTAGAGGGCAAAGCCTCCTTGATGTTCCGGCCGCGGTCGTCCCGAAGGGCTCGGACACGAGCCACCACCTCGCCGGCGACGATGGTGTCGCCGGTGTGCAGGGTGCCTTCTTGGACTATTACGGTGGCCACGGGGCCCCGGGCCTTGTCCAGCTCGGCCTCCAGTACGACGCCCCGGGCCAGCTTGTCCGGGTTGGCGCGGAGCTCCATGAGCTCGGCCTGAATGGTGAGCATCTCGAGCAGAGCGTCGATGCCTTCCTTGGTCACGGCCGAGACGTTGCAGAAGATCGTGTCGCCGCCCCAGTCCTCGGGCACCATGTTGTAGGCCGTCAGATCCTGTCGGATCCGCTCGGGCTGGGCGTCAGCTTTATCGATCTTGTTCACGGCGACGATGATCGGCACTTCGGCCGCCTGCGCGTGCTCGATGGCTTCCTTGGTCTGTGGCATGACGCCGTCGTCCGCGGCCACCACCAGCACTACGATGTCGGTGCAGTTGGCCCCGCGGGCGCGCATGGCGGAGAAGGCTGCGTGGCCCGGCGTATCGATGAAGACCACCTCACCACCCGGCGTCTTGACCTTGTAGGCTCCGATGTGCTGCGTGATGCCGCCGGACTCTGTGGACACCACATCGCTCTTACGGATGGCGTCCAGCAGCGAGGTCTTGCCGTGATCCACGTGACCCATGATGGTCACCACGGGCGGGCGCGGCTCCATGTTCTCGTCGATGTCCACGGCCTGCTCGAAGAGTTCTTCCTCTTGGAACGCGACGTTCTCCACCTCAAACCCGAACTCCGTGGCCAGGATACTGGCCGTGTCCGTGTCCAGGGTCGTGTTGATGGTGATGCCCGTCATGCCCAGGCCCCAGAGCTTCTTCAGGGCCTCGGCGGCCTTGATGCCCATCTGCTTGGCCAGATCCATGACGGAGATGGCGTTGTCCATACGGATCCGGCGCTTGTGCTCAGCGGGTGTGGTGATCTCAGTGTTGAGCTGAGTCGCCTTGGTGGGGCGTCTTTTGCGTCCCCTGCCACGAGCGCCCTGGTTGGGGAAGCGTCCGGGAGGGCCCCGACGGTCCTGCCGTGGGAAGTACTCCCGGCGGCCGCGCCGTTGACCCGGCGTCTGGGTGACATCGGTGATGACCACCCGAGGTACGTTGGCCTTGTTGAGGTCGATGAACCGTCCGGTGGGCCCAAGCTTCTCGACACCGTCGTCCTTCTTGGCCGTGAGATCGAGAACGACCGTGGGGGCGGCGGTGTCGGCTGGGGCCGCAGCTTCGGGCTGGGCGGCAACGGGCTCGGGAGACGCGACAACGCTCGGTGCGGTGACTGGCGTTGGTTCTTCGGTGGGTGTGACTTCCACTTCCGGCTCCGTGGGTTGGACGGCGACTTTTTCCACGGCTGGTGTGGATTTGGCGGCCACCGACTCCGATTTGACTACCGGCTCCGGCTCCGGCTCCGGCTCCGGCTTCGGTTCCGGATCTGGCTCGGCGGCCACTGGCGGCTCCACCACCGGCGTGGGGGCTTCCTCCACCTCGGGCGCGCTGACGGCGACCGCGGGCTCCTCCACCGGCGTGGGCTCGGCGACCTCCGGCTCGACTGCCGCAGGGGCCTCAACGACGGGGGTAGGATCGGAGGGTTCCTTCGCGCTGATGGGCACGGGCTCTTCAGCGGGGGCCGGGGCCGCTCGACGGCTCTTGGACCGTCGGCGGATGACCGTGGATTTAACGCGCCGCTCTTCCAGGCTCTCCTGGCGTTCCTTTTCCATGGCGCGCTTGATTCGCATCACGTCGTCGGGGTCAAGGGTGCTCATGTGGTTCGAGACTTCCACGCCCATGGCGCGGATCGTCGACACGAGTGCCTTGTTCTGCACACCCAACTCTCTGGCAATTTCGTAAACTCTGACCCTAGCCATGAGCCTCCGCCAAACTTCTTCCGGTCTTAACGTGAATTCGGGCGGGAACGCCCAGGTGTCTGTAACTCCGCAAGCAGCCGAGTAAGTCGTTCCCGCAGCACCGACGCCGTGGGGCACTGTGCCATGCGCTCGATCCGCGACCCGACCACGGTCGCGGCTGAGATTTCAATCTGTTCAGGAGCAGGGAGGATCGCACGGGTCCTGAGCCCGCGTCCGAACGCACCCTTTTTGATGGCCGAAGCCATACACTTCCGCGTGGGACAGACGTAGGCCCCTCGACCGCTTCGGCGGAGCTGGGCCACCTCCACCGCTCCACCGGTTCCAACGGCGAGGCGGATCAGTGTTGCCTGCGGCGCTTTGCGCCGACAGCTCACACACATGCGAATGGGACCAGGGGATGTCATGTCCCTCTACGAATCCTTCTCGGAGCCCTCGGGGCGGTACTCTGTGAACTCTTCACCGTCGGGGGTATACTCCGACAGCTCACCATCCGGGGGTAATTTAGCGGCCTCTTCGCCCTCGGGCTTGAACTCTGTGAATTCGTCACCCTCGGGAGCGTCCAGCTCCAGGAACTCCCGGGCGGCCGCTTGCAGGTCTTTGACCTGCTCGCCCGTGAGTCCGGTGGCATCGGCCACGGTGGACCAGTTCTCCTCGGCGACCAGGTCCTCCACGGAGGTGTAGCCACCCTGGGTGAGCTGGGTGAGGATGTCTTCGTTGATCCCCCGAAGCTGCAGCAGTCGAGCCTCTTCGGTAGGAGCGCCGATCTCGGCGCGGAGCTTCTCGCGCTCCACGGCGAGCAGAGCGTTCATCTGAATACGGCGAGCTGCTTCGAGGCCGCCGAGCCCTGGGATGGAGGCCAGCTCTTCGACGTTGGCGTTAGTCACCTCTTCGGCGCTGCGCCAGCCGAGCTTGAACATGGTCTCAGCCAGATCTTCGTCCACGTCGTCGATGGAGGCGATCTCCCGGCGAACCTGCGCTTCGAGCTCCCGCACCTTGGTCTCGGAGTGGATGTCGATGCGCCAGCCCGAAAGCTGGGAAGCCAGCCGTACGTTCTGCCCTTTTTTACCGATGGCTAAAGAGAGCTTATCGTCGGGGCAGATGAGCTCCATGGTGTGAGTCTCGGCGTCGATGAGCACCCGGGAGACCTCAGCCGGTGCGATGGCGTTGCAAACAAACCGCGCCGCGTCTTCATCGTAGGGCACGATGTCGATCTTCTCTCCGCGCAGCTCCTGCACCACCGCTTGGACGCGCGAGCCCTTCATGCCCACGCAGGCGCCCACCGGATCCACATCCCGATCCGAGGAGCTCACCGCGATCTTGGATCGGGCCCCGGGCTCACGGGCGGAAGACTCGATGCGGACGATCTTCTCGTACATCTCCGGGACTTCCATCTCGAAGAGCTTCTCCAGCAGTCGCTTGCTCGTGCGCGAGAGCACGATCTGCGGGCCTCGCGCGGCGCGCTCGATCTCGGTGACGTAGGCCACGATCCGATCGCCGGCGCGGTAGGACTCCCGCGACACCTGCTCGGATACGGGCAGGATGGCCTCGGCCCGGCCGAGGTCCACGATGATGTTGCCACGCTCGAAGCGTCGTACGATGCCCGTGATCAGCTCGCCCTTGCGATCCTTATACTCGTTGTAGACCTGCTCGCGCTCGGCCTCACGTACGCGTTGGATGATCACCTGCTTCGCGGTCTGAGCGGCGATGCGACCGAAACCCTGGCTCTGGGTGTGGAGATCCAGAAGTTCGCCGTACTCTTCGTCCTGCTCCTTGGCCTGGTCTTTGTCCTCGGGGCTATAGAAGATCTGAAAGAGGAGCTCGTCGCCCTCTTGGGCTTCGGTGTCGATGACAAGAGCCTCGTCCATGGTGATCTCGCGACCACGCAATGGATCGGCAGACACCACCTCCACCGCCAGATACAGATCCACGGCACCCCGCTCTTCGTTATATCGGGCCTCCATCTCGCGGTGCTGCCCGAAGGTCTTCTTCGCCGCGGTGAGGATCGCCTGCTCCAGGGTCTGCACCAGGACCGACCGGTCGATGCCCTTGTCCTTGCCGACCTGCTCCAAAACCATATTCAAGTTAGGTTGCATCAAAAATCCCCTTGGTAGACGAGGTTCGCGCGGGCGACATCCGTCACCGCGAATTGAAACAACTCGCCGTCTACCTCCATGGACACTTCACCTGCCGCGACACCCTTGAGTTCGCCTTGGAGCCGCTTCCGGCCCGTGGCTAGAGGTTGCTTGAGGGTCACCTTGGCCTGCTCTCCAGAGAACCGAACGTAGTCTGCTTCTCGCACCAGAGGGCGGTTGAGACCGGGCGTGGACACCTCAAGGGCAAATGCCACGTCGATGACCTCTTCTACATCGAGCACATGGGACAGACGACGGCTCACCGTGGCGCAGTCGTCCACGGTTACTCCACCGACGCTATCGATGTACAAGCGCAGCACCTGTCGGCCGCCATCCGCTGTCCACTCCACCAGGAGAAGATCGAACCCCGCCTCTTCCGCCACGTCGTGGCAGAGTTGTTCCAAGGTATCGATTTTTGGCTCGTTTTTGCGCATCTACGTGTCTATCGGACGTACCTCAAAAAAAAAGGCAGGTCCCAAATTGGACCCACCAGCTGAGCAGTGGCTACCCAATATACTCGGTTCATATATGCCAAAGCCTGGTATTATGCAAGCGTTATTACGACTTCAGGTTTGGCTCCAGAACGGTATGGAAAAACGAGGAATTATCCAATCTATCGGGTCCATATGGAGGGCGTTGAGCGCAGCGATTCAGGGGTGCTTCCCGGGGGGGGCGCCGGTGGTGTTTGGGCTCGGTCTGGTGTGCATCGGATCTTGGTCCTGTGAACCCCAAAAACCGGAAAAAAAACCCACGCCGCCGGTATTCCTGGTGTCCCCTCAAGAGCGCGACCAACTCCAAGGGAGCTTGTTGAACAGTCTCTTGGCCAACGGTCGGCTTCGATGCCCTCGGACGGTGCTGCGGTCCACGGCAGAGCCCGGGCGAGCCGACTCGTTGATCCGAGCCCTGGTGGAGCCCACAGGAGTCACGGCGCGGTGTTTTGCCTACGTCGAGCGACATTGGGCCGACCTCCGGCGGGCGTTCTTCCGGGAGCCGACCAGCGCGCCGGGCCCGGTGGCAGGACGTCCCTTGCCGGCGGCACAGCCGTTGTTTATGCCATTGGGTAAGCCATCGACCACCCCTCCGGGGACGTCTTTGTCTCCCATTCGCGAGCCCGCCATCGTGAAGGAGCTGCTGCGACTCTGCATGTCCACCGCGCCGCTTCTGGAGCGGGCCATGCAGCGGGCCGATGCCTGCTCCCCCTATCTGCCTGGACGACGGCGGGCGCCGAAGCTCGGCTCCGTGCTCCAGGCGCACCTGGCCATGATCGCCCTGGCCAGGCACCGGTTCCTGTCGTCCCCCCGGGAAGCGGTGTGGTTATTGCTATATACCTTACAGTTTGGTCAGGATCTGTGTCGTGGTGGGCCCGCGTGGATCTGGCCGCTGGTGACCCGCCTGGGGGCGTTGGACGGGGTGGCCACCCTGGGCCGGATGCTGGCCGCGGATCGGCTCTCCATCGCCGCCCTCCAGGAGGTGCAAACGGGCATCAGTCGGTTGCGGACCAACGAGCCGGCGCTGCCTCCGCACATCCAGGGGGAGCAGTTGGTCACTGAGCTCGAGCGTTACCTGATCCCCATGATGCCCCGGCGGTGGATCCCCCCCGGGGGGCGTCCCCTGTCCTCGACCGCCGGCAAGGACAGCTCTGGTACACCCGATGGCCGAGGGCGGGCTTTCTCCGGATCCATCCGTCAGGATCTGCTGGTAGCGTGGATCGCATCGAAGCGATACACCGGTCGTCTCGTTGCGGCCTGCCGGGACGCCGCCTCGGGGTGGCACTGTCTCAACGGCGTACGGGCCGAGGAGCAACGCGTTGTGGCTCGGCGGGGCAAGCTGCGGCAGCGTTGGCGGAGGTTCAACCAGCGGGCGTCCAGGATCAAGGAGGGGTTTGATCGCGCGGCCACCCGGGAGGCTGCCATCGAGCTTCTCACGGGAGGGTATGCCCCCGATACATCCGGCTACCTGTCCCAGGCGGCCCAGCGGGGGTTTTACCTCGCGGCTCTGGATCTGCACGTCCGGGTGCTGCTCGCGGCGCGACGACGGAGGTGGCCCCCCCTAGCTACGGTGACGTCTTGGTCCGCGGCCGTGCGGGGACTCTTCGTGGGCTCGCCCCTACGAATCGAGACGTTGGGAGCGGGGTTCGACGTGCGTCCAGGGGTGTCATTGACCGCCAGCCCTGGGGGAGCACCCGTGCGCTACGTCATTCCGGGTCCGGCGGCGGCTTCTCGGCCACGGCCCCGATCACCTGGGAGAACCGGGCGTGTCGGGAGCGGAGCGCAACCAGCCCCACGCCCACGTACCACAGGAACTGCAGGCCGTGGATCGCTACGATGAAGGCCATGCCCGGGCCGGCGATCACCGCCGCGGGCAGGCTGATCTGCAGACCAAATTTACCGAACTCGTGGAAGTTGCCCACCAGACCGGGGCCCGCCGGCAGGATGATCCCGATGGCCACCATGCCGCAGATGGCGTAGGCGCTCACCAAGGGCAGGTCCAAGTGGAAGGCGCGGGCGAGTACGTAGAAGCCCAGCCCATTGAACAGCCAGTAGATCAGGGATGTAGCCACGAACCGGAAGAGGCACCCGGCGTTTGACAGGGCGGAGAAGCCGCTGATGAGGCCGCCGAGGAGATCTTCTACCTTGATCCGCCAGCGCTCGAGGCGTCCTCCGAACCGGCGCGACAGAGGGGTAAGCAGCGTCAGCCACCCGGCCGCCTGTACGGCGAAGGTCGGTCGCCAAAGGCCCAGGATCAGAAACACCGTGGCTCCCCCGAACACGGCCAAGGCTGTGTAGGCCGTGGGCATCATCCAGTCGGGGGCCCCGGGGCGATCTGCAAGGAACCCAAAGCTGGTGAACAAAAAGAGCGACACCATGAGCCCGTCCATCACCCGCTCCACGGCGATGGTGCCGAGGGCGGCGCTGACTCGCAGGCGGTGGCCGCCGGTGCCCGTAGCCTTGTCCGGCCCGACGTTCCTGGGATCCGCGATGAGATAGGGCCGCACGAACTCGCCGAGCCGAAGGGGCAACATGATGATGGCAGCGAAGCCCACCGAGGAGATCACCAGCAGCCGCCACAGTCCGGGAGGCGTGTTGGTGACCGGTTGCAGGAGGAACCTCCAGCGCCAGGCGCGAAAGAGCTGCACCCCCACCAGGGTCCCCAGGAACGGTAGGATCCACACGTAGTCAGCTTGCGCGAAGGCGTCCACCAGCCGCCCGGGCGCGAGGCCTCGAAAGGCGAGGTAGAACAGCGCCGCTCCAATGACCACCGAGATCCCGAAGCGCAGACCGAACCGGCTCAGGAAGCTTCTGGGTGCCTTGGGGAGGGTGCCGTCGGGTTCTGGAGCCATGGATTTTTGTTGGGGATGATTCGCTTCTGGACTCCTTCATAGGTCGATCAGCTGGGCTTTGGCAAGACATTTTGCCGGGGTCCATCCGCGGAGGTCGGTCGGTGTCCCAGGGGTAGGTTCAGGTAGGCAAGTATTAGGGTCCGACCAGGAATAAGTTGGTCAGTTCAGGTCGTCGAGGCGCCCCGCTGGCAAGGACCGAGGAGCGAGGAAATCTTTATGATTCCGAGTGACGAGGGACGCAGTCAGCGGGGATGGATCGGCGGCCTGAGCGATCTGGTTATTCCTGGTCGGGCCCTTAGGTTAAACTTTCGGAATAAATGGCGAATATTGGGATTGACGGTTTGCGCGCACTCGCTATACTGCTTGAGCTGTTGCGATGCACGTGGTATAAAAAACTATTGTGCAGGCAGCAGGAACCCTTGGGTTAGCGCCAAGGTGACGTCGATCCGTGCGTTTGTTGGCGCTGAAGGAAGGATGCAAGGATGGCCGAAAAGCCTGAAAACTCCGTACTATTTTCTCTGAAAGAGCTCCGCAAGATCGAGGACGATCGGGTCACTCAAGAGGATGCTGATGTAAAGGCTCGTGAGGCAGCAGAGGTGCAAGCCCAGGAGGACGCGGCACGTCTCGCCCGGGAGCAGGAAGAGGCCGCGTTGCGCGCCCAGGAGGACGCCGTTCGCGCAGAAGAGAACGCGCGGCATCAGTCCGAGCGGGATGAGCAGTTGCGCCTGCAGGAAGCCGAGGCTCGTGCCCGGGTGGAAGCTCAGGCCAAGCTCGACGAAGAGCGCATGCGTCTGGAGATGGAGGGGCAGGGCAAGGGGATGCCCAAGTGGCTGATCCCGGTCATCGCCGGTGTGGTCGTAGTCTCCCTGGGCGTGCTCGGCTGGCTCTTTGGGGTCTACATGCCCGCCAAGGAGGCTGCGCAGAAGAAGGCCGAAGCGGCCAAGCTCGAGCGGTTGCGCAAGGAGGGGGAGGAGAAGACCAAGAAGCTCCTCGCCGCGAAAGAAGCGGCCCTGCAGAAACAGCTGGCCACGAATAAGAACCTGAGCAGCGAGGAGATGGAGAAGCTCAAGAAGAAGCTTGCCCAGATCAAGAAGGATAAGGCGTCCGCCGCATCAGCCTCTTCCTCCATGACCACCGCGCGGCGTCGCCGGTATTACTATCGTCGTCGAGCCTCCAGTTCCCGTCGTCGTGCATCCATGCGCGCCCGTCGGCCTCCCAAGCGGCCCAACGCTCTAGAAGGCCTGTTCCAGTAGGTCGTCCACCTATCATCCCATTTGTGTTTGTTGTCTGCGGTGTCTACTATGGCGAAGACATGAGCCATACCGCATCTTTTCTCACGAACAAGGTCTTTCCAGGGCTGCTGATGGGCTGTGGCTGTCTGGGGCTCCTGGTGGTCAACTACCTCGGCCAACACCCGCTCCGCTCCCGACCAGGGAAACCCCGGCCCGACCAGGTTCGATCCAGGCAGGATCAGCCCCTGGTGTCCATGGTGCCGGTGCGTGTCAGGCGGGTTGCGTCCGGTTCGTCTGGCCCCCGGGGTCCATCGGGAAAAACCGTCCCAGGCGTGACTTCTTTGGACCGTAGGCCTCGGCCTACGGTTCACCATATGAACTTTGCCAAGGGGCGGACCCAGGTGGTGGATATCGAGCGGGAGCGGCTGCGCATCTTCCTGGCGGCCGCGAAGCCGGGATCCGATTCCCGGGTGACTGTGGTAGGACAGGGGGTGGGGTCCAGAGGCCGACGGCGAGCGCAAAGGCGCGTCAAGCGGGTGTTGGCGCTTCTACGACAGTTCGGTGTGGCGGCCTCAATCGCTGATTCAAAGGTGACACCGGGTGATGGTGGCGCTGTCGGGTCGGCGGTCACGATCGAGATTCGGAAGCGGTGATTGATGGATCCGATTCTATCCTGGGTGGTGTGTATCCTCTCGGCGTTTCTGCTGGTCGCGGGTGGGATCTTGTTCGCGCGCGCTGCGTCTGCGGACCGGCTCTTAAAACAGGTGGAGGAGCTGAAGAAGCTTCAGGCAGCTTTGAACAAGTTGCTGGAGGAGCGCAAGATCCGCCAGTCCCGCGAGGAGATACTCCAGAGCCGGCTGGAAAGTGCCGAAAGGGGTCTTCGGGCCGCCAAAAGCCTCTCGGCGGAACGGGGGGGGTTTGGTGGTCAAACGGAGCTACCGGCTCCCGAGTCCTACTTCGAGCGGGACAGCGTGCCGCATTTGCAGAAGGTCTCTGAGGACGAGTTCGAGATTCCGGCCGCAGCCCCGCGTAGCGTCAAGGAGGCTGTGGACCAGGCCGAGCCCGCCGACAACCTGGGTGGGCATGAAGAGACCCGGCAGGTCAACCTGCACTCACCGGAGAACGTCGTTCAATTCATGCAGCGAATCGACGAGCTCGTCGACGAGAACGCTGAGCTTCGGTTCACCGTTTCGGAGAGTGAGCAGGACATCAAGGAGAGGCGGGCCGAGGGCAACGAGCAGATCCACCGCTACGCTGCCCTGGAGGCCACTGCGGAGAAGCTGCGCGCCGAGCTCAAGCGACGCAACCAGCGTATCGAGTTCCTGGGGCAGCAGCTCAAGGAGCAGCACGCCAACTACGATGGGCCGCTGACCGATCCCAATTCACCGCCCCCGTTTCCGGTGGACGGTGAGCCCAAGGCGAGATCTTCCTCGGGCAGCCTCCCTCCGCCGCCACCGCCACCACTGCCACCCGCCGGCACATTTGGGCAGGGCAACAACTTTAAGACCGTCGTTGGACCCCACGACGGTCCGACCCTGGAAGTGCGAAGGGTCTCCCACGAAGAGTTGGAAGGGGACGATCGCAAAGGGCCCGACCGGAAATAAGGTCCTACGACCCTAAGGTCCTACGACCCTGAGGCGCGTATGAGTCGTGAGCAGTTCACCTCCCGCTGGGGGCTTATCGCGTCCCTGCTGGGTATGGCCATCGGCGCGGGTAACCTCTGGCGGTTCCCCCGGGTGGCCGCCCAGAACGGCGGAGGCGCCTTCCTCATCCCCTGGGCGCTGTTTCTATTCCTGTGGTCGGTGCCGCTGATGTTGGTGGAGTTCGGCATGGGCCGGGCCGCCCGGCAAGGGCCGGTGGGAGCCTTTGGGGCCTTCCTGGGGCGCTTCGGTGTGGTGCCCGGGGTCTTCGTGGCCTTTTGTACCACCGCCATCATGTTCTATTACGCCGTGGTCACCGGCTGGTGCGCGTACTATACCGTGGCCCTTGCGGTGGATTTCGGGCACGTCACCTCAAACGCCACCGGCCACTGGCAGTCGGTGTCCCACTACAATTGGGTGACCGTGGCTTTTCACGCGGCGGCCATGACCGGTGCCGTACTTGTCGTTGCGGGCGGTGTGGCCCGGGGCATCGAGCGGGTCAACAAGGTGCTCATTCCCGTGCTCCTGCTGCTGCTGGTGGGCGCGGCCGTGGCGGGGATCAGCTTGCCCGGCGGTACCCGGGGGCTGGAGTTCTTGTTCCACGTGGACATGAGCCGGTTGGCCCACCACAAGACCTGGCTCGAGGCCCTGTCCCAGTCGGCCTGGTCCACCGGAGCGGGGTGGGGGCTGATCCTCACCTACGCGGTGTACACGCGCTCGAAGGAGGATGTCCTGCTAAACTCCCTGGTGGCTGGAGTGGGCAACAACGCGGCCTCCCTCTTGGCGGCCATGGCGATCCTGCCGGCGGTCTTTGCCCTGGCCGGGCCCCAGGCGGACAAGGCGCTGGGATCGGGCAACACCGGGCTCTTGTTCGTGTGGATGCCCCAGCTTTTTGCGCGTATGACCGGCGGACACCTTTGGGCCGTGGTCTTTTTCGGGGCGGTTACCGTGGCCGCCCTGTCGTCTCTGCTGTCCATGGTCGAGATGGCCACGCGGGTGATCATGGATCTGGGCTTCGACCGCCGTCGGGCCGTGGTGATCATCGGCGGCGTGGGTTTTTTAGCGGGGCTCCCTTCGGCCTTGCACCTGGACGTGTTCGACAATCAGGATTGGGTGTGGGGGCTCGGGCTACTGCTGTCGGGCGGTTTCTTCGCGTTGGCGACCATGGTGCACGGGGTGAAGCGTTTCCGCACCGAGCAGCTCCGCCCTGCTCCCGGCGCCTGGCGTACGGGTTGGTGGTTTGACGTGCTGATCTACGTGGCCATTCCCCTGGAATTTGTGGCCATGATCAGTTGGTGGTTCTACTCGGTGGCGGGCAAGCACAGCTTTGCCACGACCATGAACCCCGCGGGGATCTTCACCGTGGGCACCTGCTTATTGCAGTGGGGCGCGCTGTTGGGGATCGCCGCTTTGGTCAGCGCCTGGATCTACCGGCGGGTGTGCGACCCGACCCTGGATCTGCGAGGAGATCGCTCGCCATGACGACCTCTGCCGTGGTGATGATGGTGGTGATGCTGACGCTCTTTGGCGGCGGCTTCGCTGCGCTCTTGACTCTGGCGCTGTGCCGGGAACGACAAGAGAAGCGAGACGGGAATCGAGTGGATCCCAGAGACGACGGGCAGTGATTCAGGCGATGAGCGCTGCTGATTCCAGCGGCGGAGAGTGGACGAGCTACTTGTCTTTCTTGGTCTTGAGCTTGTCCTCGTTCTCCTTGATGAACGCGTGAATGTCCTCGGTGAGAGCGAGAAGCTTCTGCCACTGCTCTTTGTACAGGGTCACCGGGAAGCGCCCCAGACCGTACACGGAGAGGCCGCCCTTCTCACTGACCTTGAACGTGATGCCCTTGGCGCCGCGAGTCTTCAGCGCTTCGAGCTGCTTCTTGGTGTTCTCAAGCTCCTTGCGGAGATCCTCATCGCTCATGGTGCTCCTCCATCCCCGCGCTGCCGTTGAGGGGCGCAGGCCGTAGTTCCGTTGTAAAATAGACTTGTTATCTCTGCCCAAGATGCCGGAGAAAGTCAATAACCTATAGCAATGGGTGTAGTCAAGCCTAGGACGATAGGGTAGGGGGAGGGGGTAGCGGAAGGACTCTCCGGGGTCATATAAGCGATACGATTGAGTTTATTCTGTCTTTGGCCGGTGGAGTGTTCCGGGCGGATCGGGTCACTTTGGGCCCAGCCTAAATGCCGTAAGGAATCGCTGCCGTTGCAGCAGATAGAGAACCCCGGTGACCTGGGGCGTGGTCTGAAGTCGCACGGCGCGCAGCAGGTGGGTGCGTTGCCGTCGTCTTCGGCGCCCTGGCCGCTCCACCGCTCGGGCCCGGCCGGTGCGGGTGTGTACGGCCAGCAGGGGGAAGTCCACGGTGGACCAGGGATCTCCCCGGCTCAGGGCGGCGGTGCTGCGCTTGTCAGTGCCCAGTAAATAGAGCCACTTGCCGTGACGGACGGGCGCCGAGGAGAGGTGGAGACCGCAGCGGCGGAACCGCGGTTCGCCGTTGGCCAGGTTCAGGGCCAGCAGGCAGGTTTTGTTCTTCTGCGGGAGCAGCAGCAGATCCCCCGCCACGCGAAGCCCCGCTAGCCCAGAGGTCTTGATGCCCGATGGTGCGGCCGAAACTGACCGGCGCCAGACCAGCTTGCCTGTGCGTATGCGGCGCGCTTCCAGGATCGCCGCGGCGCCCGTGCCCTTGGCGGAGTCGGCCGGCAGGTACGGCAGCACCACCAGGTCTCCAGCAGCCAACGGCCGATCCGGCTGACCCGCGGCGCCGCTAATTTTGTGTCGCCAGGCCCTGTACCGCCAGGCCTGGGTGCCGGTGGAGAGGTTTACGCCCACGAGATGTCCATCCTCTTGCAGGCCCACCAGAATGTGGTCTTGTACGATGGGGGGGGCGGCCAGGGGCGAGGCCATGGAGATCTCTTTGTGGGTCCTGCCCGTGCGCGGATCCAGAAGCAACAGTCTCGACTCGCTGGCCACCACGAGCCACTTACCGAAGCGGGCCAGACCGTGGCACAGGGGGATCGACCAGGCCTCCTGGCCGGTGTCCAGGCGCAGGCTGCGCGCCACGTTGCCCTTGACCCAGGCGCCGAGCACGGTCTTGAACACGACGGCGTTGAAGCTCCACGGGGACTGGGTAGACCAGAGCCAGGGGCGGACGGGTACGCTCCAGTTGGATTTGCCGCCGAGGGCGCTGTAGGACTCCAGCTTGATGGGGTACAGGAAGCCGGCGTGGGCGAAGCGGTAGGTCCACACCAGCAGGTTCCCGTCCACCACGGCCCAGGGCCAGGGATCTCCCTCGAGCTGGACGGACCACAGGATCTGGGCTCCCTGGGTGGAGCCTGAGGGGGTGTTGGTTCGATGCTGGGGGCACCCCGTCACCACCAGGGCAATCAGTACTGCCCCGAGCCACCACCTGAAGGAATCCGCCATTGCCGACGCTACTCCAACAGAGAATCGGGGTTGAGACCCTTGAGCTCGTCGATGATGAAGAGGCCGTCCTCACGCACGCGTCTGTCGTCCAGGGAGATGGAGCCGCCCCCCTGTTCCGGAGTCTGGATCAGCACCAGGTCCCAGTGCAGCTCTGAGCGGTTTCCATTGTCGGCGGTTTCATAGGCGTTGCCCGGGGTGAAGTGGATTGAGCCGCCGATCTTCTCGTCGAAGAGGATGTCCTGCATGGCCTGGGTGATGTGTGGGTTCAGTCCGAAGGCGAACTCGCCCACATAGGCGGCGCCCTCGTCCTGGGCGAATACCTTCGCCAGCTTTTCGGGGTCGCCCACGCTGCAGTCTGACTTTACGATACGTCCTTTTTCGAAGGTCAGGCTGACGCCATCGTAGAGATCACCTTTTTGGATGGAGCCGGTGTTGTAGGTGATGATGCCCTCCACCGAGTCCTTCACCGGGGCCGTGTAGACCTCACCATCGGGGATGTTGCGGTGGCCGTCGCATTTGACGGCGCCGATCCCCTCAATAGAGAAGCGCAGGTCCGTGCCCGGCCCTTCGATGTGCACTCGCTTGGTGTCATTGAGCAGCGAGATGAGCGGGTCCATGGCCTGGCTCAGCTTGGAGTAGTCCAAGCAACACACGTCGTAGAAGAACTTCTCGAAGTCGCGCTGGTTGCGGTGGGCCATGACCGCCATGGGGGCGTTGGGGTACCGCAGGACGCACCATCTCGTGTTGTTCAGTCGCTCCTGCATATGCACGGGGGTCATGAAGTGTTTGCCCATCAAGGACATCTGCTCCTCGCTCACGCCCTGCAGGTCGAAGGGGTTGTCCGAGCCTCGAATGGACAAAAAGGTGTCGGCGCGTTTCATCAGGTCCATGTGAGCTGCGGCGTACTCCTTGATCTGAGCCTCGCTGGCCTGGGCCCAGAAGCCCCGGTACACGCCTTCGTCCTGATAGATCAGAACCGGTATGCCGCCGGCCTGGGAGGTGGCGTCCACGACGTCCCGGGCCAGCTCCAGGGATTGGACGCCCTTGACCTCCAGGTAGAGTAGCTCATTGGGCTTAATCCCCAGGGAGTAGTTCACGAGTTGGTCTGCGAGCTGGGCGTTGCGGGGATCGGACATGCGGAATACCTCCTACGTAGGATCCGGACCTCCGGCCTGGACTAAGGGCGGTGGGTCTCACAGGGTGTGATTGTATTTTCTAGCACATTTTGGTTGGTCTCGCGCCAAGGATCCACACCCCAGTCCAGTCCTAGGTGTAAGGCCTACACCTCAGGGGCCGTTAATTTCGAAGAGATGGAACGAACTGTGGAAACCAATTTGCGTCTGGCGGAGTCTCATTCAATTGTGAGCCAGAGGTTCAAGACAAAAGGGAGCGGTCTGCCCGTTGCCAAGCGCCCGGTTTTGACGATAGTATCCGCCTCGTCGGCAGAGGGTGCCGAGGTGGACACGGACTCCGTGGAAAAAGAGCAAACGAACGAGCAACTGATGGTGGCGTATGGCCAGGGCGACACAAGCGCCTTCGAGGAGCTATTGCGTCGTCACCAGCGCCCGGTGCTCAACTTCATCTTTCGCTATGTGGGAAACCGCTCCACGGCCGAAGACCTGGTGCAGGACGTGTTCATTCGGATCATTCGGCGGGCCGGCAGTTACAAGCGGGAGGCCAAGTTCACCACCTGGCTCTACACCATCGCCCGCAACATCTGCATCGACCACTCCCGGCGCATGAAGCACCGCCGCACGGCCTCATTAGACCATCCCACGCGCGCTGGGGGAGAGGATCGTCGGACCCTGGGAGAGTCCATTCCCAACCCCGACGCGGCCACGGATCGGCGTGCCATGGGCCGCCAGCTCGGTGAGCAGATCAAGGTGGCGGTGGACAACCTCGCCGAGGATCAGCGGGAGGTGTTCCTCATGCGTGAGTATCTCGGCCTGCCCTTCAAGGAGATCGCCAAGATCGTGGACATCCCCGAGAACACCGCCAAGAGCCGAATGCGCTACGCCCTGGAGAAGCTTCGAAGCGATCTCGCCGAGTACAAGGATCACCTCCGCCAGCTCGGCTGAGCTCAACCTCCGGCTGAGCTCAACCTCCGGCTGAGCTCAACTTCCGGCAGCTCGGCTGAGCTCAACCTCGGGCAGCTCGGCTGAGCTCAACCTCCGGCTGAGCTCAACCCCGGGCCAACCGCAACGTGAGCAGTCCGCCCAGGTGGATGAGCCGCCCCGCGTTGCGTGGCGCCGGGCGTGGGCCCAACCACAGGCTGGTGGTGAGGTGATCCACGCCGCGGTTGCCGCGATCGAGGGTCACTCCCACGCGCACCCAGGGCGGCAGCGGCCCCGAGGGGAGGCCCCAGGTGATCCGTCGGGCCCCGGACGCCTCCAGCGCTCCCATCCCCATGATGTCCGGTTGTGAGCTCGCTGACCCGAAGCCCTTGGGAAGTACCAGTCGGGCCCGCGCAAAGCTGTAGATCGCGTCGGAGTTGTCTGTGACCCAGGTGCGGTGGCTGGCCGTGAAGTTCAAAGCGCTCGCCCGAAGGTATATGCCGTTGGGCCCACCGGCAATGTCATAGGGAATGGAGAATTGACACCTCAAATCAGGGCTGGTGCTGGGGCTCGAACTGGATCGGCCAGCTCGGCGACGGCACTCAGACCGACTCGCTCATTCCAGTCGCCGTCGTAGGCCTCTAGCTCAGCCGTGAAATCCGGAAATCCCCGGGGTATCGAGTTCTGCTTGAGGCAAGAGTAGGGAAGGCAGGGGGCACTTGGCGCCTCGATCGCCCTGGCTGTTCACGCACGGTGTCTTGACCGGACGGCAGGCGAAGGCTAAGCTCAACAATCCAATTGGGGAGGAGAGAATAGTGCCCAAATGCACCTTGCGCCAAAGCCGTGCCAGCGCCCTCGGCACCGTCGTCCTCCTGATGTCGCTGTTGCTCAACTTCGGTTGCCCTCACAAGCCGAACACCTCGCCGACGGATGACGCCCAGACAACGTCTGAGCTCGTTCCCGGCGAGCTGGTTGGTTGGTGGGTCATCGAGCTCATGGATGGCGAGTCGAGCCTGTACGGTTTGGGAGCGGCTGAGGCTACCGGGAGCAGCGGAATCCAGTGGGATCTCCAGCTCGCGGATCATCGCTCTGCAGTCCTTTCCGGGACCGGTACCGGTGGTCCGGAGCTCACCGGAGAGTTGAGTATTGACGCGGGATCGCCGACGACGATTCGCGTGGCTCGCCTCGACCCGTCCGAGGGCACGCTGGCCATCTCCGTCGCGGGAGAGCCGTACGGAGTGCTTCATCCGGTCTCCCCCTTCGCACAACAGGATGTCGGCGCATTCCGACGCGTCGCTGATGGTGCGACCGTTATCTTCGCCCACAACCTCGGTCTGGGTGGCACGAGCGGGGTAATGAGCGTGTTGGATGCGGGGGGCTACTGGCCCGAGGATTACCGCTACAAGGGGTACCTTTGGAGCGAGGATGAGATCGTCCTCACCGACACCTTCATGACGGCGGCGCGGTTCGACGAGGGCGCGCGCATCTACTCCTGCCTGTACGACTGGGCCACCGATGAAGACCAGTGTGGCGTGCTCGATCGACTTGCAGACGAACAGCTGCACACCGAGCGGGGGGGAGTCTGGCTGGGAAAAGCGAAGCGCTACGATGACCTGCCGGAGTGGTTCTACGCCGTGGTGGTGGGCTACGGCGACAGCCTCTATATCCACGAGCGTGACGAGTCCTTCCTGGACAGCCTCTTTGAGCCGCAGCTGAGGGCGGTGTGGGACGAAACCACGGGTGAGTACGTCGACACCGACCAGGAGACCAGTGTGGCGGAGGACTGGAGGGCGACTCCAAGCGCGGATGGTGTCTGGCTCTTCGGTGAGTACGATGACGGCGACCCGGAGACCCGCGAGTTCCACTCTCTGCAGCGGATCGTTCAACCACCCGACGGATATCTGACGGGCAACGCGTCGAGCCTCTCCGCAGACTGGTTCGACGCCCCCCTCGGGATCCCGGAGCCCACCCTGGGGAGTGCATCCATCGAGCAGCTTGAAGATCAGCTGACCATCGTTGATCACAGCGACGATGGCGAGACCTACCAGATCGACGCCCAGTGGACCGGCTATCAATACGAAGGGTCCTGGCACAACGTCTCCACTCCCAGCCAAACCAGCCCCTGGCGCGGGCAGCTCATCGGCGATGGGTGGTATCTGCACGGAACGTGGGAACATGGAGAGTACAGCTTTTCCGCGCTGCCCATCGTGAGCTCCGAAAACGCCATGCAGGGACCTTCAAGCGGTGCGCTCGCCGTCGACGTATACAATCCGGATCTCGCGTACTTCGTCGACGCGGCTGGCGATACAGTCGTCGTCGTCCAAAGAAACCAGGCTTCGTTTTCACGCCTGCGAATCGTCACTTCAGCAGACGGTGAGGCGATCGTCCACTTGGACGAACGGACGCGTCCCGTCTTTGCGGAGATCGTGGACACCGGGGTGACCTACACCTTGACGTGGCGTCCGGACAGCACCACCGCGGACGTGGTGATGAACGATCCCAACACGGGGACGAGCACAAGCACGTTAGACCTCGATCTGTCTTTGTCTGCGATCCAGGCCAGAGTCTCGGCGATGGAGACTGACTACGGCGTGGATCTCAGCAGCCTGAGTGGCTGGTTTATTAGCAACCCGGGGCGCATGGAGAATATCTATCTTGGGTTGGAGCAGCCGTTCAGCGCGCGAATCTACGATCCGGCGCTATCACCTCAGTATCTCAGCCACAAAAACTGGGCTGACGACCATTGGCCCGCCGGGGGTGACACCTTCATGGGCGGTTTCAGCGCGACGGTAGTGACCATGATCTGGGCAGCGGACGCGTTCCTGCCGATGGCCTTCGCCGGGGTGGGAGGCGCCTTTGCTTTCGGCTTCGCCGCGGGGATCCTTGTCTTCAATCTCGTCAACTACTTTGTCTTCGGCTGCTCGTCCTGCAGCCTCATCTGTTTCCTCGGTTGTTTGTGACCGATGCGATTCTACCGCGCTGTTGAAGGGTACTTTCTGGTGGGTTTCGGGTTCTTCCTGTTCGTTCCCGCCGCGCGGGCGGAGGGTCTGGTGGGGTTCGTGTTCCTGGCGGTGGCCCTTGTCTGTGCGGGCTGGGTTTCTCTGAAGCGGTCCCGGCTCAGAAAGCAGTCCTCTGGTAAGCAGCCTGCGCCAGCTGCGGTCGCGAAGCTCCACCTGGGCCTGGTGGGGGTGTGGGGGGGCGCCGAGCTGCTCTCCCTCGCCCTTCACCCGACGGCCAGCGCTGTCTTGATCAGCAGTGAGCTCGCTCTGGGGGGGCTGCTGCTCCTGGCGCTATTCGAGCTTCGTGCCCGGCGTCCGACCTGGTACTACCTGCCGCTGTTGGTAGGCCTGGTTGGTGGTGCCACAGGCCTGATCCAGAGCTTCTCATCCGCGCTTACGCTCAAATACCCCTCCCAGGGAGGCTGGATCCGCCAGATCGTGATGCTGGGCCTCTATGGTCTGTTATGGTTGCTTCTCCTGCAACAAAAACGAAGCGCTCCGTCAGCACCCCGCCGGGGTTGATTCACCTGCGGGTGCTGGTTCACGCGTAAGACAGTTCACCGGCCTTTTGGGGTTCTTTGAAAGAATGCTCAGTCCCCGTCGGGCGAGGTCCAGTCCGTGAAGCGACGAGGGGTGAAGGAGACGAAGATCCGTCACCTTCTTGATTTTGAGCGCCGGCGTTGCCATGTTCTGGGGGAATTGGTCTGGAGTCGCGTGATGAGCTCTGCTGGGAAGTCGAAAGCGCGGGGGTCTAGTTCGTAAGAGGGTTCATGCAGACTTTGGGCCATCTATTCATCTATTCAAGTTTGAGGAAGTGGCGTTGAGGGGTCAAGTGGTGAGGGTTGGCTGTCTGAGGAGCTCTGAGCGGTGTGGGCTGAGCTCGCTTCGGCTTCTGCGAACCTAGCGGTGTCTGCGTCGGAGATGGCATAGGCTAGGATCTCCGGACGGCGGCTGGGTGAAGTCGAGGGTCGGACTTTCGGCGGGATGGGCCGATTGGCCGGCCTTTGGACGGGTACGGGTCGGGCTATGGAGGCGCTCTGGAGGCAGCCATGCCGAGGGTGTCATCGGAAGATGCGCGCTGAGGCTCGTCGAACGGGTCGCTCTGATCGAGATCGTCGTTGAGTAGGTGGATCTGCTGATCTCCCAAACGAGCCGGAGCGACGGGTGACGGGTGGTGGAGTCGAAGGGATCCGGAGGTGGTCCAAAATCCGCTCCACGGTTGATGGTGCTGTGATCAGGGCCAACAGAATCAGAGTACAAGGATCACTTCCGCCAGCTCGGCTGAGCTCAACCTCCGGCAGCTCGGCTAAGCTCAACCTCCGGCAGCTCGGCTGAGCTCAACCTCCGGCTGATCTCAATCCCGGGCCAACCGCAACGTGAGCAGTCCGCCCAGGTGGATGAGCCGCCCCGCGTTGCGTGGCGCCGGGCGTGGGCCCAACCACAGGCTGGTGGTGAGGTGATCCACGCCGCGGTTGCCGCGATCGAGGGTCACTCCCACGCGCACCCAGGGCGGCAGCGGCCCCGAGGGGAGGCGCCAGGTGATCCGTCGGGCCCCGGACGCCTCCAGCGCTAGCGCTCCCATCCCCATGACGTCCGGTTGTGAGCTCGTTGACCCGAAGCCGAAGCCCTTGGGAAGTACCAGTCGGGCCCGCGCAAATTGAGTAAAGAGGTGGTCCACCACGGTCAGCTCCACCCGCGCGTCCCCGGAGTCGCTCCAGACCAGGCGCAGGCGGGCGTGGGCCGGTTCCTTTGTTTTGGGGCAGGGCTCCGCGGGTCCGGCAAAGTCGTAGGGGAAGCCCTGTCCGGCCACCACGAGGTCTGCGATGCCCGCCGCGTCGCCCTGGCCCTGACAGAACCAGCCGTCCAGGAAGTCCACCAGATCCACGCCCGGATGGGCCCGATCCACCATGTTGGCCGAGACCAGATACCCGGTAAGCACGTCCAGCACGTCCAGGGCCGGACGGGCCATGGGGTCGGTTGCGTCCACCGGGTCGGTGATGTCCCAGAGGCTCTCTAGCACCACGAACTCACTCAGCTCCTGGTCCAGGGACCCCGCAGGATCGGCGTCCCAGCCCATGTCCTCGGGATCCCGCACCGTGGCTCCGGTGGCCTTGGTGTCGATGTAGATTGACTCGTCCAACAGGATCAGGCCGATCCACGTAGCCAATCCCTCGGACCAGGCCAGCCGCGGATCCGTGGGCGTGCCGTCATGCGCTCCGCCGGGGGTGTCGTCTACCGACACCGCCCAGGCGAGGTAGTGACCGAACTCGTGGCTGATCACGGAGTCGTCGTATTCGTCCGTGTCGTCGGGGTCCCCCAGCAGGAAGATCCGGCCGGTGGAGTGACAGGTTCCGCAGTAGATGTACTGGCCCCGCTCCCAGATGGCCTGCAAAGGCGGCAGCAGGGTCTGGGTCAGGCCCGTGGCCACCACGGTGTTTCGGTACAACACGCTGAAGATGTTCAGGGCGCCGGCGTCCTGATCCTCGGTCACGTGGAGATCCAACTGGACCTGCCCGGCCGAGTCGTCCACCACCTCCCCCGCGAAGCTGTAGATCGCGTCGGAGTCGTCTGTGACCCAGGTGCGGTGGCTGGCCGTGAAGTTCAAAGCGCTCGCCCGAAGGTATACGCCGTTGGGCCCACCGGCGATGTCATAGGGGATGGAGAATTGCCCCAGATCGTCGGTGACGCCGAAGCCTAAGGGCATGTCGTCCGCACCCCGCAGCACCACCACGGTGACGCCCTCGGCCGGTCCGCTTTCCACGTCGCCGAGCCCGTCTTCGTCGTAGGGCCGCCGGTGGTTGGTGAGGGTCCCGGTGGCCACCCGGGTGGTCCCGCTTTTTGTCTCACAACCCGGGCGGCCCTGGGCCACCGAGCAGCTCCCTCCCAGGCTCGCGCAGTCTACCTCGCGGAGCCACCCCGCATGGCACAGGACCAGGTGATCGCCAACGCACTGGCCCCCCTCGGGCAGGGTCGCGCAGTCCGTGGGCGCCGGTCCGCACCGGGGCGCCTCGTCCGCTGCGTCCAGACACCGTAGGGACTCGGCGGCGCAGTCGCGTTCGGTGAGGTTGCCACCGGGGCAGGATCGAAGCACCTCCCCGGCGCAAAGCCCCGTGATCGGCACACCCTGGCAATCGGGATCCGCGTCGCTGGCGTCAGCCGAAGCGCCATCGCTACCATCGCCGCCATCGCCACCATCGCTTAGAGTCGCGTCGGACGCCCCACTGTCGGGGGCTGCCGATCCGTCGGGTGTCATCAGGGCGGCACCGTCACAACCCGTCGCCGCCAGGTTCATCCAGAGCGCCGCCAGTACCATCCAACGCACCGCCCGTGCGCTTGGGATCCTAAGGACCCGGTCAGCAATAACTTGATCGCTCACGTCGCCGATCCATCCCGGCTCGCTTCGTTGCCAGGCGGTTTCATATTCCCGATATGCGCCCTTCTGGCGCCTCGCGAGCCGGGCGCCTCGACGACCTGATCTGACCAACTTATTGCTGACCGGGTCCTGTCCATCATCTCCCGAACCATAGCACGACACAGCTCACCACTTGTCGTGGGTGCCCTGTCGGAAAACCGACAGGCCTGTCGGAGTTTAAGATATCAACCGGGTGGGCATTGTCGGAAAGGTGGCCATGCCTGGGCGTAGACGTATTCGGTACGGAAGATGCATTGACCAGCTTGTGGCCTGTGTTCCCTACTGGCACAGCCACCGAAAGGACCGAAATCATGCGCCAGAATATGAGAGCCTGCCGAGTTCGGATCACAATCAAACACATCAGCTTTGTGGGAATGCTCGGTAGCTTGGGAACGCTCGGCATGGTTCTGGGTCTGGTTGGCGGTGTGGGCTGCAAACCCAAGGCGGCGCATGCCCCGAAGGCTCCTCTGGCGATCCGGGTGGCGGCGGCGAGCAACGGCCCCCTGGCGCACCGACTGCACTATGTGGGCACCGTGCACTCCCAGCGGGAGATCAAAGTCCTGGCCCGGGTCCCGGGCACCGTCATCAAGCTCCCGGTTGCCGAGGGAGGACAGGCGAAAAAAGGGAACCTGATCGCTCTGCTCGGCGCACAGGATCTGATGGCTTCCTACAACCGGACGGGGGCGGAGATGGGGAAGGCGTCGGCGGAGTGGGAGCACCAATGCCGCTGGTATCGACAGTATAAAAAGCTCGGCAAGGCCGGGTCCGTATCCGACCTCGTGGTGGATCGGTATCGCAAGGGTTGCAACGCGGCGGGTGCGGCCTACCGGGCTGCCAAGGCCTCGAGGGCCCTGCGGGGCGCCATCGCGGCGAAGACTCGCGAGAAGGCCCCATTTGACGGGCGCGTTCTGCAGTGGATCGCCGAGCCGGGCGAGAACGTCATGCCGGGTCGCCCCATCCTGCTTTTCGGCAACGACGCCATGGAGATCCGGGTCCACGTGGTCGAGAGTGACCTCCGACGTTCCGTTCGTGTGGGCACGCCGGTGCGCGTGGTTATCGGCGAGACGACCCACCTGCTCAAGGTGGATGTGATCGCCCCCATGGCCCGTGGAGTGGGGCGCACGGTGGAGGTGAAGATCCGGCTCCGGGGGGTCGCGGTTGCGGCGCTGCGAAACGGGATGTCCATCAATGTCTCTTTCGTCGTCGCCCAGGAGGCCCAGGCGGTGACGGTTCCGACGCATGCCGTGCTGCGTCGGGGCTCGGAGTCGGCCATCTTCCTGCTGGACGGCAAGCGCGTCCGGCGGGTGGTGGTGAAGGTCGGCGTCAGAGACGGCCGAAGGGTGAGTGTCCATGGCAAGCTGCCGAAAAAATTCTTGGTCGCGGTGTCCAATCTGGAGATGCTCGCCGACAACATCCGCGTGTATCCCGTGGAGTCCGGCGAGTCCGTGGAGTCCGGCGAATCCGGCAAGTCCGGCAAGGTAAGTGAGGGGAAACGATGAGTCTCAGCCGCACCCTGTTGCGAAACAAGCACGCGGTCTGGGCGCTGGCTCTGGCTGTGACCATCCTGGGGATCTACGCCTATTTCCGGCTCCCCATGCAGCTTTTCCCGGACACGTCTCCGCCGGTTGTCAACGTCATCACGGCCTACCCGGGTGCCCCCGCGGATCAGGTGGTGGAGGATCTCACCCAGCCCCTCGAAGAGGAGTTTGCCGCCCTGGAGGGGATCAAGAACGTTCGGTCGACCTCCCAGGACAACCTGTCGGTGATCACCCTCGAGTTCCAGTACTCCCGGCCCGCCGAGCTGGCCGCCGTGGACGTACAGAACGCCATCGCCCGGATCCGGGGCTCCCTGCCGCGGACGATCCGCGAGCCGCAGGTGCTCCGATTCCGCACCAGCGACCGGCCGGTAATCACCTTTGGAATCGCCGGCAAGGACCTTGTGCAGACCCGTCGCATGGCCGAGGACCTGCTGGCCCCGCGAATTCAAAGGATCCCCGGCGTCGCGGCGGTGGATGTCTTTGGCGGCAGCAAGGCCGCGGTGATCGTGGAGGTGGACCGACGCAAGCTGGAGGCCTACAGTCTTCCGCTAGGCAAGATCGCCGCGGTCCTGAGAGCCGGCAATATCTCGGTTCCCGCCGGTCAGATCCGCAGCGTGGACAATCAGCTCACGTTTCGCGTGGATGAGCGGGCCGCCTCCATCCACGAGCTTCGGCAGCTTCCGGTACACCTGCCCGATGGCACGCTTCTGCGGCTCCGCGATCTGGCCACTGTTCGCCAGGCCTCCCTCGACGACGACTCGCGGTTCTCCATCGGCAAGAACCGCTCGATCGCCCTGCAGGTGTTCAAGGCCGACGGCGCCAACACGGTGGCAGTGGTGGAGCAGGTCCGGGCCATGGTCAAGCAGCTCGGGGCCGATTACCCCGAGCTTGAGTTTACCGAGGGGGAGGAGACCGCGAGCTTCACGCGCACCGTGGTCAACAACCTGTTGTCGAACGTGTGGCAGGCGCTCCTGTTGGCGTCCATCATCATCTTCCTGTTCCTCGGTCGGGTATTCACCTCCCTGGTGACCGCCGTCTCCATGCCGTTGTCTTTCGCCGTGACCTTTGCCCTGATGAAGATGTTCAACGTCGAGCTCAACATGGTGACCCTCTCGGCGGTGATCCTGGCCGTGGGCATGGTGGTGGACGCCTCGGTGGTTGTGCTGGAGAACATCGTCCGTCACAGCGAGGACCCCGAGACGTCCATGGAGGATGCAGCGGTGGCCGGCACCGACGAGGTACGCATGCCGGTGCTCGCGGGGGCGGCGACGACGGTGATCGTGCTCGTTCCCCTGCTGTATCTGGGCGGCTTCATGGGCAAGACCTTCGGCCCCTTGGCGCAGACCTTGCTGTTCGCCTTCCTGGGCTCCATTGTCGTGGCGCTGTTCATGGTGCCCGTCCTCTCCCTCGCCACGCGGTGGGGGAAAGGACTCGACCGCTACGCGAGCTACGTGGCCTTCCCCTTTCGGTGGGTCATGGATCGCGTCCAGGGTGGCTACGCCTGGCTGCTTCGTCGGGCGCTGAATCAGCGAATCGTTACCGTGATCATCGTCGTGGCGCTCTTTGTCGCCGGGGTGCTGGGGATCAAGAAGGCGGGCATGGAGGTGCTGCCGAAGATGGACGGCGGCGCCTTCTTCGTCTCCCTGGAGACCCCCCCTGGATCTTCGCTGGAGCAGACCGAGCGTGCGGTGCGCCAGGCGCGGGCTGTGCTGATGCGAGAACACTCCGTGAAGCTGGTACAGTCGCAGGTGGGCTTCGAGGCCGGGATGCGCTCCATGGGCTCCTTCGGCGTGCAGGGGGCCACCCAGGGCTACCTGACGGTCACCATGACCGATCGCACCACCCGCAGTGAGACCATCTGGGACGTCATGTCCCGGGTGAACCGCCGCATCCGGCGCATCCCCGGGATCCGCTCCTACACGGTGCGTGAGCTCGGGTCCACCGCCAAGTCCACCACCGTGGCGCCCATCGTCGTGCGCATCTCCGGCAAGGACCCCAAGGTCTTGAACGAGCTGGGCGAGCGGGTGAAAAACAAGATCGGCGGGGTGGACTTCGTGGTCTCCCCCATCCGTCACTGGCGCCTGGATCAGAAGCGCATGCAGGTGAAGGTAGATCGTCTTCGCGCTGGTCCCCTGGGAGTCTCCTCGGTGGACGTTGCGCGGCGGTTGTCCGAGGGGACCGACGGTCTCGCGGCCGGCGACTACTATGATCGACGCGGCTCCCCCATCCCCATCCGCGTCCGCTACGATCGCCCCTACCGCAAAGACACCCGGGACCTGTTGCGGTTCCCCCTGTTCCTCCCCGGGAAGGGGACCTCCCAGAAGGGGACCTCCATTCCGTTGTCCCAGATCGCTACGGTGAAGCCGGTCATCGGCCAGGGTATCGTAACCCGCGAGAAGCTCACCGCCACGCTGGAGATCTCGGCCTTTGTCCATGGCCGGCCCCTGAGCTTCGTCATCGCCGACGTGGAGCGAGCGTTGCACGACATCGAGGTGCCCCGGGGCTACCGACTCGAGCTGACCGGCGAGAAGGACGACATGAAGGACGCCAAGAACGAGATCATCGGCGCCCTGACCATTGCCCTGGTGGCGGTGTATCTGCTGCTTGTGGCGCAGTTCCGATCGTTTCTGCATCCGCTGACGGTCATGATGAGTATCCCCCTGAGCCTCACGGGTGTGGCGGCGGCCCTGTGGATCGCCCAAAAGCCCGTGTCCATGCCCGTGCTTGTGGGGCTCATTTTGTTGGTGGGTATCGTGGTGAACAACTCGATTATTCTCATTGAGTTCGTTCGCCAGCGTCGGGAGGCGGGGGTCGCTCGTCGCGAGGCCCTGCTCGCCGCGGTACAGGTGCGTTTTCGCCCCATCATGATGACGGCCATGTCCACCATCGTCGGGATGATCCCTCTGGCCGCGGAGTGGGCCCTGGGCGCCGAGCGCTTCTCTCCGCTGGCCATCGCGGTCATCGGCGGATTGACCGCCTCGACACTCCTGACCCTCGTGGTCATTCCGGTACTGTACGATCTGTTCGACGGCGCCGCCGACGCATTGAAGGGACGTTCGTCAAAATCCGCTTGAGATCGGTTTGAGCCGTTCAAATCCCACCACGACTATTTCTTGCATGATCCTCCTTATTCGTTTACTTAAATTCGTAGCGGGAGGAACAAAATAATGCTCACGTATTGGATTTCGAAAACCGACCGGTATCAACGCACTGTTGTATCGATAACCAGCGAAAATTGCGGAGGCACCCATGCGTCGGTTCCCCACCGACGAATTCGTGCGGGGATCGGTCGGTGGCTCGTTGCGGGGCTTTTCCTGGCGGTGGTGGCGGTGCTGTCACTGCCTTCGTCCGCGGTTGCGGCCACAATCACGGTCGACACCCAAGCCGACGAGTGGAACACCGGCGCCGGTTGCTCGCTCCGGGAGGCTGTTCAGGCGGCCAACACCGACACGGCGTTTGGCGGCTGCACTGCGGGAACCGGCAATGACGTGATCCTCGTGCCCTCGGGAACGTACGTCTTGTCTCTGGCGGGAGCGGGTGAGGACAGCAACGCCACGGGTGATCTGGACCTGGGGAGCAACCTCGAGATTGTCGGCGCGGGTGCGGGGGATACCGTGGTGGACGGTGGAGGCATCGATCGCGTATTTCACGTCCTGCCCGGCAGTACGGTTGGGGTGCACAACCTCACGGTTGAGAATGGAAACGTCGTCGGCGACGGAGGCGGGATCCGCGCGGAAGGGTCGACCATCCTATCGGCGGTGGTGATCGAGCGTTGCGTGGCTTCGGGCAACGGCGGTGGCGTCATGACGATTGCGCCGATCACCCTGGAGCGCTGCGTTCTTCTGAGCAACGAGGCGCTCAATACCGGAGGCGGCGGGCTCTACTCGCTCAATACGGTCACGACGATTGAGCGATCGACGCTGGCTGACAACAGCACGGCCGGCAGCGGTGGTGGTCTCTTGGTGCTGAGCTCGCCGGCCACCGTGGGTGCCACGATCCTCAACTCTACGATTAGCAACAACCGCGCCGACTGGCACGGCGGGGGCGTCAGCGTGATCGGCACCCAGATTTCGATATCGCACAGCACCATCGTTTTCAACGAAGGCAACCTGGGCGATAACGCCGCAGCAGGCGGCGGTATTCGCATCTCGGGCGGCTCGGCCACGGTGAAAAACTCCGTCCTGGCGCACAATCTGCTGTGGGGTGGCGCACCCGACGCGCACGACTGCGCGGCGGACGCCATCACTTCAAACGGGTTCAATCTTGTGCTGGCGCCCGGGAACTGCCTGTCCGGGTTCGGTGGTGCTGATCTCGTGGGTCTCGAGCCCAGGTTGGCGCCGCTGGCCGACAACGGAGGAGGCACGCTGTCGCACTTGCCATTGTCCGGAAGTCCGCTGTCCGACGCTGGGATCTGTACGGATAACGCTGCGGCGATTGTGCTCGTCGACCAGCGTGGCGCTCCGCGACCCAACGCAGGGGGTTGTGACATCGGCGCCGTGGAGTGGTACCCGCTCGACCTGATCGTCAGCCTTCCCGAGCCCGTTGGCGCGAACTGCAGCTACGGGGGGAGTCGACTGGACGTCGGCAAGGACACGGATTTCGACGGCGCCCTCGACGCCGGTGAGATCGTGAGCGCAGCGTACATCTGCCACCCGGAGCCTGCGGCGGATGGGAGCTGGTCGTTGATCCGAGTGGTTGCGGTGGCCGTGGGCGACGCGACCTGCGCCGAAGGAGGCCAACGGATCACTTCCGGGCTGGACAACGGTGACGGTGGCGGCATCGCGGATGATGGTGTACTACAGGACGATGAGGTGGACAACGGGCCGGCCTGGGTCTGCAACGGGCTGACCGGCGAGGTGGGTGGCACCTCGTTGATCCGCGTGGAGACGGTACCCGTGGGCGACGCCAACTGCCCGGCCGGTGGTTTGGAGATCCTCATGGGTCTGGACAACGGCGATGGAGGCTCCACGGCGGGCGATGGCGTCTTACAAAACGGCGAGGTGGACCTGACGCCCGCCTTGCTGTGCCAAGGCGTGGACGGTGGACAGGGCCCCCCGGGTTCCGACGGCGCCAGCGGGCTCGTACGCTCGGAAGTTCTGAGCGTGGGCGACGCAACCTGTCCGTCCGGCGGACACCTGCTGTTTTTCGGTTTGGACAACGGCGACGGCGCTGGGATCGCTGCCAACGGCGTGCTCGAAGAAGATGAGCAGGACGTGGCACCGATGGCGATTTGTCACGGCTCCGGCGGTGTCACTACGTTAGTGGCCGTGGAGACATTGCCCACGGGAGACGCCACCTGCCTTGAGGGCGGCCTGCGCATCCTGACCGGTCTGGACAACGGTGACGGCAACGGCGTTGCGTCAGACGGCGTGCTTCACCCCGACGAGGTGGACGGCTCGCCGTACTACGTGTGCCACGGAGACAGCGGCGTGGTGGCACACCTGCTGCGGGTCGACGCGATCCCCGTGGGCGATACCACCTGCCCCGAAGGAGGGCAGGTCGTCCAGGGCGGCCTGGACAACGGCGACGGTGGCGGAATTGGAGGTGACGGGATCCTGCAGAACGGTGAAATCGACAGCCTACCGGCGACCCTGTGCAACGGGGAGACCGGTGCTCAGGGCACCGAGGGTGGCCAGGCGCTGGTGGAGAGCACCAGCTTGGCCACCGGTGACGCCAACTGCGCAAACGGCGGTGAGCGGGTGGACGTCGGCGTGGATGACGACCAGGACGGTCAGCTCGATCCCGAGGAGGTGGACGAGTCCTTCTGGGTGTGTAACGGCGAATCGGGGAGCACGGGTACGCCCAGCTTGATCGAGGTAACGGAGCTGGCACCAGGCGACCCGAGCTGTGAGTTCGGCGGCCGTCGCATCGATACCGGCCTGGACCTCGATGGTGACTCGACGCTCTCGGCTGCGGAGATCGACGACAGCTTTACTGTCTGCAACGGCGGCAACGTCCCGGTGAGTGTCGAGGGCGGAGCCGGTTGCTCGTCTGGACGCAGCCACCGGGGCGCCGGGCTGGTGTTGGCTCTGTGCCTGCTGCTGGGCTGGATCCGACGCCGGTGAGACGGTATTTATTGTTCGGCGCCCTGATTCTGGGGTGTCTGCTGTATGCTTCGCCCGAGGCTCGGGCGCAGTCCTCCAGCCGTCGGGTCAACGCCCTGGGGTTTGAGCCGAGCGTGAGCCCCAATGGCATCCTCGCAGTCGAAACCTCCGCCACGCTTCCGAACCTACAGTGGGCGTTGGGCGCAACCTTCAGCTATGTGAACGACCCGCTGGTGGTGAAGGTCCAGGGGGACACGGTGTATCGCCTCGTGGGCCACCAGCTCCTGATGGACCTGACTGCAGCGGTGGGGATCTGGTGGTTCTTTGAATTGGGGATGCATTTGCCCGTGGCGCTCTATCAGCGCGGCAGCCCCCCCACGGCCGTCATCGGCGACGGCGTGTCCGCGCTGAGTGCCACCGCGCTCGGTGACCTTCGAATCGTCCCCAAGGTCCGGTTCTGGCTCAATCGGAAGCGCGGCTTCGGGCTGGCGCTGCTCGCGCAGTTCACGCTCCCCACCGGTCGCGGCCTCGCCAATGTGAGCGAGGCCTCGGCGACCTTCTCGCCTCGAATCGCGCTGGATTACCGGTTCAGACAGGGCACGGTCCTCGCGCTGAATCTCGGGTACCGGCTGCGAAAGTCCGTTGAGATGTTGAACCTTCGGGTGGATGACGAGCTGGTTTGGGGGGTGGGAGCCCAGGTCCCCGTCTGGGGGCGACTGGCGGTGCTCGGTGAAGTCATCGGTGCGGTGGGCTTGAGGGACGCTGCTGCGGATCCGGACCCCGGCATCGACGCCGAGGAGGTTCCGCTGGAGGTGCTGTTGGGTGCACGCTATCGCCTTGGGCTCGGGATCACGGTCTCGGGCGGCGTGGGCGTGGGGCTCACCACCGGTTTTGGAGCGCCGGACGTCCGGGTGTTCATGGGCGTCACCTTCGAGTCCACGCGAACGGCCCGACGACGGGTCACCCAGCTGATCCAGCGCACGGAAGGATCGGATCGCGACCAAGACGGCATCCCGGATCACCAGGACAGCTGCCCCGACAGTCCGGAGGACAAGGACGGCTACCGGGACGCCGATGGCTGTCCCGACCCGGACAACGACAAAGACGGCGTCTGTGACCCCAACCCCTATGTGCAAAAGCATCTCGCTCGTTTCCTGAAGACCTGCACAGGTCGCGACGAAGCACCGCTGGCCGCAGAGGACGTAGACGGGTTCCAGGACCAAGACGGCAAGCCCGATCCGGACAATGACAATGACAAGATCTGTGACCCCCATCCGGTGATCCAGAAGCACCTGGGCCGATACCGGAAAATTTGCACCGGGCGGGATCTGGCGCCGCTCGACCCCGAAGACCACGACGGCTTTGAAGATCACGACGGCAAGCCCGACCCGGACAACGACAAGGACGGGCTCTGTGACCCCCATCCGGTGATCCAGAAGCACCTGGGCCGATACCGGAAAATCTGCCGCTCGAAGGACGTCTGCCCCCGCGCGGCCGAGGACAAGGATGGCTTTGAAGACGACGACGGCTGTCCTGATCCGGACAACGATTTCGACGGTGTCTGCGACGCCGGGCCGTCCATTCAGGGGCGTGTCGCACTATTCAAGCAGTTGTGCCGGGGCTCGGATGCCTGCCCGAGCAGACCCGAGACCATCAACGGCTTCCAGGACACCGACGGTTGTCCCGACAGTGGCGCGCCGCTGCTCAAGGTGACGCGCACACGGATCCAGATCCTTTCGAAACTGCGATTCCGTAGCTCAGGGAAGATACACCGCAAATCGCGCCACGTTGTGAACCTGCTGGCCAAGACGCTGCTTCGGATCCCATGGATCACCAAGGTCCGCATTGAAGCCCACACGGCGCAGAGCCGCCGAAAGGATCGGGCTCTCATGGCCTCGCTGGCGCGGGCACAAAGGATCGGTGAGGCCCTCAAAATGGCCGGCGTGAGCCAACAGCGGATGATCGCCATGGGCTTTGGCGACAGCCGGCCGAGGAATAGCACCTGCCATCAAAAACGATCCTCTCGCGCTCGACGCCGCTGCCGAAAATCCAACGAACGGATCGAAATCATCATCATCGAAACCGCGCTCCCGCACCGGTACCGACGCATCAAACGTCAAGTCCTCGAGGGGCTCTTCGAGTAGCTCAAGGGGACGGAGTGTACTTTCTCAGGGCAGTGTAGAGAGGTACCTTGCTGTCGTCGCTGACACAGAGGCTTTTTCAGATGGACGAGGTGCCGGGCCCAAGGGTCTCACCCAGGGTGGCTACGGTTGAGTGAAACAGCTCGGGGCCCCAGTGACGTAGCGCTCGGCGATGCAGCGTATCCAGGAAGGGAGCGACATCGTGCGCTGCGGCCTGCCATGCGTCTGAGTCCAGCGCGTCGATAGCGTCGTGCAGTGCCTGCATGAGCCAGGTGGGCGTGACCTCGATTCCCTGGTCTCCCCGGCCCGACCACGGCCCCTGCTGCACCAGCGCGTTTTCCAGCAGCTTCAGATTGGGAGCCACCTTGCGCTGGACGTACCAGGTCAGATCGAACCAATCACGCCCCTTCATGTAGGGGCGGCAGAGTAGCGCATGAAGCTTACCGGCGAGGTTGCTCGGCAGGTCCCAAACTTCCACCGGATGGTCTACCGGAAAGCCCAGGAAGTGACGCTCGAGGGTAGGCCCGGAGGGCGGATTCGTATCAATCTCCAGCTTTACTCGGAGCTTTCGGCGCGCGTCGCGGGCAAACTGTAGGTCGAGCAGCTTGCCGAGAGATCGGTCCTTGAGCCACATGGCCTGCACCGTCCGCGTTTTCACTGTCCGGTCCTGTGTTCCACGATCGATGATCTCAGCGGCGATGCCGAACTCCGCGAAGATCTCCCGAAGCGCCTTACCCCAGGGAGCCCAGAGAAAGGACTCATCGGTGCTGCGGAGAGCGAAGTCGAGATCCTCGGAGAATCGCGGCAGACCATAAGCGATGCGAAGGGACGTTCCGCCGTGGAAAGCCGCGACATCGAAGAAGCCTCGCTCGGAAAGAGCGTATAGGGCGATCTCTTGTAGAATCTCGCGTAACGCCTCCTCCTGTTCCTCTGATGTCTCGGCGGCAAAGGAGTTGAGACGAGCGCGTAGAATGTTGGAAGGCTTGTTCATGGTTCCAGCTCGGCTCTGAAGGTGACTAGGAAGTCACGCACGGCGCGTGAGCGATGGGTGTCCTGAACCGAATCGAAATGCTCCCCGGTCAGGCCCTCGAGCTCCGCCGGGTCGATACGGAGTCCGTCGATCAGATAGTCGAGGCCGGCCCAGGGCGTCTTTTCGATGTAGACCAGGTCTGCCAAGGCACGGAGTGGATCGGCGACGAGGAAGGGTTGCCCCTCCGTTTCGTAGCGGCCGATCGCCCGCCAACAGGTGTACGGTCGAACTGCCACGCGGTCCAACTGCAAAACGCCCCAGGGGGTATCGAAAGCCACCGCTCGTCCCCGGCAGGCCGCTGATCGTACACCGTGAACTCGCTCGGGAATCCAGCGATGGAATGCCAGTGCACTTTCGAAGGAGACGTAGCTCATCGGATGCACTCGGCTCGCTACATAGAACGTACTGAGCGCGTGCGGACGGAACTTCTCCGCCATGCAGTAGACCCCACGCTTCAAACGAACCAGCTCGCCCTTTACCAGGGCCTTGTTCACCAGCGCGTAGCGGGCGCTCGCCGTTCCGGCGAACACCCGGCCGAGGTCTGCCGCAGTGAAAACCCGCCCACTGTATCCGGCCTCAATTAAGGTTTCAGTGGAAGAAAGCACTGGGGTAATCATGCTCAAAACTTTCCGAAATAGCAAGTTTTGAGCACTGAGTTTGCTGGTTTGACGGGTATGGGGGGGGCTGTTTACCCCAGGCGCATTCAAGGGACGTTCTTTACTATCGGCTTGAGATCCGCTGGTATCCTTGCGTCAGCCTTGGCCGACAGGGGGAATCGGATGTATACCCGGGTGGCTGTCTAATGCCTGACGACGACGACATCACTGGCCGACGTAGACCTCCTGAGCGTGAGCGGGAGCCCGACCGCTCGCAGAGCGCGGAGCCGGACGACCGCTCGCAGAGCGCGGAGCCGGACGACCGCCGGCCTCCGAGCCCCAGCCCCTCCCACTCCCCCTCCGCTTCCCCCTCCCGCAAGAACTACGTAGGGCGACGCACCCGGCGTCCCAGTGGTTTCCGGAAGCGGGCCGCCTCGTCGTCGGGTTCCGACCGCGCCGATCCCAAGCGATGGCAGGACATGGAGCCCGACACCGACTACAGCAAGCGTCCCACCGCCGATGCCTACGAAGAGAGGCCCAGCCCCTTGGTGGCGGCACTCCTCGCCCTGGCCTTCTCCGGTCTGGGGCAGATCTACAACGGTCGCCTGGTCCGGGCGGTGCTTTCGGTGGTGTTGCCCCTGGTGCTGCTTTTGGCGGCCGCCATCACCGGCTCGGCTACCGTGTATCTCATGGCCTTTGTCTCCGGGGCCTTCACCGCCCCCTCGGTGGTGACCCTGGTGGCAGTGGCCGCGGGCTGGGTACATCTCGGCCACCCGGCCCTGTGGTTGGGGCTGCCCATCAAAATTGTCATGGTGGGCGAGGCGGCCCTGGACGCCTATCAGACCCGGCGCAGGAACCAGCGTCGGGTGCTCAGTCATCGGAAGTTGGTGCGCTCGGTGTACCTGAGCTGCATGGGCCTGCTGGTGCTGGTGTGGATCTTTTCAACGGGTACGGCCACGGTTCGCCAACCGGGCATGAACCCGATCCTGGAACCCGGGGATCAGGTGGTGGTGGATCGTCTCGCCTGGGGCCTGCAGGTGCCCCTTGTCGGTGTGCGCATCGGTGGTCCCCCCATGCGCCGGGGAGACCGGGTGGCGGTGCTGGATCCTGACGGCTCGGGACGGTTGGTGATCCGGCGGGTGTTCGCCGTGGCCGGGGATCGCGTGGACTTTGGTCCGCCGGCAGGCCCCCTCGCCATCCGGCAACCCATGGTGAGCGGGGCCGGCGGTGTGGTCACGCCCGTCCTGTGGCTTCCCTGGCTCGGGCCGTGTGTCTTCGCCAAGGAGACGAAGCTTCGGAAAAAGCAGGCCAACTACGCCCGCTGCCGGGCCTTCCTGGAGCACCAGGATGGGCGGTCCTACGTGGTGTCCTACCCCGTCACCCAGGGGTCCCACCGCGGGTCGACGTACAAGCGCGGTACGGTGGGCAGCGGCAAGGTCTACCTGCTGTCTGACAACCGCGGCGTGGTGCGCGATAGCCGCCACTGGGGCCCGGTCTCCACCCGGCGCATCCGGGGACGGCCCACCACGGTCCTGTGGTCCTCGGATCCCCTGGAGGGGATCCGTTGGCACCGCATGGGTTTGGCAATCCAGGATCTTCCCTGAATCATCCTTGGCGTTTGGCGGCCCATTTTGTATGATGTGGCACGATGGATACGCGTCTCGATCCGTGTGACGAGGTGAGGCGTCCATAACTCCAGGAGGAGGCAGCGTGGCGAGTTGGGTAGAAATTAGACAGTACATGCGCTCCCGTTACCGGCTGCTGGAGGAGGACGAGGATCACGTGGCCCTGCTGTTCGGCTTCGATGATAATCGTCGCCACTCCATCACCATCACGCTCTTCGAGGCCATGGATCGCCAGTGGGTGCTCTTCGAGGCGCGGATCTGCCGGAAGGAGCTCCTGGAGCCCAAACGCGCTCTGGAGCTCAACGGCAAGTCTGTAGTGGGCTACCTCGCTCTGGATCGAGACGAGTTCTATGTCATGCGCCACACCGCGCTTCTGTCGACCCTGGACCCCGATGAGCTCGTGGTGCCCATGCATGTGCTGGTGAAAGTGGCAGATAAACTAGAGGAGGAGCTCACCGGATCGGACATCTGGTGATGGACGTTCGGGTCCACCGAGCCTTTTGGGCCCGGGCCCATGGCCCGCAACCGGGCGGCGTTTCGGTTTCTTCAAGGACCCCGTGATGGCAGCGTCCCAAGCATCTTCTCCAGAGTCGGATTTCCAGCTCCTGCAGGCCGTCGCTCAGGAGATCCTCCGTACGCAAGATCTCAAGGATTTGCTGTGGGCCATCGTGCGTGCGGTGAGCGATCAGCTCGGCATATACTATGTGTCCATCGCCTTGTTGGAGGAGGGGAGGCTGGTGTTCCGGTCGGCCCACGGGGGCGATATAGACAACAGGGGACTGTTCGCGGCCATGGGGGCAGAAGCCATGACCCTGCCCGTGGGCGAGGGTTTGGTGGGACGCGCCGTGAAGCAGCTTGCTACGGTGCGGGTGGACGATGTTTCCCTGGAGTCCGACTACTACTCCGTGGATTTTTTGCCCGACACGCGGTCCGAGGTGGTTGTCCCCATCGTGAATCGCGACCAGGTTCTGGGTGTGCTGGACGTCCAGGCCACCACGGAGGCGGCTTTTGATGAGCGGACCGTGGGGCAGCTCGAGCTCTTGGCGCCCCTCATCGGCGTGGCCCTGGAGAACGCCCGGGTCATCGAACGGCTGGAGGACCAGAACCGCCAGCTCGCACTGTCGGCCGCTGTGAGCCGCATCGCGGTGGGGGCCACAGACGTGGAAGATCTGGCCCGTCGGGTGTCCATCCGATTGCGGGAAGAGTACGGGGTGCAGTTCGTTGGAGTGACTGTGCTAGATGCTGCGGGGGTGGCGTTGGAGCTCATGGGCTGCGCCATGGAGCCGGGGTTTGATTCGGCACCGCCCACGACCTGGTCTTTAGACCACCGGCTGGTGGGGCGTGCCTTGGCCAGCGAGTGCACCCTGGTGTTCGACGCCGAGGTGGAGCCCAGCCGGGAGGGGGGCTTCAGCGACTCCAGCCAATCCGAGATCGCCGTTCCGTTGTTGAGCGGCGGAAAGGTGGTGGGGGTTTTACACCTGGTTTCCACCGAAAGCGGTCGCTTCGACCCCGAAGACGCGCAGGCGCTCGAGGCTCTCGCGGGCCCCATCGCCCATGCCCTGGCCAACGCCGTGGCCCTCATGCGCATCTCCGACCTGCGCAAAGACCTGTCTTCCATGATCGTACACGACGTGCGAAATCCGCTCATGGTGGTGCTCACCGCCCTGAAGGTGCTCGATCGCGTAGAGGCAGTGCAGCAGGACGCCCGGTGCCAGCGCTACCTGCGCAATGCCGGGGTGGCCGGAGATGAGGTGCTGCGGCTGGTGGGCAGCTTGCTCGACCTCCAAAAGCTCGAGTCCGGCGAGCTGTCCCTGCAACGTACGGAGTTCGCCCTGGGGGATGTCGTCGCCCGGGTGGTGACCAACAATCGCATCCTGGCCGAGGTGGAGGAGGTGAGCCTCGACTACCACACCGCGCCCGATTTGCCGGCCATACGGGCGGACCTCGACCTGGTGCTCCGCACGGTGGAGAATCTGGTGGGCAACGCCGTTAAGTTCACCCCCAGCGGCGGAGCAGTGCAGGTGTCGGTGCGGTCGGCGAGCCGCGAGGAGCTCGAAGTGCACCTGGCGAATGTGGCGCGTGGCGTACTGGTGGAGGTGCGCGACTCCGGTGAGGGCATTCCGGTCGAGGAGCAGATCCGCATCTTCGAGAAGTTCGGCGTGGTGGAGTCTCGCAAGCGTCGGGTGAAGGTCTCCACGGGTTTGGGACTCGCCCTGTGCAAGCTCGTGGTGATCACACATGGCGGTGTCATCTGGGTGGACAGTCAGCCCGGCAAGGGGGCTCGCTTTATGTTCATCTTACCGCTGGATGGGTGATCAATTTCCAGCCCAGCGGAAGGACTCCATGGACTGGACCTCGTCGAATTCCGGGGTGAAGCCGGTGGCTTTGGCAAAGGCTTCGGCCTTGACCACGATGGGGTACTTCACGTGGTTGATGGCGCCGGCGGGGAGCCGGACCAGGCCGAAGTGGCCCGTTGCCGTTCTGTAGAGCAGATCCGGGATGGGCACGGCGCGGCGCCCCGTCACCTTGCATAGCAGCGACAAGGGCATTGGTTGGGGACCGGCCACATTGTAAACGCCCCGGAGCCGGTGCTCCACAGCCGTCACGATGGCCCGGGCCGCGTCCTGCTCGTGCATGAACTGATACAGCGGGTCGAAGCCCATCACCGTGGGCACGTTGGGGCCCCGGAGGAAGTGCATCAGCGTCCCGGTGGCCGAGGGGCCGAGAGTGTAGACGAGGCGCAGCACCGCGGTAGAGATCTCCGGAAAGCGCCACAGCGCTGAGCCTGCGTAGAGATCCGCCGCCACCAGATCCGCCAGGTCTGGGAAGGTGGACACCGCCATGGGCGGGTCCTCCTCGGTGTGGTACAGGGGCGCGTCTGGCGCGGCGCCGTAGACCGTGTGGCGGCCCACGAAGATGGCCTGCTTCACGCCGTACTTGTGGCAGTGGTCGAACACCGCTCGGGTACCGCCGAGGTTGATGCGGTAGCGCTCTTCCCGGCGGGCACCCCAGTGGGTGACCGTGGCCATGTGGATCACCGCGTCGGGGCGCTGCTGCCGGAATACGTTCTCGGCTGGACGTTTGCGGGTGTCGGCGCGGCACACCTCCACCCCTTTGGGGGCGTCGGGCCAGGGGCGGCGGTCGATTCCGATGACCGTGTGACCCCGCTCCAACAGCCCCAGGGCTACGTGGCGTCCCATGGCGCCGGAGATTCCCGTAAGCAGGACCTTCATGGTATCGCCTCCCCGGGGGTGTCATCCTCGGTGGTGTCCATGGGCAGGAGCCGGTCCAGCCGCCTTCGACGCGCCACTCTTCCTTCGTCAATGAGCTCTACGATGCGCGCCTTGACCCGGTCCACGTAGCCCTCGATGACCCGGTCCGCCTCGGCGCCGGTGCCCTCGAAGACCAGGGGTTTGCCGTAGTAGATGTCGCAGGCGATGGGCATGGGAAAGGGCACCAGGTAAGCGGGCACCGGGATGTAAGGCAACCCCATTCGCTTGGCGATGGACTTGAAATGGAATTTGGTGGGCAGCGCCTCCTCGCCGCCCACGAAGGCGAAGGGCACGATGGGGGAGCCCGTCTGCAGGGCCAGCCGCATGAAGCCCGTGCCAAAGCCCACCAACTCATAACGATTCCTGTAGAGCTTGCCCGTGCCCCGGGCGCCTTCGGGGAACACCATGAGCACGCGGTCGTCCTCCAGCAGCGCCACTGCGTGCTCGGGTAGACCCGTGAACTGCCCGACCCGCGAAAACCACGTGGATACGAAGGGCCATTGCTGGGCGAATTTCTCCACCATGCCGTGGGCCAGCCGGGGCGGGTCGTGGTCGAGCAACAGCGACGTCAGAACCATCCCGCCGTCTACGGGCAGCCCGCCGGAGTGGTTGCCCACCACCATGGCACGCCCCCGGTCGGGTACGTGCTCGATGCCGTGTACCGTCACCCGGAAGTAGTAGCGGTATAACAAGCCCAGCAGCGAATAGAAGTTGCCCAGGTGCTCCTTGGAGATCCCGAAGGCGTCGATGCCGTAGTGGTTCCAGTCATGCTCCAAGAGGTCGATGCGTTCGGCGATCTTGGGATCGATCGGTAGGTCCATCTCAGGTCAGCCCTTCCCCGGTTACCCATGAGGACCGGTGTCCCCACCATACCAAAAGACCAGGGGCGAGGTGTACAAGTTATGCTTGCAAACCGAGGATAACGATGGTGGGTGGGAGGTCGAGGTGCTTAGGGTCCGCGAATGGACAACTCAGTCGCCCTAGCCGCCGATCCATCCCGCTGGGCGGCGTCGCTCGTCGGTTGCATAGGCACCGCTATACGCCCTCCTCGCTCCTTGCCCAGCGGGCGCCTCGACGGCCATCATCGATCGAGTTGTCTATTCGCGGACCCTTAGGACCCGCTCGGATATTAGTTGTCCAGCGCAGGGCGTCGAGGCGCCCGGCTCGCGAGGCACGACGAGGCGCATACTTATTGATATGCAACGAGAAGTAACGAAGCGAGCCAGCGATGCATCGGCGGCTTGAGTGATCAAGTAATATTCGATCGGGCCCTTAGGCCCTAAGCACCCTTAGCAGCCCTGCTCGTCGGAGCAGTCGCCGCAGTTGTCTACGCCGTCGCACCCGTAGGCGGCTTCCCAGCACACACCGTTGGTGCACTCGATATCGCCGCTGGAGGTGCAGTCGGAGATCCAGCAGTAGTCTTCGTCGCTGTTGTCGGGGCAGTCCATGTCGGTGCCGTCGCACACCAGGGCCACGTCGATCTCGGCGAAGTCACGTTGATTATTCGTCGGTCAGGTTTGGGGATTTCAGGCGGCCGGCGAGTTGGCCGCAGGCCGCGGAGATGTCGGCGCCCCGGCTGTTGCGGGTGATGACCGTGTATCCCGCACGTCGGATGGGCGCGCAGAAGGCCTCCACGCGGTCGGGAGCTGGAGGGGCGAAGTCTGAGCCGTCGACGGGGTTGACGGGGATGATGTTGAACTTGCACGGCACCCCCGCCACGAGCCGGGGCAGGCGCGCGGCGTCCTCGTCGGAGTCGTTGACCCCGGCGATGAGCACGTACTCGAAGGTGATCCGCCTCCGCTTTTCCAGGGGGAAGGCGCGTAGGGCGGTGAAGAGCCGGTCCAAGGAGTAGCGTCGGGTGATGGGCATGAGGCGCTCGCGCACCTGCTGGGTGGTGGCGTTCAGGGAGATGGCCAGGTTCACCTGGAAGTCCCAGGTGGCCATGCGCTCGATACCTGGTACCACGCCCGCGGTGGACACGGTGATGCGGCGGGAGGAGAGGTTTGCCCCCAGGGGGTGCATGATTATTTCCAGGGAGCGTCTGGTCTGGCGCAGATTAGCCAGGGGCTCGCCCATGCCCATGTAGACGATGTTGGAGATGCGGCGATCGTCGCCCCGGTCCTGGAGCCAGGCACGGATGCGGTAGAGCTGATCCACGATCTCGCCGGCGGTGAGGCTGCGGGTCAGTCCCAGGCCGGCCGTGGCGCAGAAGGCGCAGCCCATGGCACAGCCCACCTGGGTGGACAGGCACACCGAGATCTTGCGCTCCTCGGGCATGAGCACGCTCTCGACCAGGTGGCCGTCGGCGGTGCGGAAGGCCAGCTTGGCGCTGCCGTCCTTCGAGTCGACCACCTCTACGGTTTGCAGGGTGGTGAGCCGCGTCTCGCGGCCCAGGCGCTGACGCAGCTCCTTGGCCACGTTGGTCATCAGATCCAGGTCGGTGACCGCCTGCCCGTGGAGCCAGCTGAAGAGCTGGTCCGTCCGGAAGCGACGCTCGCCGAGGTCCTCCACCACGTACCGCTCCAGCTCGGAGTACGTAAGGTCTCGCAGGTCGACGGTGTCTTTGGGGGTGGTATTCACGATGGCGCGTTGGCGCGATGACGCGATGGGCAGGCGTGTGAGACCGGGGACCGGGCCCTTACTCGGTGAGGCCGCGCAGCTCCCGACCGGAGAAGAGGTAGCCGATCTCGAAGGCCGCCGTGTCCGGAGCGTCCGAGCCGTGCGTTGCATTGTTCTGCAAGGAGGTGCCGAAGCGCCCACGCAGGGTCTCGGGGCCGGCTTTGGTAGCGTCCGTGGGGCCCATGAGGTCCCGCCACTTTTGGATGGCGCCCTCGCCCTGGAGCACCATGGCCACGATGGGTCCGGAGGTCATGTACTCCACCAGCTCCCCGAAGAAAGGCCGCTCGGCGTGCACAGCATAGAAGCCTGCGGCGTCCACCTGGGAGAGGCGCATGGATTTGACGGCCACGATCTCGAGGCCGGCTTCGCTGATGGCGGTCAGGATGGGGCCGTGGGCCTGCTTGGCCGTGGCGTCGGGTTTGATCAGTCCCAGTGTACGTTCCATTGGTAGGGTGCTCACTTTCTGTCGTCGATGGCTTGTTTCATGGCGGTGCCCATGTCGGCGGGGCTCTCGGCCACTACGATGTTGGCCTCCCGAAGGGCGGCGATTTTGTCGGCAGCGGTGCCCTTGCCCCCGGCGATGATGGCACCGGCGTGGCCCATACGTTTGCCGGGAGGGGCGGTCTGGCCGGCGATGAAGGCGGCCACGGGTTTGGTCATTTCGTCGGCCACGAAGGCGGCGGCCTCCTCCTCGGCGGAGCCGCCAATTTCGCCGATCATCAGCACCGCGCTGGTATCCGGGTCGTCCTCGAAGGCGGCCAGGACGTCCACGAAGGGCGAGCCGATGACCGGGTCGCCGCCGATGCCGATGCACGTGGACTGGCCCAGGCCCAGCCGGGTGAGTTGGTCCACGGCCTCGTAGGTCAGCGTGCCGGACCGGGAGATGACGCCCACCGAGCCGGGCTGGTGGATGTAGTAGGGCATGATGCCGATCTTGCACTTGCCCGGCGACACGATGCCCGGGCAGTTGGGGCCGATGATCCGGGCGCCCAGCGCCTGGGCGACGGGCAGTGCCCGCACCATGTCCAGGGTCGGCACGCCCTCGGTGATGACCACGATGAGCTCGACGCCCGCGTAGGCCGCCTCCAGCAGGGCGTCGGCGCCCCCTGGGGCAGGCACGAAGATGATCGATGCGTTGGCGTCTGTCTCAGCCACGGCCTCGGTCACGGTGTTGTACACGGGTACGCCTTCTACCTCCTGCCCCGCCTTGCCCGGCGCGGAGCCGGCCACGATCTTGGTGCCGTCGGCGAGCATGGCCGCGGTGTGAAAGCGCCCGGTGCGCCCGGTGATATTCTGGACCAGCAGTCGCGTGTTGTCGTCACACCAGATGCTCATTGGGTTAGCTCCACGATCTTCTTAGCGCCGTCCGCCATGTCAGCGGCGGCCACCAGGTCGAGGCCCGAATCGGCGAGAATTTGGCGTCCCTCTTTCACGTTGGTGCCCTCGAGGCGAACTACCAGAGGCACCTTCAGGCCCACCTCTCGGAAGGCAGCCACCACACCCTCAGCGATGACGTCGCAGCGCATGATGCCACCGAAGATGTTGATGAAGATGCCCTTCACGCTGGGGTCCGCGGTGATGATTTTGAAGGCCGCGGCCACCTGATCGGCTTTGGCGCCACCGCCCACGTCCAGGAAGTTGGCGGGCTCACCGCCGGCCTGTTTGATGATGTCCATGGTGGACATTGCCAGCCCCGCGCCGTTGACCATGCAGCCAATGGAGCCATCGAGCTTGATGAAGGAGAGCCCCCACTTCGTGCCTTCGAGCTCGGCGGGGTCCTCTTCGGTCTCGTCCCTCAGAGCGGCGATGTCGGGGTGCCGAAATAGCGCGTTGGAGTCCAGGTTCACCTTGGCGTCCAGGGCCAGCACCTCGCCGTCAGCGGTGATCACCAGAGGGTTGATCTCGGCCAGGGAGAAGTCGAGCTCCTGATACGCGCGGGCCAGCGCTCCCATGAACGCCGTGGCCGCCTTGGCGGTCTGCCCCTCCAAGCCCAGGCCATAGGTGAGCTGGCGGGCTAGATAGGGGGTGAAGCCGAAGCGCGGATCAATGACCGCCCTCAGGATTTTCTCCGGGGAGCGATCAGCCACGACCTCGATCTCCGTACCGCCCTCGGTGGAGGCCATGATGGCCACACGGCCCTGGGCCCGGTCGAGCACCATACCCACATAGAGCTCGGTGGCGATGTTGATGCCCTGCTCGATGAGTACGCGGCCCACCTGCTTGCCTTCAGGGCCGGTCTGGTGGGTCACCAGGATCTTGCCGATCATGCGCTCGGCCATCTGTCGTGCCGCCGCGGCTCCCTGCACCACCTGCACGCCGCCCAGCTCGGGATCTTCGGTGAAGTGCCCCTTGCCCCGACCACCGGCGTGGATCTGGGCCTTGACCACCACGGTCTCGCTGCCCGTCTCGGCGATGACATCCCGGGCCACCTCTTCGGCCTCGGCGGCCGTGGTGGCGGCGCCTCCCTTGGGAATTGCTACCCCAAAGGATCGCAGGATCTCTTTTGCCTGAAACTCATGGATCTTCATGAAATGCTCCTCGGCTGCCCCGCGGACCCTACAGGGTCGCCCCTGGGCTTGGGCCGGTAGTGTAGCCATTGCTAAGACTTTGGCAAGCGGCTGCGCTACCTCAGTCCAGAGCCTGGCCAAGGCCGGGGGATCTGTGTTATCGGTCGGCCGACCCGATGGTTGGCGGACTGATAGGCCAACGGGTGGTCTGGGAGGTCATAACCCTCGATGCTGTTGCTGGTGATCATTGTCCTGTCCGCCCTGGCGGTGTCGGCCCTCTGCTCGGTGCTGGAGGCCTGCCTGCTGTCGGTGCGCGTGGTGTCGCTGACCGAGCGTAGCGACCAGGGGGACAAGAGCGCGGCGCGGATGCTCGAGCTCAAGCAGAACCATATGGAGTCGTCCATCGGGGCCATTTTGACCTACAACACGATTGCTCACACCATCGGGGCGGCCCTGTCGGGCGCCCAGGCCGCGCGGGTCTTCGGGGACGCGTGGGTGGGCGTCTTTTCCGCGGCGCTCACGGTGCTGATTCTCATCGCCACCGAGATCATCCCCAAGACGGTGGGCACGGTCTACGCCGACCGGCTGGTGGGTTTCGTGGGGATGGTGATTACGATCATGATCAAACCGCCCATGCGGTGGATCCTCTTTGTGACCCACACGATTACGCGGCTCTTTGTGCGGGGGGAGAAGCGCAGGATCTCCCGGGGCGAGGTATTGGCCACGGTGAAGATGGCCGCCCGGGACGGGAGTCTGGCCGAGACCGAGTCCACGGTAGTGGCCAACCTGCTGACGCTGCGACAGATCACCGTGGACGACATCCTGACTCCGCGTACGGTGATGGTGACGTTCCAGCAGGACCTGACCGTCTCGGACGCGCTGAAGGTCAAGGATGCGAGGCACTTCAGCCGTATCCCAATCTACGGTGAGGATGTCGACGATGTGACTGGGTATGTGCTCATGCGGGTGTTGCTGCGGGCGGCCGTGGACGGTGACGACCTCGAGCGGCCCGTGTTGGACCACCTGCTGACCCTGCCGGTGGTGGTGGACACCAAAACTGTGGGAGATACGCTGTCGGACTTTACGACCAGCGGCGATCACCTCGCCATGGTGACCGATCCGCTGGGCGTGGTGTCGGGCCTGGTGACCATGGAGGATCTCATTGAGACGGCCCTGGGGGTGGAGATCGTGGACGAAAAGGACAAGGTAGCCGATCTCCGAAAGCAGGCCATTGAGCTGCGAGATCAGCGCCTGGCGCGCATGCGAAAGCGCCGGAACCAGCCGTCGGAACTACACCAATCGTAGGGTTTGGCTGGTGTAGGTGGCGCCGCCGGAGATGACCGCGGCGTTTTGCTGGCGGCGCTGGGCGGCCAGTCGCTCCACGTACTCGCGCATCTGTGGGAAGCCTTTGGTCAGGGCCTTCCACTGGCGTCCGGAGATGGCCAGGAGCCACGCCTTGCTCGTGGCCGTGATCGTGGCCACGGCCGGGCCGCCGGTGAGCAGGGAGATCTCTCCCACCAGGCTACCGGGCTGGAGCTCGCCGAGGACGACGGACGTGCCTTTGCGCTCGCGGGTGGCCTGCGCCGTGCCCGCCAGGAAGATCATCAGGCCTCCAGACGGCTTGCCCTCTTTGAGGATGATCTTGCCTTCCTTGATCTCATAGAGCTTGAACTTGCGGGCCAGGGTCCATCGTTTGGCTTCGGGCACGGGCCGCAGCAGGTCCGAGGTCTTGACGAAGATCTCCAGGAGGCGGTCCTTGAGGAAGCCGATGAGCACGGGCACGACCTGGGGGAACTCTTGGATGAGCCTGCGCAGGGTGTCTCGGCTCAACTCGAACATCTCCACCGTGGTGACGGCCTCCACGGAGGCCACTCGCGGGGTGTCGGTGAGCAGCGCCATCTCGCCGAAAAATTCGCCGTCGTCCAGGGTGGCCACGTGCATGCGCTGGCCGCCCGTCTCCCGGATGATGTTCACCTGGCCACGAATGATCACGAACAGGGAGCCGCCCACATCTCCCTGGCGAACGATGACCTCGCCGGGCTGCTTTTCCAGGTAACTCATCTGGGCCACCAGGGACTTCATGGCGTCGATGCCGAGCTTTTTGAACAGCCCCGGAGGCGTGGTTTCGGGCTGGTTTTTCGCGGTAGCCCCCGCCTTTTGGGGGGCGTCGCCGGTGTTGGCCGGGCCGCCGACCTCCTCGATGTCCTGGATCTCCTCGATGTCGGCGATGTCCACTTCGAAGAGCTCTTCGGTGGGTTTGCGGCCGAGGTGCCCCGATGGTTTGCGTCGGGTGCCGGGCATGATGTCCTCGAGCTCCAGGCTCGCGAGAGGGGCGTCTGGCTCCAGGGTCGGGTGCTTTCGTGGCGCGCTGGTGGGCTCGGCCTTACTCGTGGCCAAAGACTCCATGAAGGTGTTGTCCGTCACCACCAGCTCGTCGTCGGTTGACTGCTTGGAGAGGGAGCGTTGGGCGGCGGCGTTGTCGAGCTCCTCGACTTCGATGGCAATGTCGAGGCTGTCGGTGAACCTCCCTATGGTGGGTCCCGGTGGCCTGTCAGGCCGGGGCGGCGTGTCCACCAGGGGGGAGACGACCGCCGCTGGCTTGGTTTTCGGTACGCCAGGAGCGGGTCTGGCAGGGGCCGGTATCCGGGGCGGCGTGGTGACCATCGGCACCGGCGGCGGACCAGCGGCGGGTGATGCGTCTGAGTCGAGCAGATCTTCCAGGTCCGACAGGTTCAGGGCCTGCAGCTCCTTGGGGGAGGTCTCCTTGGCCGGGGACCGTCCGGGCGCGGGCGTGGTTTGGGGCGGTGGACCGGGCGTGGGAGGAACCTTGGCCGGGAAGGACGGGGCTACTCTGGCCGCGGTCGGAGGCTCCACTAGCTCCTGGCCCCCCGTGGCATCGAGGGCTATCTGGCTGGCGGAGCGGGGCGGTGGATCCTGGGGCATGGAGAACTTGGGGCGATGGTCACCGCTGACCGCCTCCAAGAGCCGGTTGCCGGTTTCGTTGAGCGGGTCCATGGCCAGCAGGACCTTGCACATGGCCACGCACTTCACGTCGAAGCCCTTTTTGTTGTACAGATTTGCGGCGTTGGTGAAGTGCTCCACGGAGTCATGGATCTCACCGAAACGTTTGTGTGCTTCGCCCGCCAGGTGAGGCCACCGTGGCTCGTGGGGTTCCCGCTTCTCCAGCTCGTGGTAGATGTCCAGGGCCTTCTTCAGGTTCCCGGCCTGGCGGAGTTTTTCCGCCTTATCTCGGAGCTTGCGGATCTTTCGGTCAGCTCTATCCAACGAATCATCCCTCTCCAGCGAGCGGGTTATGACACTATCACGGGTTCGCTCCCGGGTGCAGCAGTGAGTTGAATCACTCGGCTCGTGTTCCACAGGACTTGCAACGGCCGTTTGATCCGATGACGCCTATACAGGCACCGTCGGGGCATAGTTGGCGCTCCTCGGGCGTCTCGGAGTTGTCGTCGGTCCCGGTGGTTTCGGCGCTTTCATGATGGGGAGTGCCTTCGGAATTATCGTCGGCGTCGTCGGCGTCGTCGGTGTCGTCGGTGTCGTCGGCGTCGTCGGCGTCGTTGGCGTCCGCCAATGGCGCAGACATCCCCCGGCCTTGGCCCTCGCCTTGGCCTTGGCCCTTGCCTTGGTCTCGGCTGGCCGCTCGGCCCCCGTGGGAAGAGGCTTTGCCACACTCGGCGCACCGGCCGTCGGTGCCGATGACGCCGATACATGCGCCATCGGAGCACAGCTCTCGCCGGTCCGGATCAAAGTCGTCGCCCTCGATCTCTCGCGGATGGTCGGGGGCGACCTTGGTGTCTTTGGGGCCGTCGGGTGCGAGCGCTCCACCGAATTTGGGCGACGTGCTGGTGGCCGAAGGGCTCTTGGGGAGTGATGAGGTCTTGCCGCATTCGGCACAGCGACCGTTGACGCCGATGACGCCGATGCAGCCGCCGTCCGGGCACAGCTCCCTGGTGTTGGGGTCGAACCCCGTGCGCAGCGTTTCTTCTTCCATGGTCATCTACTTCAAATTTTTGAACATGTCTTCGAGCTTGGACTTGGCTTCCTCTGCCGAGTTGTCCTTCTTCGGCGCCTCGGGCAGGTCAACGAAGTAGAAGTGCTGACAGAAGTTGGATTCTTCACGGCCCCGGATGAAGGGCGCGTGGGTCTCTCGACACTCGTTGTGGATGTTCGGGTCCCAGAGCTCGCAGTTCTTGCACACATGTAGGTCTGCGCGGCAGTGGATGCAGGTATCCTGGCGGCCGACTTTAACGCCCACCTTCACCACGAAGTCCAGCTCGTTACCGCATTTCCAACAAAAATAGGGCATTGCTTGCCTCCCATGCGATCGTCGTGCCCGCCCACCGGACATCCACGACCGGGGATCCCTTACCACAGATAGGGGAAGGGGACTAGGGGATGTACCTTGCCAAAATGATCTCAGGGTTGCGCCTTAGGTGAGGAGTGACTAAGTTGTGCGCCGGTCGCCTTTGGATTGGCGACCCAACCCCAATGGAGCAGGTCTATCCCAATGAAGTTGTTTCGCAGGCAAAGCCCGGGTGCGGTGAACAAGAATTTCCGCCGGTTCCAGGGGACGAGTACCTACATTACGTCCCAGGCGTTGGAGGACGCGGTGAACGTATCGCTGGCTCTGGAGCGCCCGCTGCTTTTGCGCGGTGAGCCCGGCACCGGCAAGACCCTGCTATCCCACGCCATCGCCGAAGGGCTGGAGATGGACCTAGTCCCCTGGTTCGTCAAGTCCACCACCCAGGCCACCGAGGGGCTCTACGTCTACGACACGGTCCAGCGGCTCCACGACAGCCGCTTCGACGACAAGGACGTGGGCGACATCAACCGGTACATCAAGATGGGTCCCATGGGCACGGCCTTCAAGGCTCCGGCGCAGGTGGTGCTACTCATCGACGAGATCGACAAGGCTGATTTGGAGTTCCCCAACGACCTGCTCAACGAGCTGGACAACATGACCTTCACCGTCTCGGAGACGGGGGAGGAGGTCACCGCGGTGAACCGACCCATGGTGGTCATCACCTCCAACAACGAAAAGGAGCTGCCGGACGCCTTTTTGCGCCGCTGCGTGTTCCACTATATCGACTTCCCCGAGCCTGAGCTCATGCGCGACATCGTGGCCGTGCACCACCCGGACCTGGAAAAGAAAGTCGTGGACCAGTGCCTGGAGACTTTCTACCGGCTGCGGGAGGTGAACGGTTTGCGCAAGGCCCCCTCCACGTCGGAGCTGGTGGACTGGATCGCCGCCCTCATCCACGGAGGCGTGAACGTCAAGAAGCTGGGCAAGGAGATCCCCTTCCTGGGCACCCTGCTCAAGCAGGAGCAGGACATCAACCGCGTGGCGGGTAAGCGGCGCTGATGCTCGTCGAGCTGTTTTACGAGTTGCGTCACTACGGCCTCAAGGTGGGGCCCCAGGAGTGGCTCACCCTCATGCGGGCGCTGGCCATGGGTCTGCACGATTCGAGCTTCACCACCTTTTACAACATCACCCGGGCCCTTTTGTGCAAGACCGAGAATGACTACGATCTGTTCGATCAGGTCTTTGCCCACTACTTCAAGGGCGTGGAGATCAAGGCCGCTGCCCTCAATGAGGAGATCCTGTCCTGGCTCAAGGAGGCCCAGGGGTTCTTGGACCTGAGCGCTGAGGAGCTGGCCGCCATGGAGCATCTCGATCTCGAGGAGCTCATGAAGCAGTTCGAGGAGCGGATTAAGGAGCAGGACGAGCGTCACGATGGGGGCGGCAAGTGGATCGGCACCGGAGGACGTTCTCCCTTCGGATGGGGGGGCTCCAATCCCACGGGCATTCGCGTGGGGGGCAAGTCCATGGGCCGTAGCGCCATGCAGGTGGCCATGATGAGGCGGTTCCGGGGCTACCGCACGGATCTGATTCTCGACATCCGTCAGATCAAGGTGGCCCTGGCCCGGCTGCGGGAGCTCACCCGGGAGGGCACCACCGCGGAGCTGGATCTGGACGCCACCGTGGACGCTACCTGCAAGAACGCCGGGGAGCTGGAGTTGATCTGGCGCGCGCCCCGCAAAAACAACGTGCGGCTGCTGCTGGCCATGGACGTGGGCGGGTCCATGGATCCGCACAGCAGGCTCGTGTCTCGTCTCTTCTCCGCGGCCTACTCGTCGCGCCACTTCAAGGCCTTCGAGGCCGTGTACTTCCACAACTGCATCTACGATGAGGTCTTCGAGGACGCGGCTTTCCGCAAGCCCATCTCCGTCGACGACCTGCTGCAAAAGCACGGGTCCGAGACCAAGCTCCTGGTAGTGGGCGACGCCATGATGCACCCCGTGGAGCTCTTCCAGCCCCACGGCGCCATCTACTACATGCAGTTCAACGCCCGCCCGGGCATCGACTGTCTGGAACGCCTCACCGACCACTTTACCCGGTCCGCCTGGATCAACCCCGAGCCCGAGCGCTACTGGCGGCACCCCACTGTAAACGGCGTCCGCCAGCTATTCCCCATGTTCCCCCTGACCCTGGACGGTCTCAACAGCGCCGTCTCCTCCCTCGTAAAAGGCCCTGTGCGCCGCCCAGCCGTGGCGTGAATCTTACTAAGGGACCCTCATTCACCACGGGGCAGCCGCCCGCCACCACCTTCACTTTCGTTCATGCTCATTGCATGGATCTGCATCAGACGCCGATTGTACTGCTAAGCAATGGACATGTTGAGCCCCTGGAACCTACGGCGCCGACCGGGCGATCTCCCGGGCCACGGCCGGGTGGTGGCGATGCAAGTAGGCGTAGACCTTGACCACCACGGGGCTCTTGGGGGTGTAGGTCAGGGCATGGCGAAAGGCCGCGAGCAAGCCCCGTCGGCCGCTGGGGCTCTTGAGCACCGCCGCATAGAAGCGCTTCATCCAGTAGGCGTTGGTCACGAAGCGCAGCTCGTTTAGCAGAGGGACGCCACGCTCGGCCAGGGGGCGAGCCCGGGCCCCGCGCACGAAGAGGGTGGCGTTCCGGCCGTGGTGCAGCGGGATCCAGCGCCCCGAAGACATCATCAGCTTGGCGATGCTTGTGCCGTAGGGCGCCAGGCCGTAGGTCACGTTGAAACGCTCGGCCACTTGCTCGAGCAGGCGTGCGTTGGTGTTGGCCGGCACGAAGAAGTCTTTGAGGTGACGCTCGGAGTACACCGACACATTGCGGCCATCGGCGAACACCCCGCCGGGCAGGCGCTGCCATATGAGCCAGCCACCGATGCCAAAGCTGTGTAGCGTCCGGCCCCTGGGCAGCTGCTTCAGGGTCTGGTAGGTGTCGGTGGGGTACATGGTTTCGTCCGCGCCGAAACCGAAAGAGGTGTCGAGGCCTCGAGGTGCTAGCTGCAGGTGCGCGGCAGTCAGACCCACGGCGACTACCCAGGGCACCAGTCGCGGAATCAGCGCGCCGAGGCGGGCCGCGCCGTCCCGGGCGTCCTTGACCGCCAGGCCCATCACGGGGGTGCAGAGCAGGATCGCTGGGTAGATGTAGCGGTCGTAGCGGCTGGCGATGATCACCCCGATGGCCGCTAAGCCCAGGGGCACGAGGTTCTCGCGGAGCCGGCGCAAGCACACCAGGGCCGACAGCAGGGCCACGACGGTGGGGATGATCAGCGCCGGGTTGGACAGCGAGGGCCGGCGCCATTCGGCGGTCATCTGGATGGCTACGGAGGCAGAGGACAGGCCGCGGCTGTGGTACAGGATGTCCCTTCCCGAGGCCGTGGCGGCGAAGATCACCGCCACCAGCGAGATGGCTCCGCAGACCTGGATCAGGGCCCGGCGTTCACGGCGTTCGATCAGGGTGGCGATGAGCAGCACCCCCAGGGCGGCCGCGCCCACCAGGGCCGTGCCGTGCACCTGCAGCCAGATCAGCGTCACGGCCGGGATCAGCCAGAGGGTCCAATCGCGATCCTGCCACCAGCGCGAGCCGAGGTAGAGGGTGGCCGCCAGGAGCAGCCCGCCGAGCATCTGGGGCCGGGCCATGGAGTAGCGCGGCTGTACGAGCACCCCCACCAGCACCAGCAGGGCGACCACGATGGTTCGTGGCACGGCCCACTTGCGCAGCGTCAAGCCGAGCAGGGTGAGCATGGCGAAGGCGTTGACCATTTTGAGCAGGACTACGCCGGCCATGCCAAAGGCCGCGTAGGCGCCGTAGTAGAGCAGATCCGCGAGCCAGTTGATGCCCCGCCAGGGCGCTCCCTTGACCGTGTAGGAAAAGGGATCCGTGCTGGGGATTGCACCCTGCTCCACGATGTATCGACCCGTGGCGAGGTGCCACCAGCTATCCGGGCACCACACCGCTACGGCGTAGAGCCAGGACAGGGCCGCGGAGGTGATCAGGATCAGTCCCAGGGGGGAGCCGAGGAGTGCCAGCACGCTCAACGATCCACTCTGAGCGGTGTCGGCGCTGCCCGCTGACGATGGCTGTTGCTTGGCTTCGCTCAACCCGTCACCTGCGTGGACAGAACCATGGGAAGGATCATGCAGGAAAACGAAGGAGCGAACAAGGTTCGGCCGCTCCTCACCACATGACCCTCCACAAACGTCACCGACACAGCCACCGCTGGCCGAGCCGCCGGCTACAGGCCCAGTTGGTAGTAATCGGCGAACGCCGCGCGCAGCTCGGTGAGGGTGCCGAGCTTGGCGCGGAGCGTGTACTCGTGGACCAGGCCGGGCGTCAGGGCAAAGGTGTCGAGGAAGGCGAAGTACGAGGTTGCGGAGCTCTCGCCGATGTTCTTGAAGCGGTAGCAGGTTGCCGAGTCTTCGTCTCGCTTGTACAGGCCGATGCCCCAGTCGCTCGCGTCCAGGTAGGCGAGCCAGGGCTCGTCGAAGCCGATGTACTGGTTGCCCTGGCTCTCGAGCTGGTTCGGCAGAATGCTGGTGACGGCTCCGCCGGTCCATGGCGCGCTGCCTTCGTAGTAGGTGAGGTGCTCGAGATCGCGCCTCACAAACAGGGCGGGCACCTCCTGGTGTCTGGCGCCGTTGCTCCAGTCGCCATTGAACTCGAACCGGAATCGAATCACGGCCACGTCGTCTTCGAGGGTGATCCACTCTTCCATCACGCACGGGGTCAAGCCGGTGCCGCCCCAGTCCATCGGAATGGTCTTGGCGTAGAGCTCCACGCCGTTGTTGCAGAACTCGGTGACCGGGCTCGGGTCGTTGTCGGAGGAGCCTCCCTGGACCGGGTTGAAGGGCCACGGATCGCCGTGCCAGGTTCCTCCCATGTCATCACCGTAAAACGACTGCTGTAGGTAGCGGCCCGAGTCGTTGGCGTCCAGAACGTTGACCCCGCCCACGGAGTAGTGGCCGACGGCGGCGCCGTAGTCGAGATCCACACCAATCCTTGCGACGCCGTTGTCCAGATACGACCAGCCGGACGGTACATTTGTGCTGGGCACGCACGGCCCGGGCTCGCCGCAGACGTTGTCGACTCCGCCGCCTCCGCAAGCTTCGTCGCCCGAGCAGGTTCCGCAGTCCACGGTTCGAAGCGCGCCGCAGCGATCGGTGGCGGAGATCTCTGAGCAGTTTTTGCCCAAGGCGGTGCAAAGCTCGGCGTCCGACTCGGGCGTGCAGGCGCTGGCGCCACAGACGCCGGGCTCGCCGCCACCGCCGCAGGTCTCGGGCAGGTCGCAGCTTCCGCACGAGATCGTGCGCGACTCTCCACACGAGTCGACCTCGGTGGCGTCGCCGCAGTTCCTGCCGGCAGCACTACACAGCTCGGCTTCGGTTTCCGGCTCGCAGACGTCGCCTGCGTCGTCATCGCCTGCGTCGTCATCGCCTGTGCAACCACCGACCGGCAATGCGCAGGTCAGGACAAAAACCGCGGTCCACAAGGCGCGCACCGCCCATCCGCGGACCGGAAAGCGGCCAGGGCCAGGGCCAGGGCCAGGGATGGGAGAGGGGATCGGTTCGGATCTCGGAGTACTCATCTCAACACCTGGGTTGCGCCCATGGCGGCAACCCAGTCGGGTGTGCCCATGCGGCGCGTAACGAAAATCATCCACGAGTTTGCTCGCAGACTCCAGTATCGGTGAGTCGTGAGCGGAGGTCAACGCGCCTGATAGCGCCTGACACGCGCCTGACTGCGCCGGGTAACAAGGACCAGTGCGTCGCCCAGCCGTGGCGTGAGCCGACCTGTTGCTGGTCGAACCCTAATTCACCACGGGGCAGCCGGCGGTGGTTTCATCGTCTGAGTTGTTGTTCGGATCGCATTCGGCTACGACCAGCGAGGCGCTGTTTCCCGCAACGGTGACCGAGTAGTCCGTGGGCGCGGTGGGGGCGGTGACCGCGAGGGTTACCACGGTGGAGGCGCCCGGGAGCAGGGGCACGGTGGTGGTGTCGGAGCCCAGGACCGTGGCCGAGCCGCCGGTTCCTTCGAAGAAGGTCACATCCACTCCGGGTAAGACCCCCAGGGCGCCGATGTTGGACACCCGGGCGCGCAGCTCGAGCTGGCCCTGGCCGCACAGGGAGAGCCCGATGGTCAGGTCCACCGTGAGGTCCGGGGCGTTGAACACGCCGTCTCCCTGCACGTTCTGTCGGTAGCTGTTCACTGTGGCGGTTGTGGGAACCGAGTGCGGGGTCCGACAGGATCTGTGATCCGCAGGGGACGGCAGCGGGCGGCGCGGGCCAGGAGGCGTTCGTCCGTGGGGCGGTGGAGGGTGGCGGGCGCGCAGCCGAAGCGGCCGGCCGACGTGGCCTGGATCACCAGCCGGTGCTCATGGATCCCCGGCGGCAGGTCGGGCAGATGGAGACTCAGAACGCCGTCTCGTACGGTGGCGTCCAAGATGGGGAGCGGCTCGAACCGGTGGTGGAGCCCGGGCTCCAAGCGTGGGTAGCCCGAGTCTACTACGTCGCAGCCCGCCGGTATGGGAACCCTCAGGACGGTGGCTGGGATGGAACGGGTGGTGACCAGAGTCACCCGCCCGATGGCGTTGGCGCCCACCCGCAGGGCCAGGGGTTTTCCCGGCAACCGCGTGGCGCGTATCCCGGCCGGCGTCAGCTCCATCGAGAGACTGGCCGGGGCCTGGGCCAGCGGTCGCGGTAGCCGACGTTCCACGCGGGTGACGAGGTAGTAGATGGGCCCTTTCCCACTCGCCTTGAGCACGAGGGTTCGGGGATCCATGTCGGTCCGACGCCCGGTGCCAAGGTGGATCAGATCGAGTCCACCCGGACGGAGGGGGCGGCCCCCCCAGTGACGTCCGTCGAGCCAGGCCCGCGCCTGAAGGGCCGAGCGGTGTCTGGCGAGGGTGGGTTCGGCGCGGCTCAGGGCGAGCAGTGCCCAGGTGGTGGCCCGGGCCGAGCCCCATCGTCCCGGCCGCCCCAGCTCCACCAGTCGGTTCAGCCAGGGGCGCACTTCATCGGTATCGGCGGAGCGCCTGAACGTGGCCAGCAGGCGTCGGGCGGTGAGCTCGGTCAGGAGTGAGCGGTGACGGCTCGCATCTCCGGAGGTGAGCTGTTTGTCCAACGCCGCGCGGATCCGTCGTTGCTCGGAGGTCATCGTCCCCGATGGCGAAAGGGGCAGTTCGAGGTTCAGGGCCATCAGGGACACCAGGGGCGCCAGGGACGCCAGGCGGCCGCGGGTCCCTGGAGGGAGCTTGCGCAATTGGGCCAGCACGGTGCGGACCAGGCGAGGCTCGACGAATCCGCGGTGGCGGTGGAGCGCGGCCAGGGCCGAGGCGCGATCGCCAGGTTCGGCGCCCGGATCCTTCGCGATACCCTGTAGTCGAAGAGCCAGGGCGGAGACCAGGTCCCCTGGTGGCAGGCAGCCGGTGGTTCGGGCCTGGCCCAGGGCCAGCAACCCGAAGGCGAGTCCGGATGCGCTCGCCGGGGGGCCGCCGTCATAGCGTCGTAGGCCTCCGCGCTTGAGCTCCAGATTCACGATCTGACGCATGGCGCGTCGACAGAGTATCTTGCGCGCCGTGACGTCCGGTAGATGCGCCGCCAGGGAGGTGTGACGGTGCGCTATGCTCAAGGCCAGCAGACGGGCGGCGGCGGCTTCCAGGGTGGGTACCTCCCGGAGCAGGAGCCAGCGGAGCGCAGCCAGCGAGGCCCCCAAGGGGGAGTTGGACAGCAGCAGCTCATGGCGGAGCGCGCCTGCGGGCCTCGCGGTGCGTTGCAGCTCCAGCGAGGCTGTGGAGCGAAGGACGCCGAGTCGGGAGACCGTCAGATCCCGGGCAGACGGTGCGACGGTGATCCTTCGTTCGAGAGCGGCGCGGTGGTTTTCGGCCACGGCCGCCACCTGGAGGCGGGCAAGGCCCACGCGCGTCGCCCGGGCGGCGAAGATCGCTCGTCCCTGCTGCCCAGGGGCCAGGTGCAGGTAGCGAACCCGGGAGGTGATGGGGAGCTCATCGGATCGCGCCAGGACCGTAACGCTCAGGCGGCGGGATGTGTGGTTTTTCACGTGGGCGACAACGGACACGCGGTCCCCCATCCGCAGGGTTTGGGGGTGCGTCAGCGCGAGGCCGAGGGCGGGCTCCACCGTGATCGGCAGGACGTCGCTGCCCAGCCGGTGCAGGAGCTGTCGGTCAGCGGCCAGCACCACCAGGCGGTAGCGGCCGTGGTCCCGGGGGAGAGGCACCGTGAGGGAGAGCCGTCCGTCCGCGTCGGTGAGAACCGGTCCCCGGAAAAAGAGTCCCGTGGGATGGGCGCGTGGACCTACGTCTGTCGAAGGATCGGGGGTGGCCCCCCCGTCGCTCGCTCCGTTGGTGGGTGGATCTTCCCAAGGCGGTCGGGGGCCATCGGGCCAGCGCGCTCGTCGGGCGGCCCGGTGGGCGGAGGTGGTACGCAGGGCGACTCCCGGACCGCGGTCGCGTTGCAGACACCCCACCAGGTCCGGCGGCGGATCGGGCGTGTCAGGCTGCAGTATAAGCAGTACGGCCGCGCTCACCGGGCGGCCGTCTCCATCGGTCACCCTGAGGGATATGGGGAGTTGGGTGGACGGAGGCGCCCCGAGTCGCGGCGACCGAACCGACACGCGAAGGCGACCGTGGGCCGGGTGGATGGCCAGGCGCACGCGCTCGCTCAGGGCCTCGGGCGGCAGCGGGGGAGATCGGTAGGGCCCCAGCACCGAGACGCCGATCCACACGTTGGGCGCCAGCCCCCGGCCGAGGTCCACCGACACCAGCGTGTCGGTCCCCCGGAGACGTACAACCTTAGCGTGCACGATGCCATCCCGCTCCAGGGTCACCAGGGCGGTGGCGGGGCTCACCGGAGAGCGCAACAGGAACTGCGCTTTGGCGCCCTCCGGGTACCATTGTCGCTCGGGGATGATCTCCACGGCTGGGACGGGCGTGGGCAGGACCACGCCGAGCTTGGAGCTTAGGCCTGGGGGTAGGCCTGAGGTTGAGGCTGAGGCTGAGGTTGGGGCATGTACGTAAATCACGGCCTCCGCCGGCGCTGCCGTCGGCGGGGTGTTTGTAGCCTGCAGCTGGGCCCGCAGCAGGTACCGTCCCGGCTTCGGCAGCGTCAGTTGGCAGGTAGACGTGGCCAGGGCGAGGTCGGCCAGGCAGCGGGAGTGAGCGCGGGCGCCCGGCTGTGACCCCTCGTATCCATGGGCGGTCACCAAGACCGCCCCGGCTGGGACTGGCCGACCCTGAGCATCGACGCTGATCAGCCACACGGGTAGCGGCTTGCCCACCCGGGCCAATCGGCCCGCCGGCCGCAGCCCCAATTGAAGTCGCTGACGGCGTGCGGCCATGGAGCGGGAGCTGCGCACCGTGCGACCGTCGAGGGTCGTCGCTTCCGCCACAATCTCGAAGGTGGCACCGGCGGCGGCCGGTGGTGCTGTGAGACGGGGCTGGACCTTGAGCTGACCCCGTCCATCGGTGGTGCCTACGCCGCCGTCGACCCACACAGTGTCCTCCGGCGGTTCCACTCCCACCGGCATTCCTCCTGGGGTTGGAGACATCGCGGATCCCTGGGTTCGACCGAAGTGGAAGTCCGGTTGTCCCGGGGGCTGCGGTGCAGCTCCTTGACGATACAGACGCCAGCGCACCGTGGCGCCGGTGGCCGGACGGCCGCTGGGTTCGCGGAGGGTGACCGTCAGGTTCGGTGAATGATCCATCAGTACGTTACTGGGGGACGCCAGGGTCAAGCGAAGTCCGCGTCGTCCGGGGATGACCCGAAAGGTGCCGAGCACCCAATCCGCGTACGCCCGCCGGGTGCCCGGCAGGTGCAGCCACACCGTGTAGCGCCCCGGCTGGGCGGAGCGGGGCAGCCGAAAGTCGAATCGGAACAGGCCGGCCGGACCGAGGGAAGTCTGGCCCGCGGCGATCTCATCCTCCGTCTCGGAAACAATGCGGTAGGCTATCCGATCGAACTTCGCGGACAGATGCCCTATGCCACCGCGCGGCAGGCGGGTCTGTCCGCGCACCACACCGAAGAGGCGAACCGGGTCTCCCGGCGCGTAGTGATTCCGGTCTGAGAACACGGCGCCGATCACCCGCTCTGTGGCCGGTGGGCGCTGGCCCCGCAGATATCCGGGCGTGCGGATGTCGTCCTCCCCCCCGCCGTCGAGCACGAGGAAGCTCCGGTCGGTGGACCGTTGGGCCCAGAGCGTGAACGGCCCGGCCCGTCGCAGCCGTCGGCGCCCGGGGAAGTGCGCCAGACCCTGCGCATCGGTTTGACCCTGCCACAGGGTGCGGCCCGTGCGGTCCCGGATGCGTAACCGCGTGTGGGGCGCGCCCTGGCCATCGCCCAGATGCGCCACCAGCGCCACGCCCGCGTTCCAGCCATAGCGCGCCACGAGAGAGAGCCCCGTCCGCTGTACCAGCGCCGTTCGCCGACGGATCGCCGATGGTGCTTTGCCCCTGGTGGTCTCCTCCAGCGTCGCCAGCAGCAGCTTCGGGCCAGACCCCAGCCCGGTCAGGTCGAAGCCCGACCCGGTTGCGTGGAGCGGCAGGGGCCGCCCGACGCCGCGGGTGAGCTGAAAGGGCGGCAGAGCGCCGGGATCGGCGATGGCTGTGAGCAGGGTGGGGACCATGGAAGGTTCCACCAGCGCCACGCGAAGTCGGCCTCGGTGACCTCCACTGACGGGGAGGAATGGGGCTCGGGTCCAGGTCGTCAGGAGGGGACGGTTGGGAAAGAACGCCAGCGGAGATCGTCGCGGCCCGAAGTCCACCGTCATGGGCTCCGGGGAGTCTTCGCCCACCCCACCATCGGGTACCAGGCGGAGCTCATACCGGGTATCGGCACGAAAGGCGCCGGCCAGTACGACCTTTCCGGCGCGTACCCGGCACCGCAGATCCTCCACCGGTGGAGTCAGGCGCAGCAACTCGCAGACCGGCCCCGGGGAGCCGGCCGTTGTCAGCACCAACGCGTCTCCCGGGCGGCAGGGGCGCTGACGGCATTGGGCGGCGCGAAGGCGTAGGGGACCGGCGGTGGTGAAGTGGAACCTCGTGGACTCGAGAGAGGCCAGGGACCCCTCCGCGCCCCGGAGCCCAGCGGGCACAAGGAGTTGGTAGTCGGTGCTCGGTCGCAGGGGTTGGGTCGGTTTTAGCCAGACGACGTGGCGCCCCCTGTCCGGGGGAGCTGACGCGGATGTGAGAACTGGCGCCCCGGGACCGACGAGGCGGACCTTTCGTAGGACGTTCGCGGGATCCATGGGCTGGTTGAAGCGCAGGCGGATCACCGGCTGTGTCTCGACCTCCCGGGCGCCCGCCCCGGGGGTGGACTCCACCAACGTCGGGGCGACGGTGGTGAATCCCGTGAACACTTCCTTCGTGAGCCGCGCTCCGGACCGGGCCACCAGCGGCGGTTGAAGCGTGAAGACGTATTGGGTGGCGTACCGTAGCCGATCTCCCGGAGCGAACACGAGGGTGCGATCCCCCACCCACTGGAGCCGCCCTTGGATCGGGGGGGTGATTCGGAGCTGGTGGGTCGGGGCTAACGGTGGACGTCGGGCGTCCACCATGGCCTGATCGAATACGAAGGCCACTGCGCCCCTGGGGTTGCCGGCCAGGGGCGGGTGGGCGGTCACCGTTACCCGCCCATTGGGAGCGTGTCCCGAAGAACCCTCGAGGGGGGTCAGCGGCGGGAGTTGTTGCGCTATCTCACGATCCACCGCGGGGCCGGGGGGGAAAGTGGGCTCAGTCGCCGTGAGGGATCGGTGCAGGGGCGGCAGCGTCGAGAAAGGGGCTGGCGATCCGGTGCGCTCGGGCTCCACCGCGGGTTGCGGCGCCGAGCCCATCCGGCACCCAAGGCCACCGGAAAGCAGCAACACACCGACTAGGGCGTGTGCTCGTTGCCCCAGAGTATGTGGATGTCGTGTGAGAAGGTGCACGTTAGCACGAGGTCCAAAATGCCGTCCCCGTCCAGGTCCGCTGTGCGGATTGCGGAGGGGGCGTCGCCAACAGTCATGGGGGGGAGGGCGACAAAGCTGCCGCCGCCCTCGCCGCGTAGGATCACGACGGTGTCAGAGGCGCTGTCCACCACGGCGGCGTCCAGGTTCGGGTCGGCGTCGAACCGCTCCAGGATCACCTGGTTCGGGGTGGACCCCAGCGACGTCGTGGTGGGATACCCAAGCGCGCCCAGGCCGTCCCCCGGCAGCATGGCCACGCTGCCGGTACCCGTGAGGGTGACCAGCACATCCAGCGTCGAGTTGCCGTCGATGGGCGCCGTGGCCAGGCCCGCGGGGCGGTCCCCGGCATAGCGTGAAATGGCTGAGGCGAAGCTGCCGTTGCCCTGTCCGAGGAAGACGCCCACCGTGGAGGTGAGGGAGCGGGACACCACCAGATCAGACACGCCGTCTCCGTCAAAGTCTCCGAGGGCCATGGAGGTGGGCCAGCCAAAGGCGTAGGCCGTTCCGGAGACGGCCATCGTGCCCGCGCCGTCGTTGGTGTACACCGTCACGTTTCCCGAGCCCACGTTGAGCACCACCAGATCCGGTGTGTTGTCTCCGTCGAGCAGGCCCGCCTCCAAGGCGATGGGCCGGGTGCCGGGGGTGTATAGCGTGGTCCCATCGATGGTCCCGGCGAAGGTGCCATCGCCGTTTCCGGTCACCATGAGCAGGCCGCCGGGATCCTCGGCATCGTCGGGCGCTCCAAGGAAGGCCAGCGCCACGTCTGCGTGGGGATCGGCGCCGAAGTGCGCAACCGCCAGAGCCGACGCCCGAACAAACAGGTCGGTCTGTACGGGCAGGGCGAAGGTGCCATCCCCGAACCCCCGGTGTACCGCGATACCTCCCCAGTTCGGCGCCTCCCCGGCATAGCCCACCACCAAGTCCAACACCCCGTCTCCGTCCACATCGGCGATGCGTAGGTCCGTGGGATTTGGTGCCGTGGAGAGGGGCGAGGTGGCGGTGAAGGTCCCGTCCCCTGCGCGACAGTCCGTGCAGCCATCGCTGTCCACGTCGTTGCCGTCGTCGCAGGCCTCTCCAGGTTCCACGACGCCGTTGCCGCAGCCGCCCACGCAGCCGCTTCGGTCGAAGTCACAGGCACCACAGCCGAGGGTGCCGGAGGCGAAACCCAGATCCTCGCAGGTGGTTGAGCCTATGTCTTCACCGTCGCAGTCCTCGCCGGACTCCACGACGTCGTTGCCGCAGCCCCCCACGCACACCGAGAGGTCGAAGGCGCAGGATGGGAGGCACTGCAGGGAGCCGGACTCGAACCCAAGGTCCATGCAGGTGATCCCCGCCAGGTCGGCGGTGTCGCAGGACTCTGTGCCTTCGGTCAGGCCGTCACCGCACTGGGTACAGTGGCGCGTGATGATCGTGCACTCATCGAGGCTGCAGATGAGCTGGCCCCCGTCGAAGCCGTAGTCGAGGCAGGACTGTCCCATGAGGTTTTCCCGGTCGCACTGCTCCTCGGCGTCGATGACGACGTCTCCGCAGTGGGCCCGCCGGCAGTCGCTGCGGCAGGCGTTTGGGGCGATATCGCTGTTGAGCACACCGTTGTCGCACTCCTCTCCGTCGTTCAGGATCGCGTCGCCGCAGGGGCCTGGTGGCAGGTCCGGAGTGGAGGGACATCCGCCTAGGTAAAGCGTCCACGACAGGATCAAGGAGGTGAGCCGAAGCATGGATGAAAGGATTACAGAGCTTTGTGCCCCCGCCAAGAAAAATCTCGGGAAGGTGCTCTTCCCCAGGTTGTGGGCGTGTGGGTTACACTCCGCTTCATGGACTGTGATCTCCTCATCGTTGGCGGCGGCCCCGCGGGGACCATCACCGCCTTGGCGTTGGCCAAGAACCACCGGGATCTGGCGGATCGAACCCTGGTCGTGGAGGCGGCGACCCACCCCCGGCCCAAGCCATGCGGTGGCGTGATTTCCGGCCGGGCCCTCGCCGTGGTGACGCGGTTGGCGGGCCCACTTCAGGCGCTGTCAGGTCTCCCGGTGCGACGGGTGGAGGTGCGCCACGGGGACCAGACCCGCGTGCACACCCTGCCCCGGGCGGCGCTGGCGGTGGATCGGCGAGCCTTTGATGCGGCTCTGATGGTGGCGGTACGCCGCCAGGGTCTGCGGGTGCGCGAGTCCACCCGGCTGGTGGGTCTGGAGCGTCGGCCGGGCGGTTGGCGGGCGATCCTGCAAGGTCCTCGGGGGCGTTACGAGGTCACCCCCCGCGTGGTGGTGGGCGCGGACGGCGCCTTCGGGGCCGTGCGACGTTTCGCCGGGCTGGGGCGCGGATTCTCCCGGGCCCGGCTGGCCTTGACGGATCGGCCCGTGCAGCCCACCGACCCACCGGCGGACACCATGGTCTTTGAGCTGCCCACGGACTCGGGGGTGGCGGGTTACTATTGGAGCTTCCCAGTGCCGCGAGCTGGTGGCCCAGCGGTACGAAACCACGGTGTGTTCCACCACGGGCGCCGTCCACCCCACCCCCTGCGCGAGCTGCTCGCCGAGCGGCTCCCTCCGGGGCCGAGCCCTCGGAGCGCCGTACAGCGCCTCTATCAGCCGGGCCTGGCCTGCGCCGCGCCGGGAGTGGGGCTGGTGGGGGAGGCCGTGGGGGCGGATCCCTTGAGCGGAGAGGGTATCGCCGGGGCTGTGATTGCCGGGGAGCGCGCCGCGGCTCTGTTGCAGGAGGTTTTCGAGCGTCGGGACTTCCATTGGAGTCACTGGTCTCGAAGGGTGCTCGGACCCGAGGTTCGCGTACTTGCGTCCAACGCCTTCTTGGCGCTGTTGGCCTATGGTCCCTGGCAACAGTGGGTTTCGGGGCGGGTGTCGGCGTCCCCCCTGCTGGCCGACGTGGCTTTGCGTCGGTTCTGTGGTCACCGACACAGCCCGGCCGAACGGTGGGCGCTGCTGCGAAGGGTGGTCACTGCTGGCGGCTTGTGGTAATTTTGCAGACAATGCGGAGTCACCTTCCATGGATGGGTTTAGTGGTTCTGGTGGGTACCCTTGGCGCCTGCGACCCCTTGGTGAAGATCGAGGGCTCCCAGCGTTGGGTGGTGGGACAGCGGGTGACTCTTCAGCGGCAGCACGGCGGTCTTTTTGTGGAGGGCGACTTCACTCTGACCGACTCCGCCGGGAAGATCTATCCTCACAGCGATCCGAAGCTGGACTACCAGTGGGTTGACGATACCGAGGTCCGTTTTACGGTGCCCCAGGGCATCGAGGCGGGCACTACCACCATCAGCGTGGGCGCAGACTCCGGGTCGCCCTACGTCTTCGATGTGGAGGTGGTGCGGCTCTTTGGTGTGCTGGATGTCTCGGGCGGCCTTGGCTTTTACGGCCTGGACGACCCGAAGCGTCAGCACACCAGCTATCAGGTGGGGGTGGGGCAGGGTTATGTGTCGCTCTCCTGGGAGGGCGATCGGATCATGGCGGTAGCCGCTGCCACGGGGGAGATCCACTTCTTGGAGCTCACCACCGACTCCCTCACTCCTTTCGCTCCTTCGGTGGAGTTGGGCATCGCCCTCGGGCGCGGGGTGCTCCTTGACCACGGGGCGGTGGTGGCCAGCAGCGAGGGTATTGGATACATCGCCCAACTGCCCAACGGAGTGCTGGAGCTGGACGTTTGGCTGGAGACCGGGGCCGTGTCCGCCATCGCGGCGGCGCCGCGTTTCAGCCGCATCGTAGCCGCTGGGGTGGCCGGAGACGCCACGGCGCCTGTCAACGTGATGTACCGCATCGACGCATCCATGTCCCCACCGGACCTTGTGGAGCCTGATGGCGTGGTCATCGGGGGGGCTGTCAACGGCGTCACCGATGTGGTCATGACTCCCGACGGTGTGCTTGGAATCGCCGTGAACAACGTGGACGACTCCCTCACGGACGTGATCTTCGAGGCGGGCTCCCCGGCGCCCACCCAGCGCAGCTTGCCCCCCGAGGACGTGGGCGCCTGGCGCCTGGTGGTGGACGCCGAGAGCAAGTGGCTGGCCGTGCTCTGCGAGATCTCCAAATCCGTGGCCGTCTACTCCCTCAACCAGGGTGGCATTGGCTACTCCGTGTCTTTTCTGGCCGATCCCCGACCCGTGCAGCTGGAATTTGCCCAGGCGCCCGTGGACGCGGGCTTCGCCCCCGGTGGCCTGCTGTACGTGCTGCTAGCCGATGGTGCAGTGAACGAGATCAACCTGAGCGTCACGCCCCCCACCGCGATCCTGCTTCGAGAGGCTCAGCCCTCCCCAGGGACCGCGCTATTGATCCAGCCGTAGATCCCGGTATTCATGTCGCGCTCCATGCTTCGAGCACTCCCGGTCCATTGGCCTGAAGAGGAGCGTCTGCTGTTCACGGACGGCACTACCTTTGGCCAACTCTACGCCGCCGCGGCGGTTATCCGGGCCCAGGTCGATGGCTCGGGGGGACGAGGGCTTTGTGTGGCCTCCGACGATCGGTTTGAGGTGGCTGCAGCCATCGTGGCGGCCTCCGTGGATGACCTTCGCATGGTGCTGCCCTACTCTCTGACTCCGGCGGTGGTCGAGGCAGCCTGTCGGGAGCAGCGATGTGCGTCGATTCTGGGGGAAGCGGATCACGCGCTTCGGGAGATCCACCACGTCCAGCTCGATGGTCCAACGCCCCGGTCTGGTCCCCGACCGTCTGACCCGGGCGGTGATGTGGGTTCGTTGTGCCTGCACACCGGAGGAACCACGGGTCAACCCAGGGCGTGGCGTCGATCCCTCCAGAGCCTGTTCCTGGAGGCGGAGGTGCTCGCGTCCCAATTGGAGCTGTGCGCCCAGGACCGGATCCTGGCCACCGTCAGCCCGATGCACATCTACGGTTTTATGGTGTCGGTGCTGATGCCCTTGCGCGTGGGCGCCCAGGTGGTCCGGTGGTCGAGCTACTACCCCCGGGAGGTGGAGTCGTCGCTACTGGACCAGGGTTGTACGCTGCTGGTCACCACGCCGCCGCACCTGCGGATCCTGGGCAGGAGGTTGAGCGTGTCTGACTCCTTCCGCTTGGCGGTCTCATCCGGGAGCATGCTCGGGATGCCTGACGCGCAGCGGTTCCACTCCGAAACCGCGTCCCCCATCGTGGAGGTGTACGGATCCACGGAGACAGGAGTGGTGGCGTCTCGGTGTCGCGCCAAGGAGGAGTCCGCCTGGACCCCTGTCAGGGGAGTGGATTGGCGCATCCTAAAGGAGCGTCTGTGGGTGCGCTCTCCTTTCCTGTCTGAGTCCCTGGTGGTCGACCCCGATGGGTATACCCGCACGGGGGATCGGGCGACCGCCGCGAAAAACGACTCCACACGGTCGCGGTCATCCGATGGGTTTGTTCTGCACGGGAGGGTGGATGGTGTCGTCAAGGTGGCGAGCGTTCGCGTGGACGTCGGTGAGGTGGAGGAGCGGATCCAGGGGCTGGAGGGAGTGCTCGACGCGTGCGTGATCACCCAAGCGGTGGATGGGCTTCGGGAGAACGTGCTGCTCGCGGCGGTGGTGTACGATGGTCCCATTGAAACCTTGAAGCGCACCCTCAGACAGATGCTGACCCCGGTGGAGTGTCCCCGACGGGTTGTGCAGGTGAGCCGGCTGCCCACGTCTCCGCCGGGGAAGCACGATCGCCAGGCCGTGGCAGCCCTGGTGCGGGAGCTCGCGGGCCCCGAGGAAGATCCCCATGGACAGGAGTAACGCCGGCGGGGCAGCCGCCGACGGGGCCGCAGCCGGCGGGGCCGCAGCCGGTGGGGCCGCCGATCCCATCGTAGATCCCGTGGCGTTCATGTTTCCTGGGCAGGGGTCCCAGCGGGTCGGCATGTGGAAGGAGTTGGGCGGCCAAGGCACCACTGGCCGACGGAGACTCGCCGAGGCGGAAGACCGGCTGGGTCTGGCGCTCGGGCCCGTGATGGACCACGGCCCCATCGGCGAGCTCACCCAGACTCAGCTGGCGCAGCCTTGTCTGCTGCTGGTGGATGTGGTGTGCGCCGAGCGTCTGCTCGGCCGGGGACTCCAGCCCGCGGTGTACTTTGGGCACAGCCTCGGCGAGTACGCTGCGTTGGTGCTCGCGGGGGCGCTGCGGTTCGCCGATGCGATCGAGCTCGTGCGGACACGGGGGCTCCTCATGGCCCGGGCGGCCGAGGAGATCCCGGGCGGCATGGCGGCCGTCCTGGGCATGGATCGCCAGGGGCTGGAGCTCTTGTTGGCGGAGGTCTGCGGGGACGCGCTTGTGGAGATCGCAAACATCAACGCCCCTCGGCAGGTAGTGATCTCCGGGGCGACCGGGGCGGTGGCGCTGGCCGTGGATGCTGTCAATGCCTCCCGCCGGGGCAGGGCTGTGCCTCTGGCGGTTTCGGCGCCCTTCCACAGCTCTCTCATGGCGCCGGTGGCCGAAGCGTTTCGGGTCCACCTGGGCGCAGTGGAGATCCGAGCCCCCCACCGAACTTTTATCGACAACGTCACCGGATCCGTGGAGCAAGATCCGGAGCGCATTGGGGCCAAGCTCGTGGAGCAGATCTGTCGGCCGGTGCTCTGGGAACAGGGTGTGAGGACTGCCCACGCCCAGGAGGGAGTATGTACCTTCGTGGAGTGTGGCCCGGGGCGGGTTCTGACCGGGCTGGCCAGGAGGATCGTTCCCGACGCCACGCGGCTTGGGGCCGGGGATCTCCTCCGCTGAGGACCCGCGGGCGCGAGATCGACGACGGCTGGAGCGGGCGTGGAGTGTCGTGCTTTGTTGATTTACATTTCAATGTACTATTAAATCCATGAAGGTGTCCGATTCTCTCCCACATTCTTGGAACAGGTGGAGCGCGCTTGTGGGGTTCGTCGTGTACCTCGCTGCGAACGCCCTCAGCCGTTGGTGTGTGCCCGCCGATCCCGGACTCTCCGACCTCGTAGTACACGCCGCAGTGACGTTGGCGGCGCTGATTCTCATCGTTGCGATTTGGCTTCGCACGTCGACCGTCAACGTGCCGCACGAACTGGGGTACCCGGGCGTTGAAAACAGGCGCTGGCCAAGACGAATCCTGATCGGCATTGCATTGGGTGTGGTGGGCTTTGTCGGGCTGACCGTGGTGCGCTCGGTCGCGCAGTCGCTTGTGGGCGTCCCGAGTCCACGCAGCGTTTTTGCCGGCACGTTTACCGTCGAGAACCTGCCTTTGTGGCTCGGCATCTCGTGGTTGGCCGGTGGCCTACGTGAGGAGCTCATTCGGGTGTTCACCATCGCTGCTTTTGGCCGCGCCTTTGGGCGGTGGGGCCTGGTCCTGGGCGTTGTTGTTCAAGCGGTGGCTTTTGGTGTAGGTCACCTCCGCCAGGGGCTGGTCGCGGCGACAGTAATGGCGTTCGCGGGGCTCTTGCTTGGCATTCTGTTCGTTCGACGCCGAAGCCTCGTGGAGATCGTCGTCGCACACGGGGTCTACGACTCGGTCGGTGTCATTCTCGCAACCTTCGTCGTGACGTCGTGACGTCTTGACGTACTGGAACTCGAAA
>JAOZUO010000008.1:0-17520 GCA_029938605.1 Deltaproteobacteria bacterium | reverse complement strand
ATTCTCGCAACCTTCGTCGTGACGTCGTGACGTCTTGACGTACTGGAACTCGAAATCGGAGCAGGTGCGCGTGCTCGCTTCGGCGCGGCGACAAGAGGTTCTCAACTTCGTACAGGGTCATTGGTGCGTAAGAGGGATCACCCTGACTTTTGGATATTTGTTCAAGTATGGAGTGCGCCTATACTGGCACCGCTCTCGATCAACTGGTAACTGGAGGTCAGAATGTCTACCGCTCGCGTGTTCGTCGCTGTCGTTTCCGTAGTACGACGGGGAGGGGACGTAGTTAACTTGTTAACTTTTTGGGACGTAGGCAGTTGATGAATAAGCAATAATTTCAGACGATTCGGGCGTTTTGTGGGGGTTAGAACCCCTCGGCAACCATGTAACGTATTAAGATTACGGGGAAACATCTCTAGTAGTGCTGAGCAACAAGTGAATAAGCTAACTACGTCCCCTTCTTTTCCGTCCCCTGCGCAACCATGAAACGGCGCGCCGGGATTCGGCGACGCCGGCACCAGAAAGGACGCTTGGCTTTGAGGTATTTTGCTTGGCTCGCAATCGTTACGCTGACCGTGGGGTTCTCGGCCTGCGGCGACGACACCACAGGTGAGGACGGGGACGGGGACGGGGACGGGGACGGGGACGGGCAATATGACGACATCGCCGAGCCGGGAAAGGCGGACACGGTCTGGGGAGAGTGCGAGGTCCGCGAAGTGCTGGGCTTTGTCAACGACCTGGCCACCACCGCCGACGTACTCCGAGACGCCGGGGTGCACAGCCGGGCCGCGAACAACATCGCCGCTTACCGGGACGGCTCGGACACCCTCTCCGGCACCCTGGACGACAACTTCTTCGACGACGTCCAAGAGCTGGACGGCGTGTACTACGTCGGGCCCATCGCCATGGAGCAGCTCGTCTCGGCGATCTGGGACCGCTGCCAGGTGTCACTCCATGCAGAGGTGATCTTCTCTCCCCAGGAGTACGCAGACAGTCACTTGGCCCGGGCCAGGGAGCTCATCGGCGCCGCGCAGCACTCCATCGACCTCGCCATGTACAGCTTTAGCGACTACTCGCTGATGGACGACCTGGAGGCAGCGGTGCAGCGCGGGGTGGTGGTGCGACTCCTGTTCGAGACCGCCAACGGGGACCACCTCGATCCCGACGGCTCCCGGAGCGCCCGCCTCGAGGACAGCGGCATCGACGTGCGATACGTCAACAAGATCATGCATCACAAGTTCGCGATCTTCGACGGCGCGGTGACCGACTTCGACGCCGCCTACACAGGCACGCTGATAACCGGCAGTGGAAACTGGTCCAACTCCGCCGGCACCCGCTACGACGAAAACACGGTGATCCTGACGGGCCACAGCGAGCTGCTGCTCCGGTTCCAGAAGGAGTTCAATCACCTGTGGGCCAACTCCCGGGACTTCGTGTGGAACGACACGCTGGTGTACTACGAAACGATCCCCGTCTCCGAGGAGGCCATCGTGGACAACCCGGACGTGGACGCGGTGTTCACCTCGGCGAACTTCCGCACCTACATCTCCGCCACCTACGGCCCGACCTTCTCCGTGATCACGGGCGAAAACGCCATCTCGGACCGGTTGATCCAGCTCGTGGACGAGGCCACCGAGTCCATCCACATCGCCTCGGGACACTTCCGCCTCCGCGGGCTGGCCGAGGCCCTGATGGCCAAGGCCGCGGCGAACCCGACCATGGACATCCGCGTCTATCTGGACAACCAGGAGTACATCAGCGAGTGGTACAACTCGCTGCAGGAGTCGGACCTCGAGGACTGCCTCGTCGACGCCGGCGACAGCGAGTCGGCGATCCGGTACTGCTACGACCGCGGGTTCTACTTCAGCTACCCGTTCTACGCGGCGGGCATCGACCTGCGCTTCAAGTACTACTGCTATCGGTGGCACTACACCTACGCCGCCCAGATGCACCACAAGTACTTGCTCTTCGACGGCCGGATCGTCGCGTCGGGGAGCTACAACCTCTCGGACAACGCCGAACACAACACCATGGAGAACATGGTGATCTACAACGCCCACACCCTGCCCGACCTGGTGCAGGCCTTCGAAGCCAACTTCGAGGAGCTGTGGGTCACCGGGGAGGCCGAAGGCCACTACGACGTCCTGGTCGATGAGATCACCGGCACCTCACCCACCTTCCCCATCGTGTTCGACTCCATGGCCCTCACCTGGCCCGAGGTGACCGCACTCAAGGAGCTCATCCGCGACAACTGCCCCGACATCGACTCCGACGACTTCCGGACCCACCCGGAGGACCACACCTACTGCGAGCGGTAGGCACGGAGAAACCGGTGCCGGAAGCAGAACGGCGAGTCGTTTGAGGAACTGCGGCGGCTCCATGATGAGCTCAGTGACTCCGCTGGGCGTGGGCCAGGGACGGGCGAGCTCGTAGCGCACCTTGCCGCCCGGGAGCACGGAGATTCTCTGCTGGGAGAACGGCGCTCGCAGACCGTAGCGACCGGGGCGGGTTCTGACCGGGCTGGCCAGGAGGATCGGTCCGGACGCCACGCGGTTTGGGGTCGGGGATCTCCTTCGCTGATCAGGTTGCCGAGCTGTCCTGACGGTGTGCGCGCAGGTTCGAGCGGTGCGCGCGTAGGTTCGAGCGGTGCGCCCAGACGATGATGGCGACCGTGGCCCCGACGGCCCCAAGGGCCGATGGGTGGTAGGAGAAGCGGTGGGCCAGGGTCACGCCGAGGGCGACCACCATGATGAAGGAGCACAGGTAGGTCCTGCGGATCACGGCGAATGCCAAGGGCCAGGTCACCGTGGCGGCCAATCCCAGCACAGGATCCAGCCCCACGGTGAAGCCTAGGAAATTGGCGACTCCCTTGCCGCCCCGAAAACGATGAAAGGCGGGGAAGAGGTTGCCCAGAACCAGGGCGAGCGCGCCCCATGGCGCAACAGTGGCCGGTAGCAACCAAGCGCACCCGACCGCCGCGGTCACGGCGCGGATCACATCCAGGCATAGGACCAGACCGGCCCAGCTGGGACCGGCGGTGCGATAGACGTTGGACACCCCGGGGTTGCCGCTGTGCAAGTTCCTGGGATCGGGGATCAGGCGCGCGGCCGAAAGCAGCACCGAAAAGTTCACCCCACTTACCAGGTACACCGCCGCCAATAGGAGAATTGCGCGAATCATGGGCTACGGTGGAAACCGAACCAGCGTGAAGACGTGGTCGGAGAGGGTTTCGTGGTCGGAGAGGGTTTCGTGATAGGCGGTGTGGACTCGGCCGGCCAGGGAGAAGCGGCTCTTGTCATCGCCCAGCTTGGTTATCTGCACGGCCACGAAGGCCTCGGCGAGGGGGATCCCCATGCCTTTGGTCACCGCCTCCTTGACCGTCCAGATCTTTGTGAGCCCGGTCCGCTGCCCCCCAGCGGTGGGAGGCAGCAGCGCCGTCTCGGACGGGCTGACGAAGGCTCGCTCCACGCGTTTGACGCGGTCGGAGGCGACCTCGACGTCCACACCGATGGGGTGCGTATCGGCCACCGCCACGGCGTAGCGGGCGTCGTGGGCTACCGAGCAGTAAAGCAATTGGTCGCCGTCGTCTCCGGGCAGACTGGGGCGGATGTGGTCGGGGGCGATGGTCTGCAGTTTCCGGAAGTCGGTCTTTGGATGGGCCCGCCCCACGGCGACGGCCAAACGTTTGAGGGCCACCCGGGCGGCGAGGAAGCTGGGCCGGCGGCGGTGGCCGAGCTGTTCGAGACGGGAACGCTCTGAAGGAGTGAGGATCGCTGAGGGGTCCGAGCCACAGGTTCCGATCTCCACCAGGGTGAGCCCCCGGCAGCGGCTCGCCAGTCCATCGAGTCCCTCGACCCGGAAAAGCGTTTTGGGTTGAGGGACTAGCGGTCTGGAGCTCAGAAGCCACCGGACGCGGGCGGTGGGCCCGGCGCTGGCGGTGGGGTCTGCGACGGTGGTGTGCCCGGTGGAATCGGCGACGGTGATTTGGAGGGCGGCAGGTTTGAGGGGGGAGGGGCGCCGGTTCCTGGCCCAACGGGTTGCGCTGGGGTCGCGGTCCCGAAGAAAGCCGACCAGAACCCGCGGTCCATGAACAACTTGGCCATGGCCAGGTTGATCTGGTAGTTGGACATTTTCAACAGGTGCTGCTTGTGGAGGCTCCGTACGGGGCCCCGACGGATGACGAGCCGCTTCTGGTAGACCGTGCGACGATTCAGGTACAAGAAAGCGTCGAAGACCATGTGCTGGTCACTCATGCGCAGCAGGATCACCCGAAGGGAGTGCACATTGGGCGCGGCTCGCCCAAGGACCCTGACCCCCGAGGCGGTGAGCCCCTTTGCGAAGCACTCCTTCAGGTAGCCCGCCAGGTTGGGGGACGCCTCGTATTTGATGCCTCGATTCGGGCTGTAGTAGTAGTAGGTTGATGGGGTGCGATTGGTGAACTTCATCAGATGAATGGATCGCCCACGATAGGATTGGCTCATGTAGGCTGGGAGTCCCGGTTGATACCGCGCCGAACGCACCCAGAGATAGTTCCCGCGTCGGCACCCTTCCGAGAGCAACGCACTGACCAGTAGCAGGCTGATTGCTACGAAACCATACACTCTTCGATTATTCACGACGTCCTCCAGACCTGACTGTTAGGTTCCTCTTGGATATCATCCTTCGAGACCCCCTGACAACTGCTTGGGCTTGATCTTCCACAACGGATGTTCTACAGAACGAACGATTGCTGAAGAGTTTTGGGGATTCATATGCCTCGTCGTCGCAAAAAACTGGATGATTCCGCCACTGTGTTGCCGTCGGCTTCGGTGGAGAGGCAGGTGCCTTTTCACGACGTGGACGCCATGCGGATCGTCTGGCATGGGAACTATCTGAAGTACTTCGAGATGGCCAGGGACGAGCTCTTTTCGCTTCACGGCGTCAATATGTACGGCGCTTTGGAGGACGCACGGATCGTCTACCCCGTGATCCGCACGTCCACGCGCCACTCCCACCCCCTCCGATGTGGTGACGTGTTTATCTGCACGGCGTCCATCGTCGAGGCTCGCACCAAGCTGGTCCTCGACTACCAGATCGAGCTGAAAGAGGGGGGCGCGCTGTGTGCCACGGGGCACACCGAGCAGGTGGCGTTGTCGCTTCCCGATCTCGAGTTGCAGCTCCGTCTGCCCGCGTCTCTGCTGCGGGCATTTGGGTTGGAATGACGGTTCCCGAGTACTGGAGCGCGCTGGCATCCGGTGGTGGCGCGGTGGTCCAGTGGGGAGAGGTCCTCGACCGCATCAATGTCTTCCCCGTGGCCGATGGGGACACCGGCGCCAACCTTGTCGCCAGCTTCGCCCCCCTCCTTGGCGACCCGCTCGAGAGCGGGGAACTGCGTCGGGAGCTGCTCCTGGCCGCCCGGGGAAACTCCGGCAACATCGCCTCTCAGTTTTTTGCAGGACTGGTCGCCGAGCCCCGCGTGGAAGGACTCGGTCGAGGAATCGCTCGTGGGCGTGAGTTGGCTTGGTCGGCGGTGCCCGAGCCGCAGCAAGGGACCATGCTCTCGGTGTTTGATGGCCTGGATGAGCAGCTCGGGGCGGCCGGGCGCAGCTTGGCAGACGGATCCATGGCGGGGGTGCTCGACTCCCTCGCCCAGGTCGTGCGCCGCACCCCTGACCAGTTGCCGATTTTGGCCGAGGCGGGGGTGGTGGACGCGGGGGCGCTGGGGATGTTCATCTTCTTTGAGCAGTTCCTTTGCGCCCTGGGTTCGGGGACCGAGGCGTACCCCTCCGTCGCCCAGCGTTTTGGGGACCTGCTCGAGGTCCAGCCCGGCGCCAGGCTCTCGGCGGAGACCGGGTTCTGCATAGACGCGGTGGTCCGTACGGGCGAAAGCGGGACCGAGTCCCTCGCCCACCTAGGCGCTCTGGGGAGCTCGGCGGTTGTGCACGCCCACCAGGGGCTGGTGAAGATCCATCTGCACGCCGAAGACCTGCAGTCCGTGCAGCGGGCCTTGGCGGGGGCAGGAGAGGTCGTACGCTTTGCCTCCGACGATCTCTCAGAGCAGACGCGGGAGTTCACCGACCGCCACACCCACGGGTCCATCCACGTGGTCACCGATGCCGCCGGGTCCCTGACCGCCGATGACGCCGCGCGGTTGGGCGTCACCCTTTTGTCGAGCTACGTTCTGTGTGACGGGGCCTCCACACCCGAATCGCGGATGGTCTCGGGGGATCTGTACGCGGCCATGCTCCGGGGCGCCCGGGTGTCCACTTCCCAGGCCTCGCTTCAGGAGCGCCACGATATCTTCTCGCGGCTGAACGGGGCGCATGAGCGGTTGGTATATGTCACGGTGGGCTCGGCCTTTTCGGGTATCCATGAGGTGGCCTCGGCTTGGCAGCGGACTGAGGACTCGGCTGACCGGATGTGCGTTATCGACTCCGGGGCGGCCTCTGGGAAGCTTGGTTTGTCCGTGCTCGCCACGGCGGAGTTTGCTCGCTCGGGTACAGCCGCTAACGCTAACGCTAACGCTAACGCTAACGCTGACGCTGACGCTGACGCTGACGCGGTGATCGACTTTGCCCGGCGGGCCGTGATCTGCGCGGATGAGTTGATTTTCTTAGATCGCCTCAAATACCTGGCCGCCTCGGGGCGGCTCTCCAAAACAGCCGCCTTCTTTGGCGAAGCCCTGCGGCTCAAGCCCATCGTTACCCCCGCAGCGGACGGGGCGCGCAAGGTCGGTACGGTGCGCAGCAGGCGAGATCAGCTCCTGTTTGCGTGGAAGCGTCTGGCCAGCCTCCCGCCCGTGTCTGGTCACTACCTTGTGCTTTTGCAGTACACCGACAACGAATCCTGGCTTCGCGCCGAGGTGGCAGAGGAGGTTTCGGTGCGCTTGCCGGGGGCCCGCGTTCTTGTGCGTCCCATGTCTCTTACCTCGGGGGCGCACATGGGTCCGGGCACCTGGGCCATGGCGTACCTCGGCTTGACCGCGGACGGGCTTCCGGTTTCCGCCCAGGGACCAGTCGCAAAAGGGGGGGCATGAACGACGGATACCCCCCCACCTCTAGGCCTAGGCCTAGGCCGGCTTCGCCGCAGGTCGCCTGCGTCATCCCCGTCTTCAACCACGCCGCCTCCGTGGGGTCGCTGGTGGAACGGACCCTGGCCCAGGGGATGCGAACGGTGGTGGTGGACGACGGCTCGACTGACGGCACCTTGGACGTGCTGGCCCGGATCCCGGAGGTCCGGGTGCTTCGCCATGATCGAAATCGCGGCAAGGGCGCGGCGCTGCTGACGGGGTTTACCTCCCTGGTCGACGAGGCGAGCTACGTCGTCACCATCGACGCTGATGGCCAGCACGATCCGGCGGACATACCGCACCTGATCGGAGCCCTGCCACTGGAGGGCCGCCCCATCGTCGTTGGGTGTCGACAGGGCATGGAGGGCGACCACATTCCGTGGACGAGCCGCTTTGGTCGCAAGTTCTCAAATTTCTGGGTGCGCGCCGGCGGGGGCGGGCGGGTCGCCGATAGTCAAAGCGGCTTTCGCCTCTACCCCCTCCCTGAGGTCCTCGCCCTGCGGCCTCGAGCCCGTCGGTTTCAGTTCGAGGTGGAGATCCTGGTCCTTGCGGGCTGGCATCGTCTACCCGTCGTCGAGGCGCCTGTGAGCGTGGTGTACACCGCTGAACGGATCTCCCACTTCCGGCCCTGGGTAGATTTCTGGAGGAACAGCTTCACCTTCTCGCGGCTCATCACCCAGCGCATCTTCCTCCCGCGCCGTTGGCGGACTCGCCCGGTCGCCACGGACGGCTAATGGGCAGCTTTCGAAAATGGACCACGATTTTGGTGACCGCGGCGGCGCTGGCGGCGGCGCTCTGGGTGGGGCTGCGTCGCCTCGAGATCGATGCGGATCTCACGGGGGCCCTACCGACCTCCGATCCCGTGGTCAACGACGCGCGGTACGTGCTGACGCATCACCCCAGTCTGGATCGCGTCTACATCGACCTGAGCCTTCGTTCCAAGGCGCCGGACGTGGACCGGTTGGTGTCTGTGGCGTCGCGGGTCGGGCGCGAGCTCCGACGCAGCGGGCTCTTCCGACGCGTGGGTATGGACCACGTGGGGGAGGCCATCGCCGGCCTCTACGCGGGGATCGGTGGGCGGCTGCCCGTGCTCTTTTCCCGTCGGGACCTCGAGACCCTCGTGGCTCCGCGTCTTAAGCCCGCCCGGGTCACTCAGGCGGTACTGGCCAACCGTCGGCGGCTCCTGGGCCTGGAGGGAATCGGACAGGCGCAGGGGGTGACCCGGGATCCCCTGGGGCTGCGGGACCTGGTGATGGCGCGGTTGCAATGGCTCCGTCCGAGCGACAAAGCCGAGATCCGGCGTCGGCAGCTCGTGACCCGGGACGGGCGTCACCTGCTGATCATCGCCGAGCCGACGGGCGCGGGCACGGACACGTCTTTTGCGCGGCGGCTCACCGCGCTGCTCGGTGCGATGCAAAAGCGCCTGGACGCCGACGGCCTGGGCGTCGTCGTGACGCCGGTGGGAGCCTACCGCGCGGCGCTCGATAACGAGACCATCATCCGACGGGATACGACCCGGGCGATGGTCATCGCCACGCTGGGCATTGTTCTTTTGCTGATCCTGTGTTTTCCCAGACCCACCGTGGGGTTGCTGGCGCTGCTGCCGGCGGGCGCGGGCGCCATCGTCGCCCTGTTCGTCTACTCTTTGATCTCAACGGAGATTTCGGCCCTCGCGCTCGGGTTCGGAGGCGCGCTCATCTCCATTACGGTGGATCATGGCATCGCCTATCTTCTCTTTTTGCACCAGGAGCATCGGGACGCGGGGCGTCGCGCGGCACGCCAGGTCTGGGCCGTGGGACTCCTCGCCGTGGTCACCACGGTGGGTGCCTTTGGCGCGCTGATCGTGAGCGGATTTCCCCTCCTGGCCCAGGTGGGGATCTTCGCGGCTCTCGGGGTCGCGGCCTCCTTCGGGTTCGTGCATGTGGTTTTTCCCCGGCTGTTCGAGGCGAGCAGGTTGGCTGCAAAGGGGCCGCTGGTAGACTCGGATCGTCTGCTGGTTTGGCTCGGGAGCGGGCGGCCGTGGAGGGTGTTGGGCGTGGCGGCTGCGCTGGTGGCCGTGTTGGCCTTTTTCGTGCGCCCCCAGTTTGGTGCCGATCTTCAGACCATGAACACCATGCATCCGTCTACGCACGCCGCCGAGCAGCTCATGAAGCGAGCTTGGGGAGACTTCGGAAAGAGGGTCTGGGTGCTGGTTGAGGGGCGCGACGGCGCCGAGCTGCAGCAGCAGAGTGATCGGCTGGCCGAGGTCCTCGATGGGTTCGGGCCCTCCCGGGTGGCAGGAGCCTTTTCCCCCTCACACGTCTATCCCGGGGTCCGCCGTGCCCGGGCCAACCTGGCCGCCTGGAAGGACTTCTGGACTGGCGCCAGACGGACTCGGGTGAAGCGGGCGCTGGCCTCCGCCGCCGAGGTGGCGGGCTTCACTGCTGCGGCGTTCGATCCCTTTGTGCGCCAGATTGAAGTGCCCCGCTTGACCTCGTCCCCCGTTCCGAAGGCGCAACGTGCCGCCCTGGGGATCACCCGGAGCCGCTCGGGCGGAGGGCTCCTCATGCTCGCTCCGGTGGTTCCCGCCGCGCAGTTCGATGGGGAGCAATTTGGACGGCAGGTGAGCGGTGCCCGGCTACGCGTTTTTGACACCCGCCGGTTCACGTCGCGGTTGGCGACTCTCATCTCTCGTACCTTCGTCCTGATGCTTCTGCTGGTGGGGGTGGGGGTCTTGGTGCTGTTGGTAGTCACGCTGCTGGACTGGCGGCTGGTGTTGCTAGCCATTACGCCCCTGGTGTTCTCTTTGGTTTGTACCCTCGGAACGCTCAAGCTCCTGGGGCGTCGGCTGGACATCCCAGGGCTCATGTTGATCATCGTGGTCGTGGGCATGGGCCTCGACTACGGTCTGTACTTCGTGCGGGCTCATGTGCGCTACCTGGATCCGAACCACCGGGGTCATCGAGCGGTGCGGCAGGCGGTATTTTTGGCGGGTGGCTCCACCCTCCTGGGGTTCGGTAGCCTCGTGTTTTCCGACCACGCCGTGCTACGGAGCGCCGGAATCGTGACCTCCTTCGGAATTTTTTATGCCCTCGTAGGCGCCATCGTGCTGCTGCCGCCGGTGCTGCGCAGGCTGTACCCCGCGGGCGGTCCGTCCGCGCCCCCCGACGTCCCCATATCGGGCAGCGCCCCGGGCAACGCCCCCTCATCCGTCGAGCCGGGTTCAGCGGCTCACCGTCGTCGGGTCCACAGTCGGTTCGCGTCGTTGGCTGCCTACCCGCGGCTCTTCGCCTGGTTCAAGGTCCGGCTGGATCCGATGTTTGATCGCCTGGCGAAGGTCGTTCCCGCCAAGGGGCTGATCATCGATGTCGGCTGTGGCTTCGGTGTCCCCGCGGCGTGGCTCCTGGCCTGCCGTCCACACCTGCGCGTCGTCGGCGTGGAGCCGGATCTGGACCGGGCCCGCATCTCCCGCTGGGTCCTGGGCGACCGGGGTCAGGTGGTGCTCGGACGTGCCGAGGCGCTCGCGCTATCGGGAGCCCGCGCGCAGGCGGTCCTGATGGCGGACATGGTGCACCACCTCGATGACGAGCAACTTCATGAAGCCTTGTGCCGGGCGCGCGCCTGCCTCGCTCCCGGCGGCAGCATCGTGATCCGGGCGACGATACCGGGCGGTGTCGGGCGGTGGCCCTGGGAGCGACGTCTCGAAGCCCTCTGGGCCCGTGCGCGCGGACTGCGGTGCATCTTCCGCACCTGGGCGGAGCTCAACGCGGCCCTGACCGCGGCGGACCTCGCGACGGATTCGGTCGCCCCGATCGATGGCGATGGCAATGGCGGTGGCGGTGGCGGTCGCGGTCGCGGTCGCGGTCGCGGTCGCGAGGAGACCTGGCTGATCGCCACGGTTGTAGAGGCTGACCACAATCACCCAGCCGAGCCCTGACGCGCAGCTAAGGTGGCTCGGAAAGGTGGCAGCATTCGGGATCCCAGCGACAGGTGTCGCACCTCCCGAGACGGTAGCTCGGGGTGGGGGAGTCGGTGTGGGACACGAAGCTCCACTCGATGCTGTCGCTGTTGGTGACACGATCGGAGAGGCGGCAAATGGGGACGTCGATCAGGGTCACCCGGCGATCGCGCCCTTCGCACAGGTCCACGATCTGCTCCAGCTGAGTGTTCAGTCGCGCCAGGGACGGGTACAGTCGCATGGCCCGGGGATCGGTATCTAGCAGGGTCTGTTCCGGATAGAACATCGGCATGGCGAATCCCGACAGCCCGAGCTCCTCGAAGACGAAGCGTGCCAGCGCCGCCAGACCGTCCACGTTGTCTTGCGTGATGACGGTGTTTAGCGAGAAGGAGATGGACAGGCGTTGCAGGTTCGTGAGGGCCTCGAGGATGGCAGCGTGTGCGCCGGGTCTTCCCAGGAGCGCGTCGGTGACTTGGGAGGAGCTCGAGGGCAGGGTGAGCGTGAACCGCACGGGGAACGCCGAGCAGGCGCGGGCGAAGTCCAGGTCGGCGAGCTTGAGCCCGGGGGTGATCACGCTCAACGGGCGTTGGTAACGGACGTGGAGGGCAAAAACATCCAGGATTCCATCGAACTCCAGCAGGTCGTCGGCGGTCAGCTCCAGAGGGACCTCGGGTGGGGTATCGGCCAGCGTTCGCTTTATCCCGACCAGGATGCGGCGTGTGGTTTCCGGCGTTTGGATCGCGGGTTTGAGCACAGCGGTATTCCCCGGCGGCGGTTCAGGGCTCAGGTTCCGCCGTAGGCGTTCGAGGGCGCCGGCTTGGACCTCCCGTTTCTGAGCGCCAGAGACACAGTACGCGCACGCCAGAGGGCACCGGATCCCGACGATGCGCAGGTACCTCCCCTCGATGGACTGCAGATAGGGTTCAGAGCTCAGGTCCATGAACCGGGACAGCACCCAGCGGCAACCCTCCAGTAGCGCCTTCATCTGAACGGGCCCGGTTGGGCGATCGGGTGCTTCACAGGATGCATTCCTGTAATTTATCACCATTGTTTTGTCTGGTGCGCCTGTTTTCTGGGTGGTACCCCGTCCGACGACAACCCTGTCCGACTGTCCGACGACGTCCTTGACGGCTCCGAAATTGCCGGGTCATACTGGCGGCATGGAGACTGAGCCTTGAAGAGGTGGGTGTACGCCGTGCTGTCGTGGTTGGGGGGACACGTGGGGATCTGGGTTGTAGCGATGTTCGCCTGGATCGTCTCCACGGGGTATTTTCTGCTACTGCCCCGACGTCTCGCCACGAGCCGCCGCTTCTATCGGGCGCTATTTCCTCAGCACAGTGGTTGGGCGTGGTTGAAGCTGGCCTGGGCGCAGTATCATGGCTTCGCCGCCCTCTTCGCCGAGCGGCTGCGGCTGGCGTACACCCCTGAGCGGCTTTCGTGCACCATGGAGGGGTTGGAGCACATTGAGGCGGCGGCGGCGTCAGGTCGTGGCGCCATCCTGCTCATGTCTCACGTGGGCAACTGGGAGATTGGCGCGCGGCTGCTGGGGGAGCGTGAGTTCCGGTTGATGCTGTTCATGGGAGAGAAGCAGGCCGAGCAGATCGAGCGGCTGCAGAAAGAGGACCTCCGCATGGGGGGCGTCCGAGTGGTCTCCCTGGAGGCTGGACAGGAGGCCACTATCCAGGGAATCGAGGGGCTGCGATTTCTCCGCGACGGTGGGCTCTTGTCCCTCGCTGGCGATCGCGTCTGGAGCGACGAGCAGCCCGTGATCCCCGTCCGGATGTTGGGGCGTCGGGTGGGCTTGCCCAAGGCGCCTCACGCCCTGGCCCTGCTCTCCGGCGCGCCGATCATCACCTTCTTTGTCGTCCGCACGGGCCGGTGCTCCTATCATTTCCGCGCCTTCGCCGCCGCAACCGTGAAGGCTGCCCACCGCCGGGACCGGGACGCGGCCCTGGCCGCTTCCGCGAGCAGGTATGTGCAACACCTGGAGACGGTGCTCCGCCGCCATCCGACGCAGTGGTATCACTTCGAGCCTTTTTGGGAGTGATGACCGTTTTGAACCCGTAGCGGTCCCCTGTGTGACGTGCTAGGTTTCACGGCGAGCTTTTGAAGGGTACAAGGCCTAAGAAACCGAGCGAGGCATCGTGAAAGAAATCGCGCTGGTGAGCGGCGGAAGCCGTGGGATTGGTCGCGCCATCTGTGTCGAGCTGGCGCGGGTGGGCTACTACGTCATCGTCAACTACCACGCCAACGAGGCGGCGGCCGTCGAAACCTTACGCCTTGTGCGCGCCGAGGGAGGGGATGGAGAGAGTGTGGGGTTTGATGTCCGGGATGGTCAGCAGTCCGGACAGGCCATCGCCGAGGTGCTCGAGAGCCACGGGCGCATGGATGTGTTGGTAAACAACGCCGGAGTCACCGCGGACGGGCTCTTCGTCATGATGGAGCGGCCCGCCTGGGAGCGGGTCATCTCCACCAGCCTGGACGGTTTTTACAACCTGACCCGCCCGGTGCTCAAGAAGATGGTTCGGCAGAAGTCGGGCGCCATCGTGAGCCTCTCCTCGGTGTCTGCCTTGCTGCCCAGCCGCGGGCAGACCAACTACGCCGCCGCCAAGGCGGGACTCATCGCGGCGTCGCGGGCTCTGGCGTCCGAGGTAAGTCGCCTCGGGATCCGCGTGAATGTGGTGGCGCCGGGGCTGATTGATACCGATATGACGAAAGATCTTGCGCTCCCCAACGTCAAACAGTTGATCCCCGCCGGGAGGATCGGCCGTCCGGAGGAGGTGGCCCGCGTGGTGCGGTTCCTCTGCTCCCCCGACGCGTCCTATGTGACCGGCGCGGTGATTCCCGTGTCCGGAGGAATGGTCTAAGAGCAATGGTCTAGTCGGAGTTTCGAGGGTCTAGTCGGAGTTTCGTTGGAGGTCGTCGATGTTGCAGCTCACGGTCGGTCTGGTTCTTTCCCTGGTGTCGGCCCCGGCCACAGCTCCGTCGGCGGGCTGGGGTGGAAGCTGGGCCACTGTCCAGAAGGCGGCGCGGTCGGTGAAGGCGGTGAATGCGACCTTCGTGCAGAGCAAGTCCATGAAGATTCTGCGACGTCCGTTGATCTCTCGAGGGGTGTTTCAATACCGGGCGGGCGGCGCCATTACGTGGGAGTACACGTCGCCTCTGCGCAGCAAGCTCGTGCTGTCAGGGGGACGGGCGGTACGCTACCTGTGGCGGAACGGGCGGTACGTGGCCGACGCCAACAGCCGCACCGGCGCCATGCAGATGGTGCTCGCCGAGATCAAGCTCTGGATGCACGGCCTCTTCCGCAAGAGCCTCGCCTTTCGGGCGCGTCTGCGGCCCGGCTCCCCATCGCGCATTGTCCTGACCCCGCTCAACAAGGCCATCTCCCGCTTCATCAAGCGCATCGAGCTCACCCTCGGTCAGCAACGGGGCACCATAGGGGTTGTGACCATCTACGAGCAGGCGCAGGCCACGACCCGGATCCAGATCACCACCGCCCGAGTGATCTACCGGTGAAGATCGCCGCGTGGATCGTCGTCATGGGGCTATTGTCCTCTTGCAGCGCGATTCCACGATTGCGCCCTGCCTCGCCTCCCGAAGCGTCCCGTCTCCTGGATCGGTGTCGAGCACGTTTTCCCACGGGGGCCTGGCAGGTGGTACACACCATCGAGTTCCGTCTCCCCCTCGGCAAACGTTCGGCGCTGCTGGGCGTGGTCACCGGGGACTCGGGCCGGGGCTCGGTGCGGTTGGTGGCCATGGCTCCGGAGGGCATGACGCTCCTGGATGTCACCAGCGGGCGGGGGACCACGCAGGTCAGCCGCGCGGTGGAGCCCTTCACGCGTCGGTCCCTGGTGGAGGGTATGGTGCGGGATGTGCGCTTGATGTTCTTATTGCCGTCGGGCCAGGCGCGGGCGGGGCACCTGTCTGGCGGCGCCGAGGTCTGTCGTTGGCGGCTCGCCGATGGCGCCACGGTGGACGTGGTGCTCGGACAGGCCCGGGCCAAGGGGCCCAAACGGGGGCCAAAACGGGGACAAAAACCAGGGCCGGCAGCCGGCTGGGAGTTGCGGCGCTACGACCCCAAGGGACGGCTCTCCCGCTCGGTCCGGTGCCAGGGTCAGGTGCGGTCTGGGTTCACGACCCGGGTGGAGCTCCGAGCCCACGAAACGGTGGGCTACACCCTGGCCTTGAGGCTGCTACGAGTGACCGCGCCCCTGCGTCCTCCCCGCTAACCTGTCGGACTAAAAATCGAGCATCACGCCGGTGCGGAACCGGACCATGGCGGGCAGGTCCTTGCTGTTGGTGAACATGTCCACGCCCATGGCGACGTAGTAGCTCGCGAACTGCATGATCCGCATTTCCCATCCGAGCTCGAAGAAGGCGGTGACGAGAGTGCCGTCTCGACCGCTGTCAAAAACGGAGCTGTAACAATAGTACTCACTGTCGTCGCAACCTGACATCTCGGAAATGCGCATGCCCCCGGTGAGCGTGAGCCCGTGGCGACGGCGCCGCACAGTGGCCATGAGCCAGCCTTCACCAAAGCCGCCATCTCCGCCGACCAGCATTTTGGTGGTGCCCCCATCTCCGTCGGCGTCTTTGACGTAGTTGTAGCCACCCAGGGCGACCAGGGACACGCCCACCGAGCGCTCCTTGTTCTGGAAAAGCCCGATCTTCACGCCGGCATAGCCGGCCGAGCTCAGGGAGTAGAGACCCCGATAGCCTATCAGGAACTGGAAACGGTCCGAGAGCCCGTAGCCGAACCGGAAATCCAGGAAGGGGTATCCCAGCTCGAGGCTGAAGCTCATGCGCTTTTTCCGGAGAGGGAAGCCCCCCACCGGTGCGGCCTCCACTGGCTTGAGAATACGCGGAGCAGGTTGGTAGCGACCATTCGGACCTACCGGCGGGTAGTAGGGCGGTGGTGCCGTGTCGCGCGGCGCCACTTCGCGAGGCGCCGGTGTGGCACGTAGTGGCTGCTCCGGCGCTGCCGGCGCCGAGGTGGCGTCGGGCTGGGCGCCGGGCTGGGCGTCACCCGAGCGTGCCGGCGCTGTCGGAGGTGGGTCCGGCGCCGGCATTGGCGATGGTGCGGCCTGCGCCATCGCCAATGCCGGCAGGAGAAATCCTACGGAGAACAAAACACTACAGATGGTCTTTTGCATCAATTCCCTCCACGCAAACTTGCAACGTTGATGTTGCTGGCATCAGGCATATCACAGGGTCTTCGCGACGAGTCGAGGTAGAGTCCTCAAATCGGTGTGCGAATTGGCGATTGTGTGACGGATGCCACATTCATCCCCTGGGGTTGGGGTTGAGGTGGAGGTTGGGGCCGGGGCTGGGGACTCCCTCTCCTGGGTTGATCACGTGTTTTCCTTCGTGAAACGTGTTCATATTGTAAAAAAAGGCTCTTCTCTGTTTCCTCCAATTTAGAAATAATGAAAATCTCACCCAGGTCGTAGTCGCCCGGGCGTTCGCGGCTCGGCTTAGCGTTTGCGCGTGCTCACTTCGTTGTCTTTCTCCGCTTCCGCATCCTGAAGGAACTGCCCTTGGTGGTCAGGATGTGGGCGTGGTGACTGAGTCGGTCTAGCAGTGCGGTGGTTCAGACTATGCAAACCGAAGCGAGCCTGTTCGGCCTGTTGGCCACGAGCGTATCCCACCGCATCGTCAGGGGCCTACCACCGCTGAGGTCCACAGAGCTCGACTCCGTGCCCGATGCGCTGCTCCTTGAGCTCGACGAGCGGGTGGATCTGGCGCTGGTGTCCGGCGCCGCCGATAGCGGCGGGAATGGGCATCTGACGGAGAAGCGACGCTATGAGGCCCTGGAGGTCGCCCTGGAGCGGCTGAACCAGGCCCCCGCCGCCCTGCCCAGCCTTCTGTTGCTGCTGCTCTTTTTCTCCCCAGCGCTGGCCCTGGGGATCTTGTGGTCCGTCGCCAGATTGAGCGTGTTGCTGTAACAAAATAGTCCGGTCAGTCCACGTTTCCCCGAACCCGTGTCTTCCAGTAGTGTGGGTCCCGGTGCAGTTGCATGACTGCGATGATGACCAACTCCTCTGGCTCTTTCCGGAAAAGAACGCCGTAGGGAAACGTTCGTGTCATGCAGCGGCGAACGTCTCCCTCGACCACACGATACAGCAACGGATTCACTCGGGTTCGGCTTCGGGATGGAACCGTACCCGCCTCACTCGATCACTGAGTAGGCTCTGGCAAACACATCTTCAGCCTCACGCAGCTCAACCAACCCCTCGTCGATCTCCCGACAGCGCTTTTTGACTTCCTCCCTCCATGCGGCAGAAAGCTCTGCGCCCCCTTCTGCGTCGAGGCTTTCGATCAGCTTCTCCGCCAGAAAGGCGCGCGCTTGCGTAGGAAGGCCTAGGGCTGCGGACATGATCTTGTCTACCGTCGAGCTCATGCCCATAGGATACGCTCAGCTCTCTTGACGGTCAACGTATGGGCTTTTCCCTTTCTGTGACGGATGGCCATATCTATCCCCTGGGGCTGGGGCTGGGGCTAGGGCTGGGGCTGCTACGCGTGACCGCGCCCCTGC
>JAOZUO010000195.1 GCA_029938605.1 Deltaproteobacteria bacterium | reverse complement strand
TGAAGTACCTGGCGACATCCACCATACAGGTGTCTTCATCCATGACGATCATCCCGCCGGACCCCATCATGGAGCCGGCCTGGGTGAGCTCGTCAAAACCAACCTTCAAGTCCAACTGATCCTCGGGAATACATCCTCCGGAGGGCCCTCCGGTCTGCACGGCCTTGAACTTCTTGCCGCCGGGGATCCCACCACCGATGTCGTAGATGATCTCCCGGAGGGGCATGCCCATGGGCACCTCCACCAGGCCGGTGTTGTTGATCTTCCCCACCAGGGAGAAGATCTTGGTCCCCTTGCTCCCGTCGGTTCCGAGCTGGGTGAACCAATCCGCGCCACGGTTGATGATCGCCGGCACGTTCGCCCAGGTCTCGACATTGTTCAGCACGCTGGGCTTGTTCCACAGCCCCTTGATGTTGGAGCGGATGTACTTGGGCCGGGGCTCTCCCACGCGGCCCTCCAGAGCCGTCATCAGCGCCGTGGATTCGCCACAGACGAAGGCGCCGGCCCCCCGGTGCACACAGACGTCGAAGTCAAAGCCGGATCCCAGGATGTCGGTCCCCAACAGGCCGTAGGACCGGGCCTGTTCAATGGCCAGGACCACATTCTCCACGGCCAGCGGGTACTCCTGCCGCACGTAGAAGTAGCCCTCGGAGGCGCCGATGGTGTAGCCGCCGATGATCAACCCTTCAAGGATGGAATGGGGATTGCCTTCGAGCAGCGCCCGGTCCATGAACGCTCCGGGATCCCCCTCATCGGCGTTGACGATGACGTACTTCGGATCATCGGGGGCGTCGCGGGACCCTTCCCATTTTCTCCCAGCCGGAAAGCCGGCCCCGCCCCGCCCTCTCAGGTTGGACTTTTTGACCTCGTCCAGAACCTGCTGGCGAGTCATCTGAAACAGGGCCTTGTCCAGCGCCGTGTAGCCGCCCACCGCCAGGTAGTCGTCTATGCTCTTGGAGTCGAGCTTGATGTTTTCGCAAAGGATGTTGCGCTGCTGATGCTTGTAAAAGGGAATGTCGGACTCGTGCACAGCCCGCTCCCCCGTTTCGGGATCCTCGTACAGCAACCGCTCAACGACCTTCTTCTCCCCAATGATCTGCCCGACGATGTCGGGGACGTCCTCGGGCTTGACCTGGAGATAGCAAATCTCCTCGGGATGGATGACCACCACCGGGCCCCTCTCGCAGAACCCCGGGCACCCGGTCCCTCTGGTGTCCACCTGGGCGGCCAGACCCTGGGTGTCCAGCTCCGCCCTGAAGGCGTCGATGACCTCCTGCGCGCCACAAGCGAGGCAACCCGCCCCGGCACAAATGGAGATGCAAGGTTTGGCGGGATCCCTCTTGGCCGAGAGGTCCTGCCGAAATTTCGCGAGGTCTTGGGGCGAGCCAAACAGCGCCATGGTTATCCTCTACTCGTAGCTCTGGAGCACGTCTGCTGTTTCGGCCACCGACACATTGGCGTACGCCTTGCCATCGACCTCCACCACCGGCGCCAGAGCACAGCAACCGAGGCAGTTCACCGTCTCGAGGCTGAACTTCAACTCCAGGTCCGTCTCGCCGGGTTTGAGGCCGATGAGGTCCTGCACGGTGTCGAGCACCCGCGGCGCCCCCCGCACATGACAGGCGGTGCCCACACAGACGTGAACCTGGTGACGCCCCTTGGGGACCAGGCTGAAGGCTTGATAGAACGTGGCGATGTGCACAATCCGCGCCATGGACACGCCCAGTCCCTCGCTGACCCTCGCCAGAACATCGGCGGGAAGCCAATGAAGCTCGTTCTGAATCTCCAGCAATATCTGGATCAGTGAGCTGGCCTCGCCCCCATGGTTTTCAATAATCTGATCGATCTGCTCGTGATCCATAACATTCCTACGGGAGGGCATAGCTCTGGCGTTCGAGGTCGTACTTGACCAGGCCCTGCCTGGACGAAACGTTCATATGCCTGGATACGTCGGAAGGACTCAGCCCCAACGCCTGGGAAATTTCACCGGTGGACAGCGGTCGCTCCTCCAGGAGCGAAAGGATCTCACTGACCGTCAGCTTGTCGGCGATCAGCTCATCAAACAGCCGGGTCACCTCGTCACTGGCGAAGAACTCATTGTAGCCCTTCTCGGTTTTGGTCGGGACCCGGAGCTTCTCCCGCTCCACCAGCTTGAGGTAGGGGAGGATCTTCTCAGCAGCCTTGAGCTTGCGCTCCAGCACGTCGGGCTCAATCCCTTCACCCGATCCGATGGACCCCAGTCCTCCGATCTTCGCAACGAAGTCATTCATCACTTCGGCGAATCGATTCCCCTCGGAGGCCGCGATCCACTCCAGCCGAAACCGCTCGGGGTTCACGCCGATGCGATCCAGCAGCTTCCTACCCAGATGCATATTGCCCAATGCATCGTAGTTCCCTTCGGTTACATAGTGGCATTCACCCGGCCAACAACCGCCGATAATTACCCCGTCCGCGCCCTTAGCAAAGGCGTGAAAAATAAACGCCAGGTCCACCCTGCCGGTACACATGAGGCGGATAATCCGAATCTCCGTCGCATAGCTTTGTCTGGTAACTCCAGACAGGTCCGCAGCGGAGTAAGCTCACCAATTGCACAGGAAAGCGACAATCTTTGGCTTCCGTTCAAGCTCTGCCATTTCGCTTCGCCTCCTTTCTGATCCTCTATTCCAACTTCAACCCTCGACCCCGAAGGCGTCAAACAGCGCCGCGTCGATCTGGTCGAAGACCTCTTTGTCTGTAAAGTGCTTTAAGAAAATCGCGTTGGTCGGACACTTGGCGCAGCAGAGACCGTCCCCTTTACACAGGACGGGATTCACCACGGCCTTTTTACCCACCGACGTATCTTGGAACTCAATGGCTCCGTAGGTGCACGCGGTGATGCACGCCCCACAGGAGACACAGTCGTGCTCCCTCACTTCGCAGACGGAGCCCGAGGCGGTGACCGTATCCCCGGCCAGGAGGCTGGCCGCCCGGCCGGCGGCGCCATAGGCCTGACTGATCGCTTCGGTGATGTGCTTGGGGTAGTGGCTCAGACCGCACAGGAAAACGCCGTCGGCGGCAAAGTCCACCGGCCGCAGCTTCACATGGGCCTCCTGGAAGAAACCATCGGGGCTCGAGGCCACCTTGAACAGCCGGCCGGCCTCCTGGCTTCCGGCCGAGGGAACCACAGCGGCCGACAGCACGACGAAGTCCGCGTCCAAAGCCAGCCTCTGACCCAGAATCGGATCCGGCACGGTGACCCGCAAAATGGGCCGCCCCTCCTCCTCGTCCTCATCCGGCGCCACCTGGGGCTTGTCGTCGACCTCGAACCGGGTGAAAATGACCCCCTTGTCCGCCGCCTCGCGGTACCCATCCTCGGCGAACCCGTAGGTCCGCATGTCCCGAAACAGCACATGGACGGTCATGTCGGGGTTGAGATCTTTGAGCTTGAGCCCGTTTTTGACGGCCTGACTGCAACAGACCCGAGAGCAGTAGTTCCGGTCCTCTTGCCTGCAACCGACGCACTGAATCATCACCAGGTTCTTGGCCTGGGTGATCCCCTCGTCACCGTCGCTGATCCGCTTCTCCAGCTCGAGCTGGGTCAGGACCCGGTCGTCTTCCCCATACAGGTACTCGGTGGGTTTGTACTCGTCAGCGCCCGTGGCGAGGATGGCCGCACCGTGCTCTATGGTCTTACTCCTGCCCTCGTAGCTCACCGTGGTGACGAAGTTGCCCACATAGCCGGTGACGCCCGTGATCGTCGCGCCATGGACCACGTGAACCAGGGGATGGCGATACACCTTGCGAATCAGCTCATCCAGGTACGCCTGAACGTCCAGCCCTTCCAGCGTGGATTGAATCCTGCGGGCCATGCCTCCGAGGTCCTTGGCCCTCTCCACGAGATGGACCTCAAAGCCCTGATCGGCCAGGCTCAGGGCGCTGGTCATCCCGGCCACGCCACCTCCCACCACCAACCCGACCTTGGTGACGGGCAGCTCGAACTCCTGAAGCGGCTCCAGGTTGATCGTCCGCGCCACGGACATGCGCACGATGTCCTTGGCCTTGGCGGTGGCCTCCTCCGGCTGCTTGGAGTGGCACCAGGAGCAGTGCTCCCGGATGTTGGCCATGTCGAAGAAGTACTGGTTGATGCCCCCTTCCCGGAGGGTGTCCCTAAAGAGCGGCTCATGGGTCCTGGGGGTGCAGGCGGCCACCACCACGCGGTTGATCCCTTTTTCGCGGATCGTGTTCGATATCTGCTGGGCCGCATCCGTGGAGCAGATGAAAAGCCCCTCTTCGGCGTGGACCACGTTATCCAGGGTCTGGGCGTAGTCCACCAGGGAGGGCACATCCACCACGCGGCCGATGTTCGAACCGCAGTGGCACGCGAAGACCCCCACCCTGACCTCCTCTTCGGTGACGTCCCGCTCCGGCGGGTAGATCCGCTCCCGGGCCAGGTTCCCGCGCTGGGACCGTAAGAGCGCCCCGGTCATGGCGTTGGCGCCGCTGGCGGTGACCACCGACTCCGGAATATCGATGGGCCCGGCGAAGGCGCCGCTGACGAACACTCCCGGCCGCGAGGTCTCGATGGGATTACCGGGGTTGGTCTTACAGAACCCGTGGTTCATGAGCTCGACGCCGAACAGATCCGCCAGGCCATTCCCATTGGCCGGTGGGACCAAACCGACGCCCAACACCACCAGATCAAACTCCTCCTCCTTGACGCCCTCGTCGTCGGTCGCGTATCGGATGGTTACATTCTTGGTCTCCGGGATCTCCCTACCGATGGACACGTAGCTGCGGATGAACGTTATGCCGGGCAGGTTCGCGGCCCGCTGGTAGAACCGCTCGAAGTCCTTGCCATAGGACCGGATGTCATTGTGGAAGATGACGGCCTCGGCGTCGGCGTCATGGTCCTTGGTCAGGATCACCTGCTTTTGAATGTAGGAGCAACACACCGCGGAGCAGTAGCTGTTTCCGCCCTCTAGCACCTGCCTGGAACCGACACAGTGAATCCAGGCGATCTTGTGCGGGTGCTTCTTATCCGACGGGCGCAGGATCTCCCCTTCGTGGGGCCCGGTGGCACACAGGAGCCGCTCGAAGTCGAGACTCGTGACGACGTTTTGAATCTGTCCATAGCCGTAGTCGTTTCTCGGCTTGGGATCGAAGACGTCATACCCCACGGCCAGGACGATGGCGCCGACCTTGAGCTCCAACTTCTCGGGCTGCTGATGGAGATCGATGGCGTCGGTCTTACACACCCCCACGCAAATGGAACACTTCTTCTCCGCCAGATACAGGCACCGGTCGTCGATATACGGGACGAGGGGCACGGCCTGGGAAAAGTAGATGTGAACGGCCTTGTTCCCGGACAAGTCCTGATTGAACGGATCGGGGACCTCCACCGGACAGTACTCCACACAGGTCGTACAGCCGGTGCACTTGCTCTCGATGATGTAGCGCGGCTTCTTCGTCAGGCTGACCGTGAAGTCTCCGGCCTCCCCCTGTACGTCGTCCACCTCGGTGTAGGTCAGGATCTCAATGTTGGGATGCCTGTCACACTCGATGAACTTCGGAGACTCGATGCACATGGAGCAGTCATTGGTGGGAAAGGTCTTGTCCAGTTGAGCCATCTTGCCGCCGATGGTCGGCGCCTTATCAACCAGAAAAACCCGAAACCCTGAAGTGGCGAGATCCAGCGCGGCCTGAATGCCGCTGATCCCTCCACCGACAACCATGACATCTCCCAAGGCGTCGTTGGCTATGCGTTCGGCCAATTCTCTCTCCAATGCTCATTGTCCGTCGGTCGGACCCGTACCTAGATCATTTCGTTGATTATCTCAGTGATGTCTCGAATCTCCAGGACATCATCCTCGGCCAGGCTCAACCGGCTTTCCTCGAAATTCGTGATGCAGTAGGGACAGGAGGTGGCAAGCACCTCGGCCCCCACATCCTGAGCCTGATCCAGTCGGAGATCCGCGAACCGCTCCCCCTTGGGGGTGTCCATCCAGACCCTGCCCCCACCTCCACCGCAACACAGACTGGACTCTCGCGAATCCACCATCTCGACCCGCTCCAACCCCGGCACCGTGTCGAGCACCTGCCGGGGCGCCTCGTACACACCGTTGTGTCGCCCCAGGTAGCAGGGATCGTGGTAGGTCACCCGCTTCCCATAGTCGCCCTTGAGCTCGAGCCTCTTGTCCCGGATCAGCTCCGCCAACAGCTCGGTGATATGAACCACCTCGAAGTTCACCATGAACTCCGGGTATTCGTTTTTGAACGTGTGGTAGCAGTGGGGAGAAGAGACGAGGATCTTTTTCACCCCGTGGTCGATGAAGGTCTTGATGTTCTCCTTGGCCAGGGTCTTGAAGACCTCCTCCCCCCCCGTCTTGCGGATGGACTCGCCACAGCAGCTCTCCTGGGTCCCCAGGATCCCGAACTCCACTCCCGCTTTGTCCAAGATGTTGGCCGTGGCCACGGCGACCTTCTTCATGCGCGGGTCATAGCTGTAGTAGCAGCCGACGAAAAAGAGGAAGTCCATCCCCTCGGCGTAGGGTTTCAGACTCAGCCCCTTGGCCCAATCCGCCCGACTCTCCCGGTTCTCACTGAGTGGATTGCCATCAGAGGTGAGGCTTCCCCTGGCGGCCCGCACGCCGCGAACAGAGTCTGGGAATATCCCGTAGTCCGTCGCCACCCGACGCAAGGACACTCCGAACTCAATCTGCCCAACGCCCCTGGGGCACACCGAAGGGCAGGAGCCGCAGGTCGTGCAACGCCAAATGTCTTCGCCTTCGATCTCGGTCAAGCCGAAGGCGGCCTGCCGGATGACCTTGCGAATGGAGAAGTCTCGGACCCGGTTCCAGGGACAGTAGACGTCACATTTTCCGCACTGATAGCAGAACCGACCGGACTCGGCGCCGCCGGCCTGCTTGATCTCCTCGATGGCCTCCTCAAAGGGAGCTACTGTTTCCAGGTCTTTTTTCACGCTATTGCCCACCCATGCATTGCCCGCCTTGAGGAGTTAATCCTTGTTGGACATCCGGGCGACGGTATCAATCACCCTCTTCCAGCCGTACTTGTTGGCCATGGACTCCAGTCCGATCTCTATCTCCTCCCGACTCACCTCCGGGCCAGCCTCGATCTCTCGCTCCACATAGGTCAGGGCATCACAGGTGCACACCTGAACACACATGGGCTCTGAAAGAGGCGGATCGGACACGCACATGTCGCACTTGAGGGGCAGGCCGGAGTCGGGCTCCTTGAAGTAGTCCCGGGCCGGACAGGCGACCCCGCAGAAGCTACACTCTTTGTATTCCTTCTCGTTGATCGTGTACGTGTGTCTGCCGGTGCACTCGGCGGGCGTATAGTCGCCGGCCCGAATGGGAACGTACACATCGTTCAGGTCATCGAAGATCACCCGAATACGAGAACGAGCCGGATTGATGCTGCTGTACCTGGGCTTGGCATGATACGCGGAGCAGGCCACCTCACACGCGCGACAGCCGATGCACTTATCCAGATCAATCTTTATCTCTTGAACTATTTTCTTGGTTGTCTCAGCCATGACGATCAGGACTCCCCTTCACTAGCTGACAGAATCCCTCTCTCGAGGAAGTCATCGCTCACGAAGTCTAAGTCCAGCTTGTCCAAGGTCTCTTTGGTGGGAATGCCGTCATGGGTCCACCCCTTGAACTTGTAGTACTCATCCAGGAGCTTGGCCTCCATCTCCGGATCTCTCTTCTTCCAGTGGTCCTCTGGGGGCTTCTCGTCAACTCTCCGAAGGCCCCTTCTGATGTTGATGGCCCTGACAAGATTTCGGTTCCGCGCAGCGATCTCCCAAAGCTTGTCCGAATCGAGATCGAGCCCGGACGCCAGGGAGATGAACTCCGGCAGATTGTAGATGTGATAGGGAGGCCTCCCACCAAACTGGCCCCGGAAGGAGGACAGGAATGCACAGGTCCCGATGGAGTCGTCAATGTAGTGCATGGTCTCATTCCAGTCACAGATATTGACCGACGCCTCAACGGTGGGATGGGTCCGCGGCTCCCAGCTCAAAAACCAGTCCTTGAACCGCTTCGGGGCGGCGTCCCACCGGTCGACAAACTTCTGGCGCTCCTCCTTGTCCGCGATGGCCACCTGAGGATAGGAGCCCTCAATCTGGGTGATGTTCATCTTGGCGCCGGTGGCGTACATGAGGAAGTAGGGGTAGTTGATCATCCCGAGCTTGAGCGGCACCTGCTCAAACTTCTTCATGGAGTTGTGATCGTACTTTTCGGCGCCCTTCCCGATCTGACGGGCGGCGTGATAGACGCCATTGGCCAGGGCATCTCCCACTCCCTCCCGCGCCACCACCTTCTCCACCAGATAGTAGAATCGATCGCCTCCGGATTCCGGGAAGTCCGGCAGATCTTCATCCGTCAAGATCCCGGCTTCGTACAGCTCGATGGCAAAGGCCAGCACCTGCGGCGTGGAGAAGCCATCGAGGCCGTACTCCTGGGTCACGGCCAAAAAATCGTAGTTGAAGTCGATCTCTTCATACGCCGCCATGGCGTAGGTCAGCTTGGAGTAGCACTTCTGGAAGTAGGTCTGCTTCCCCGGGAGACGGATCGCCTGGTGGCAATCCTTCGGGCAGTTATAGCATCCGGTCCACCGCAACCGCACGGCCTCTGTAATCTCCCGCCACCGCACCTCGCGCTCTGCGTTCCAAAAACCAACGTTCCGGGCCCGCGCGTTGCCCCAGGCGAAGTTGTTCACGTGGAACTCTTCGTCATCCTCGTGGGCCATGGTGTCCCCACAGTCCTCATTCTCGTAGATCTCCCGGTACATGGGATTGCAGATATTGAACAGCTCCGCCGGCTTGGCGATGTTGATGTCCTTGGTCCCGCGAACCACGATCGCCTTGAGCCGCTTGTCTCCCATGATCACGCCCACGCCCCTGGAGGCGCTGGAGTTGGCGTGCTCGATGGTCGCCATGAAGACCCGGTTCTCACCGGCCAGGCCGATGGCGGCCACCTGGGCTTCACTCTCGCCCAGCTCCTCCTTCAGGAGCGCTCCGGTCTCCAGGGCGCCCTTCCCCTGGAGATGGGTGGCGTCACGAATTTCGACTTTGTCGTTGTGGACAAACAGATAGACCAGGTTCTCGGCCTTGCCGCGGAAGATGATCCTGTCGTATCCGGCGTGCTTCAGCTCGGGCCCAAAGAACCCCCCAAACAACGAATGCGAATACATGTTTGTCTGCGGAGAGAACGTGTCCACGCAGGTGCGGTTCGCGCCGGGAACGGGCGTGGAGTGCAGCAGTCCGGAGCTGAATATCAGCAGATTGTCGTCAGAGAAGGGGTCCACTTCGGGACCGACCCTGTCCCACAGGATCTTCGCGTTCATCCCCTGCCCCCCCAGATGAAGCGCGGTCAATCCCGGGTCGGTCTTCACCCTTTCTATGTTCCCTCTGGTCAGATCGATTTCCAAATCGAACCCTGTCTCTGCGAACCTCATTCATTTCCCCTATTGTGAATTTGGAACCGGTGCCTCACTGGGAACCACTCCGTGGAGGGTGAGCTGGACGAAATCCCTGGCGAGGTCGGCGGCCGACTGCCCGCTATTGGATTGATACCAGGTGTAGATCCAGTTGATCGTTCCGAACATGGCCACGGCCGCGGTGCGCGGCGCCACCCTGGAGCCGCCACGCTCGGCCTCCAGCTCCTGAAAAATCTGTAACGCCTGGGCGAAGTACTCCCGCTGGCGTGCCTCCACCTTCTCGAGGTAGGCGCCACGCAACCGCCCCAGCTCCCGGGAGCAGACCGTGAGCGCGGACATGTCCGCCATGAACCGCTCGAGGTGGTTGCGGATGAAGAGCTCCAGCCTCTCGGCGGGCCCTTCCACCTTGGGGCTCTCCTCCTTAAACCGCTTCACCAGCCCATCGAAGACGTGGAACTGGATGAGGTACAGCAGCTCCTCCTTGGAGCTCACGTAGTAGTAGAGACCGGCCACGCTCACGCCGGCGCGCTCGGCCACCAGCCGGATGGAAGCCGGGTCATACCCCTCCTGGGCAAACACCTGGGCCGCCGTGGCCAGGATATCCGAGAGCTTTCGGTCGTACTTCTCCGACTTCTCTGTGGACTTTCCAGCGGCCTGGACCGCGATCTCGGTGGTGGGCTTGAGCTTGGTTTCGGTCGGCATTGCTTCTCACTACGCGCAACTGTTCGAACGCTCACTCGAATAGGATACCACGGGTAGTATCACCCACCATGAAACCTGTCAAGGTCGCCAGGATGCCGAGGACATGCCCCGGTTAACACTCAGATTTTCCGGATGCGTCCCGGAGCTGGGAAGCTATGAAACCAGATGGGATCAGAGGGCCATAAGGATGGAAAACCAAATGCTGAGAGGGGCCTTAGGGTCCGGCTTGAAGGGCACGAGCCAGACGTAGGCCGTGGACAGTTGCCCAGCGGACGAATCCAGCTTCAGACGACGCTGCAAGGGCGCACCGGTCTGGAGCGCCAGCTTCAGATCCTGATCGACATCGGGATACACCGCCGACAGGAGTGTGTCGTTCACGGGCGTGCCGGCCACCTGGGTCACCGGCAGACACACCAGATCCGAGAAAGGCTCATTGGCCGAGACCACCGTACGATCGGGCCCCACCACACAGGTGGGCACCGGACATTCGGCGTAGGACAACAACGCCACCCCATCGTTGCTGCCCAAGGGCTCGGTTTTGGTGCTGGAGAGGTACTCGGCGGTGACATTACTGAGCACCGAGTTATCCCGGGTAAGCCTCCGGCCGCCGGGCTCCAGGGACTCGGCGATCACCCGCAGCTCGTGGATGAAGTCCTGCATGGACTGCGGCCGCACCAGGGGATCCACCGCCATCACCCGCGTGATCAACCGCGTGATGTTGGGATCCAGGGGACGCTCCAAGCGGTCGCTGGGCGACGGCGGCGGCGACTGCATCTTGCGCTTGACCACATCCTCCGGCGTGCCCTCGAAGGCCATCTGGCCGGTAACCATCTCGAAGAGCAGCACGCCGAGGGCATAGATGTCCATGCTCGGCACCGGCCCGGCGCCCTGGAACTGCTCCGGAGCGGCGAACTCCGGCGTACCGGCCCGCTCCGACTCGTCCACCTCGGCGTCGTCGATGAGGGGGCGGGCGAGACCAAAGTCGATGAGCTTGGCGAAGGTCTTACTGCGGCCATCCTGCTGCACACGGCACAGAAAGATGTTCTCGGGCTTGATGTCCCGGTGGATGATGTCCTGCTTGTGCAGGTGCTGTAGACCCTCGGCGATCTGGAGGGCGACCCGCAGCGCCGAGCGCTGGCTGAACCGGCCGTCCCGGGCGAGCCGGTCGAGCAGGGTCTCCCCGCGCAGGTACTCCATGACGAGGTACACCCCGAACCGCTCGTCCAGGCCGAAGTCCGTCACCTGCACGATGTTCGGGTGATCCAGGCGGCTGAGCACCTGGATCTCCTGATCAAAGGATCGGAGCGTCTCGTAGTCCCCCGACCGGCCCGGGTGAATGATCTTCAGGGCGAAGTGCTTCCGGAGACCCAGGTGTACAACCTTGTACACGGCCCCCTGCCCGCCCATGGCGAGCCCCTCCTGAAGCGCGTACCGGCCACCGATGACGTAGGCCGACTCGGAGTCCTCGTCCTCCGCCTCAGCGTCGGTGGGCGGAGAGACCGCGGCAGCCACTGCCCGGCCGTACATGTCCTTGAAGAGCGCCTTCTCGAAGCGGACTGTTGCCTTCGTGTCGTCGAGCGACGTGAACTGCGTCGTCTTCTTGCTGTCGCTGTCTTGGTTGCTCATATGCACACTCCGAGGCACTGACTCGGCGGGTGTGAGTATATGGCACCGTCCACGGATCCCCAAGCACATCGAGCAGAAAAACGGTACTGAGCACTACTACTACATCCCTAGCCGTACCCTGGGCCCTATCCCAGGCCTATCCCGGGCCTGGGTCATCGCAGTCCCAGACCACGGTGAAGTCGTGTAAAATGGGCGTCAATTCCATGTCGTCGGTGGTCAGTTCGAACTCCACCTGGAGGTAGCGCGACGGGGTCGGGGTCACGGGCCCGATGGGCGAGGCGTCCAGCGCCGCCGGCGACGTGTCCCAGGGCCCGAACCAGCTCCCTAGCAGGGCCTGGTCGTCCCCTGCCCGCACCCGCACCTTCACCCCGGTGCCCGCCGGGGTGGTGGCGTTCCACTCCACCGACAGCCAGTTGGTGGACTGGTCCACGCCCGTGCACCCCTCCATCAACAGACTGTAGGTGCCGCGCGGCCGGGTAAAGTTGCGCAGCCCAAACCCGGTGAAGTCCGAATAGGTGTACGGGTTGGCGCCCACGGGCACCGTGCAGGAGGCGTTGTTGAGGTCCACCGGGTCGCCTATGGTGTCCAGGTCGATGCGCGTGGCCTGGGAGGCGTCATAGCTTATGCCCCATACGTGACCGTCGAAGTCGATGCCCACGCCGATCATGTTGCCGCCCAGGTGCCGGTTGAATAGCGATCCGCCCAGGGCCGCGGCCGAAGCCCAACTGTGATCACCGTCAGTGAGATTCTGCGGTACGCGGGTGATGTAGCCGGCTTGCCCCGCCACCCAGATCCAGCCCCGCAGGTCCGCGGCGATGCCGCGCGTGTTGGAGGGGATGCTGTTCTCCGAGGTGCGGACCCGGGTCCAGGTGCCGCCGGACAGGCCGGCGAAGCCGTTGCCTCGGGTGGGCCGATACCGGAACACGTCCCGGGTGTCATAACCGGCCATCCAGATGGAGTCGTCTGAGTCCACGGTGATGCCGTAGAAGTGGTTCGTCGAGGTGAAGGGCTCAACGAGCACCGGCCCCACCTGGCTGGGGTTCGCCGTGTCGAAGTACACCACGCGACCGGCGCCGAACCAACCTCCAAGGGCCCACAGGACACCGTGGGAGTCCACCGCGCAACCGTAGGGCGCCACGCCCGTCGGCAGGTCGACGGTCTCATCGATCTGCCCGGTGAGGCCGTTGATCTTGAAGAACCGGTTGTTGGTGCGGCTGTAGGTCGACACCCAGGCGTTTCCCTGGGGACCGCCGTAGGGGTCGCCGCCGTCGAGGCACACGGACCGTCCCAGCTCGTTTGCGCCGGCGTAGTTCGTGGTGAACAGCACGCACTCATCGGCCAGCCCGGGAAACTCCGTCGGGTCGTTGGGATCGATGCGCCCGTCGTTGTTGGCGTCATGGGAGGTGGTGATGAGGCCGTCTCCGTTGCGGTCCACGCAGTCCATGGTGTCGTTCACGATTTTGGTGACCGAGGGCTGGCCGCCGAAGGCGCGGTTGGCCACCCAGACGTCGAAGTTAAAATCCACCGCCGTGCGGGAGGGGGAGTTGGCGCTCAGCTGCACGTTGGAACCGTTGACGTCCGTGCAGGCGTCGCCGGGCTGCCAGCCGGGGTTTCCGCCGTAGCAGGTCACCGAGTAGTAGCGGGCCTCCTCCTGGCAGGTCTCGGTGTTGATTTTGGACACCGTGCCCCAGCCCAGGTCCGCCGTGTTGGCGATCCACATGTATGCGAAGCTCACGTTGGACTGATCCAGGATCAGATCGCCGTTGGGATCCAGCCCCACGCCGTCGGCGCCCACGTCAGGATTGGGGGGCGTGTCGTCGGGCATGGGGAACGGGCCAATGCCCAGACCATCGTAGGCGCAGTTCGCCGAGCAGTTCCCGCAGGCGTTCAGGGCGCCCTCGTCCACCAGACCGTTGCAGTTGTCGTCCCGCAGGTTGCACACCTCGTCCGCGCCCGGGTTCACCCAGGGATCGGTGTCATCGCAGTCCGCGCCCGCGGCGCAGCCTTCGCCGTAGCCGTCGCCGTCCTCATCGATGCCGTCGTCGCACACGACCACGGTGTTCTGGTTGTCGTTGGCATTGCTGCCGCCATCGCCGTCCCCGTCCGATGGGGGCGCCTGCGGCCCACAGCCCCAGATGAGCGCAACCGCCACGAGCGACGAAACCAAGATGATGGCCAGGGAAGTTCGGTCGTGCATTTCAATACCTCGCGTCATAAGTAACCGAGTATTCAGTGCAATAATCACGCCACCCCAAGGCAACCCCGGACATCGAAATTAATATGTATTTTAAGACACTTACAGATCATAGTGCTTCACCTATGGCAGCAAAGTGGGGTCACGAGCCCCAGCTAACCCCCTCGACCGACAGGCAAAAACCACAGAAACAGCGTTACATTTCAGCAGCTTAATGAACCGGGGACCAGAACCCCACTGGGGCCGATTGCCCCACAGACGAAACAGCGTATCGTTCTCGCTATCACTACTCCTCGGCGGCGCCAGCCGGAGCGAGAGGGTGATCGGACGTGGCTCGGAGCCATGTGTCATTTCCATTGCCTGGGCTCTTTGCTATGCTCGCTTTCCATGTCCACCCCATCCAAGACCCGCAAGCTGGAGACATTTGGGGATAATGCTTTGCGGGGACACGACGTTACCATCCGCAAGAAGGTCGACGGTGGCGCCAAGACGTCTCCGGGCTGCATGCTGTACGTAAACGCGGGGGAGCCTGAGGACCTGGGCAAGCGCTGTCGGCTGGATGAGGGTACCGCGATCTTTGGCCGGGACGCCGACTGCGACCTGGCCGTCAACGACAAGAAGG
>JAOZUO010000194.1 GCA_029938605.1 Deltaproteobacteria bacterium | reverse complement strand
CCATGAGCGTGATGTCGAAGGGGCCCAAGCGTCGGCCGATCTCGGCGAAGGAGGGGCCCACGCTAGAAGACACCGGCCTAGTAAGCACTCCGACCCAGTAAGGCCCCGCTACTCCACCCGTGCTCAGCCGCACTCGTTCTCGAAGCTGACCCAGCCCGGAGAGAATCAGTCCCAGTCGATGTCGACACAGACCTCGGGGGAGGTCCCCATGTAGTCGATCTGGTGTACCTCTAGCACCATAGTGGATTCATCCCACACTCCCCAAACGGCCAAACCAGGCATGTCGTGTCGTTTTAATGGCGTCCGTTGCATCTTTCTGTTGTTTTTTGATGATAAAATGCTACCTGATTGCAGGAGGGAGTCCTCGAACATGCTAACCAGCTTCACTTTCGCGAATCACAGATCATTCCGAGAGCAGACAGAGTTGTCCTTTGTCGCGTCCGCTCGCCTGAAGGATCCCGGGTACGGCTCGTTCCTGCCGCCTGGTGCGAAGCAACGCCTGCTGAACGTGGCCGGTCTGTTCGGCGCGAACGCCTCGGGCAAAAGCAACGTGTTCTCTGCGCTTGGTTTTCTCAAGAATGCTGTAGTGAATTCTCACTCTCATTGGAATCCCGACGGACCGATTCCGCACAACCACTTTCGTCTGGATCGCGAAAGCGCCGGGACTCCATCGAGCTACCAGGTCGACCTTCTGCTCGACGGCGTGCCGGTACAGTACGGGTTCTCTTTGACGCGTGATGAGATATGCGAAGAGTGGCTATACGCTTGGCCGCTGGGGCAACGTCAGATTTGGCTGCAACGCGAGGGGTCCCAGAAGTTCATATTCGGGCGCTTCTTGAAGGGCCAGAACAAGACCATCGAGCGTCTCACTCGACCCAACAGCCTCTTTCTATCGACGGCCGCGCAAAACAACCACGAGCAGCTCATGCCGCTCTATCGCTATATTGACAGACAGGTCCTCTTCGCTGGGTTGGATGACGAACACGCACGCTCGGCCTTCACGTTGCAACTCGTTCGCAGCAAAGCAACCGAAAGCCAGGCCGTGCTGGACATGATGCGCGAAGCAGATCTGGGACTAATCGGTCTCACTGTCGACAAAAAAGAGGTACCTAACAGTGTTCGCGAGATCATCAAACTGCTTCGCCAAACAGACACCTCCGAGGATGACCGCACAGGACTTCCGGAGCCAATGGAGGTTGATCGGCTGAGGATTAGTCATGCCGGCCGGGATGCGCCGGAAGAGGTCTGGTTCGACGGCTCGGACGAGTCGGACGGAACGCTCCGTTGGTTCGCGATCCTCGGGCCGATACTGAGAGCGCTCAACGATGGGGCTCTTCTCGTCGTTGACGAGCTGAACGCCAGCTTGCACGAGTTGCTCCAGGCCGAGCTGGTACGCCGGTTCAACGATCCCGAATCCAACCCCAACGGCGCCCAACTTCTGTTCAACAGCCAGGACTCCACGCTCATCGGCGATCTGCTCGGCGCTCCACCTCCGCTCCGCCGAGACCAGATCTGGTTCGCCGACAAGTCCAAGGACGGCGCGAGCACGCTAACGCCATTAACGGACTTCCGGGGCCGTTCAGGAGAGAACATTCAGCGCCGCTATCTCCAGGGCCGCTTCCGAGCGGTTCCGTACCTCGAAGGCTTGAGGGACGTCGGGCTCTTCAAGGATGAGCATCCCGCCGTGACGGCAACGGCACCCGAGGCTTCCCGTGACTAGCCGTGGTCGACGCGCAGGTCGCCGCAGACCTCCTCGCCTCGGGCAAAGGAAGAAGATCCTCGCGGTCTGCGAAGGAAAGGTTACTGAGCCTGAGTACCTCAAAGGGCTTCGACGCTACCTCAAAAGCAAGCTCCTCGAAATCAAGACGATAGGCGGTGTCGGTGTGCCTATGTCAGTGGTGGACGAGGCCATCGCCGCCAAACAGCGGTCCGACCGACTACCTCAAAAACGCCGCGACGACAAGTACGATGAAGTCTGGGCAGTGTTCGACCGCGACGATCACCCAATGTACAAAGAGGCGCAGCAAAAAGCTCATAACAAAAACATCCGCTGTGCCGATAGCGATCCCAGCTTCGAGCTGTGGCTGCTGCTGCATTTCCAGGACCAAACAGCTCCCATCGACCGGAAAGCAGCACGAAAAGAACTAAAACAGCACCTCCCTGAATATGACAAGCATGTGAATTTCGAATCGCTGGCCGCGGGACTGGACAAAGCGTGTCTGCGCGCAGAGCATCTGTGTCGACGAGCCAAGGTAAACAAGACCGACGGCAACCCATCGACCAAGGTCAATCTTCTCGTCGACAGCGCTCGCGCGGGGGCCATCTCGTAGCCACTGTCGCCCCGACGATAACCCTCGGCTCCCTCGGCCAACTCATCGCCCTGATGAACATCTTCCTCGGCATGGTCGGCGCCCCAGAGGTTCCCGACCTATCCAACCTGTCCGGCAAACCCCTCGACGAGGCCCTGGATCCACTGGACGCCTTGGTGACCTCCCTCGAGCAGGTTCGCGCTGCGGTGTGTCCACAACGAATCCTCAAAGCATCCCCATTAGGCGAGGGACGTGAAGAAATGATCGCGGCGGTGCAGCTTCCCTGATTACATCACTGCGCACCGACTTGGAAACGACTGACGAGGCTCTAACAACCACTCGTATTCCAGGCGTAGGCGGAAGATCCTAGAATACCAGCGTCCTTCGCGATCGCAGGCGAACGAAGGACATCCCTTAAGAAATCCAGTTTAGAGCTTCCCACCGTTGAGCCGAAGCAGGCCTTTGTAAAACGAGCTCTTGCGCAGATGCCGAGCGAAGGCCCGCCAGAACCCGGCCCGTGTGACCTGCCGAGATCCCACCCTGGGATACGCCTTTGGGGCTTCCCGCGTTTTCCGGGCGTCGGGCCAGGCCAGCCGTAGAAACTGACGCGCCTGCTTGGCGTTGCCCGAGTACACGAGCCGGGCCATGACACCCCAGGTGGCCTTCGGTCCGTCGCCCATGCGCCAGTGCGTGTGATCGCGCGCCTTTTTCGCGAGCGCCGTGAGCCGCATCTTGCTGAGCGGTGGCTTCTTCATGTGCCTGCCAGAGACCCGGAATCTACCTTGATGTTGCTTGAGTACCACGCGCGTCAAGGGCGAGCAGGCCGTACAGACGACGTTCCAATGCATGAAGACCCAATCCTGGGCTTCGATCTCCGGCCAACCGTCGCCGTCCAAATCGACGAAGCGCTCGCTGGATCCGGCGTCTCCCAGATCCACCGCGCCGAGATTGCGGAATCGGCGGCCCAGCTCAAGAATGGTAGCAGTGTAGTGCCTATATCCAGCGAAGATCACGAGATTGGGCGTGCCGTTGCCCGTCACATCCGCCCCCACGTCCACCCATTTCACCGCCGCTCTGATCCGCAGATACTCCAGCAATAATCTGCGATCGTCCGGGGTCCTATTCGATTTCAACTGCAAGGCCTTCAGCGAGGCCTCATTGCTAGCCAGGCAGTGCTTACCGCCACTGCGAACCCACTCGCTGCCGTAGGATGTTGTATGCTCGTGGACGAAAAAGACGGACCTACCCCGATGTAGCACCTCGAGGCTCGGATAAACGTTTGTCTGGTAGGTCCTGATCTCGTAGTCGCCGAAACGCGTCGTGGCTTGGATGATGCCACGGCCTCGCACCTTCGTACCGCAACTCGGGCAGGGGAGCTTCTTGCAGGGCGGGATCTTGACTTTCGGAGGAGCTGCCCGTCGCTTCGATACTTTGCGGATCGGTGGGGCCAGCCGTAGGCCCCGCGAGCCTCCTGGCCGTCGCGCTCCTGGCTCCAACTGGGCGGGGCGCCTTGGCAGCGCATCGACCATTGCTTCGTCTCGTCCCCGACCGCAATGAACGGAGATGAACGCGGCGATGACGCACACACCCAGGGCGATGGGATCCAGCCACGGTCGTTGGGTTGTCATACTCATGATACGATATCAGACGGAGCGGGATTCCTAAACAGCCTGGAATTCTTACAAGACTGCCGCGCCCTCGCTCGACAACCAGAAACACCCGCAATGATCGCAGCTTCAGCTCTATTCCCGATACTTGCCAATCACCTCGATGAACCGTGCGCCCAGCCACGCACGAATGACGACTCACCTGCGTTGTACGACTCTTTGTACGGGGACGCTACGGTGGAGGAGGGCCATGCCGGCGGGTTGGGAGGCGACTACCGGAGACTGGGTGGCGGTGAGCCAGGGGTTACCGGGCCACCACTGGGTCACCGGGGGTGGGGAGGCCGGCTCTATGGGCTGGCCGGGGCGAGGGATGACCAGGGTCGTGGCGGAGCTATTTGCCGCCACGCGCAGACGCTCTGCGGGCTCGGTCCAGCCGTGGGGGGCCAACACGAAGGTTCCCCAGTGGATGGGGAGCATCACCTTACCCCGGAGATCGCGGTGCGCTCGGACTGCCTGCTCGGGGCCCAGGTGGAAGTCGGACCACTCGCTGTTGTAGGCGCCCGACTCCATGAGCGTGATGTCGAAGGGGCCCAAGCGTCGGCCGATCTCGGCGAAGGAGGGAGAGTACCCGCCGTCCCCGCTGAAGAACACGCGGTGCTTGGGTCCCACCATGGACCAGCTCGCCCAGAGGGTGGCGTCGCGGTCAGTCAAACGTCGCCCCGAGCCGTGCCGGGCGGGGGTGGCCACGAGCCGCACCCGACCCACGGTGGCAGACTGCCACCAGTCCAACTCGATGATTCGCGAGGCGGGGACCTTCCACCGCTCCAGGTGGGCGCCCACGCCCAGGGGGACCACAAACGTCACCCCGGTTTTGGCCAGGCGGCGAATGGTGACCATATCGAGGTGGTCATAGTGGTCGTGGGAGATTACCACCGCGTCGAGCTTCGGCAGCTGGTCCAGGGGCAGCGGCGGCGCGAAGAACCGTTTGGGTCCAAGGCCCAGCCCCGGTCCCGCCCGCTTGCTCCACACGGGGTCGGTCAGGATCCGAACGCCGTCTAGCTCCACCACCAGGCTGGAGTGTCCCAGCCAGGTTACGCGTAGGCCGCTTGAGGGGGGCCGAGCGAAGTCCTCCCGGGTGAGCCGGCGCACAGGGATGGACTTGCATGGGGTCTTGAACCGACTCCCACGCAAGAAGGAGCGCAGCGCCCGGACGGGGCGGATTCTGGCGATGCGAAACAGGTTCACGAACTTCGATCCACGGTAGTTGGGTGACCTCTTCATGCGCTCCAACCTTTCTCCCCGGGGCGTACCGCCAAAGGCGGCGCAGGCGCCAAGGCCCAAGGCCAACCCCAGGCCAACGCCGACGAATGCCAGCGCCACAACGAGCGAAGGCAACCATCGCCCGAGGCTCCGCATCAGCTCGCGGCCGCCGGGCTCCGATCCGCCAGCAGGGACTCGAAATGTACGCCGGAGAGGTCCTCGGATACGTCCCATAGACGAGCGGCCACCGCCTCATCCCGGGATTTGTCGTTGGACTGCACCCGCTTGGGGTAGCCTCGCATCTCCATGAAGCCTCCGGGACCGAAGTACTGCCCGCCCTCCACGTCGCCGGCGGTGGCGGCGTAAAGCGTGGGCAGCGCGCCCTGCCAGGCCTTCATGGCGAAGATGGGATTCATGGCCCGAAAGAGGCCCGAGCTGCGCTGCAGGTTGGTGGATGTCCAGCCCGGGTGGGCCGCTACGGCGACGGTCTTGGCCCCAGCCGCCTCGAGTCTGCGTTGAAGCTCGTAGGTGAACAGCAGGTTCGCCAGCTTGGACTGCCCGTAGGACTTGCCCTTCTTGTAGCGCTTGCGCTCCCACTGCAGGTCCTCGAAGTCGATGGTGCCCCAGGTGTGGGCCATGCTGGCCACGCTCACCACACGCGAACCCGCGGTGTGAAGGAGCCGGTCCAAGAGCAGCCCAGTGAGGGCGAAGTGGCCAATGTGGTTGGTACCGAACTGCAGCTCGAAGCCGTTGGCGGTCTTGGATTTCGGGGGCATCATGACGCCGGCGTTGTTGACCAACAGATGTAGGGCTTCGTGCTTTTTTCCGAAGGCATCGGCAAAGGCTCGCACCGAATCCAGGTCGGCGAGGTCCAGGGTCATGACCTCAACCTTCGCCTCGGCGACACCCTTCCGGATGCGGCCGGCAGCCTCTTCGCCTCGCTGGGGATCCCGCACAGCCAGGACCACCGTGGCGCCCGCCCGGGCCAGCTCCAAGGCGGCCTCGTAGCCGATACCACTGTTAGCGCCCGTTACGATGGCCACGCGGCCGGTCTGATTCTCGATTTCCTCACTCGTCCACCGGGTTTTCTTGCTCATGGGGTGTCTCCTGAGTAACCGCGCGCTAGCGCAATTTGAAGTTTTCGTGACCAACAGTTGCTTATTTAAGTAACCACCGGTCACCTGTCAACCCCTGAGCCAGCACAATGCCGACAACATGCTGTTTTTAATGATTTAAAAAGTATGTCTCCAATTGTTTCTCCGCAAGAGCAACCGCCCATCGTGGTTCCAAAACGGCCGCAATATCGTTGACACATGACTCTTGAGCAACTATATAAGCAACCACTGGTCACGAAAGGAACTGGCCATGGCCTGGCAGCGAGCCCGAAATCCCGAGCAGAAAGAGCAGCGACGCACGGCCATCCTGGAGGCCACCGCCAAGCTCTTCGAGGAGGGGGGACTCGACGGCGTCAGCCTCAACGCCATCGCCAACGAGGCAGGGATCTCCAAAGCCAACATCTATCGATACTTCGAGAGCCGAGAGGAGATCTTCCTGCACCTGCTGCTGGAGTACTACCAGCAGTGGGTGATCACGCTGGAGCGCGCCCTGGCGCCCCTGGCCGGCAGCGACGACGTGGAAAACGTGGCCCGGGCCATGACCGCGAGCTACGCCGCCCATCCCCGCTTTGCGTCCCTGGTGGCGGTGACCGCGAGCGTGCTGGAAAAGAACGTCACCGCTGACGCCGTGGTCTGGTTCAAGTCACAATTGCTGGACGTGATCATCCGCGTGGCCAACGCCATCCACGCCTCCCTACCCGCCCTGGACATGGAGCGCACCCGGCAGTTCATCATGTACGCCCACCTGCTCATGTCCGCCATGTGGCCGGCGGCGAACCCTCCCCCAGCCGTGCAACAGGCCCTGGCGCGCCCTGAGCTCCAGTTCGCCTGCGTGGACTTCGACCGCGACGCAGTGGGCGCCGTCACCACCCTGCTTCGCGGCCTGCTGGCCCAGTGACCTGCGCTCTGCCTTGACTTTCGACTCCCGAGAGTCGAAAATTTCACCATGTGGAAGCTCGCGGCAGTTTCAGTAGTGACGTTGGTATTTCTCGTGTTTGGAGAGACGATGCCTGAGGCCCGGGCGGCGACTTCCCAGTCCTGCCGGCGTCGGGGCTGCAAGTTGAACATCAACACCTACCGCTGCATCTGCCCACGCCGCTCGCGACAGAGACCACGGGTTCGCGCGCCCCGGATCCGATGTCCACGCGGCGCACGGCTGAAAGTTCGAAAGATCAAGCCGAGGGGCTGGAAGAATCTCTGGGGCACCGTGTACCGATGCGTTCGGCGGCGGGGCGGAAAGGACATCAGCCATGGTCCCGTGATGAGGGTGCGATTCAGTGGCGTCCTGGCCTTCAGTGGAGCGAACGTCAACGGGAAGAAACACGGCCTCTGGAAGCATTATTCCACAAATGGGAAACTCTGGAAACACAGTCCCTATGTGAACGGCAAACGCCACGGACTCACCACCTCGTGGTACTCCAACGGCAAAAAACGTGACGAGGGATCGTATCAGCAAGGTCTCCGCGTGGGTGTCTGGAAAGCCTGGCACAAAAACGAGAAGCTCAAGAGCCAGGGAACCTACGCCAAGAACAAAAAAGTCGGTCTGTGGAAATCCTGGCATCCCAACGGTAAAAAGAAAATGGTCGAGCCCTACAAGAACGGCCGCCGGGAGGGCGTCCGAAAGGTCTGGGACGCCAAGGGACTGCTGACGCTCACCGGGCCCTACGTCAACGGCAAAAAACACGGCCGGACCCAATCCATCTGGCGTGGGCGCAAGACAATCACCCCCTATCGGCGGGATCAACGCCACGGAATCGCTCGAACGTGGCACCGCAACGGAAAGCTCAGCCAAGAGACCTCCTACATTGACAACCTCGCCAACGGCCTGGAAAAGATCTGGAGCAACAAGGGTGTCCTCCTACTGCGCCATCGATACCTCAACGGCAGATTCCAGGGACTCTCCGAGCGCTGGTACGACAACGGGAAGCTCCGGGAGAAGGGCAAGTACCTCACGGGTCGCCGCGTGGGCATGTGGATTCAATACGCGCCGGACGGCAGCGTCCTGAGCCGCCACAACTACAAGGCCAAGCGGTAGACCGAGGCCGTTTGTAGCAGAACAAAAACGAGTAGTCGGGTCTGGGAGACGCTAGGACGCGAAGAGCTTGTTGGAGGCGAAGGCGGGATCACAGGTGAGGCTCACGCCCAGGCGTCGCAGGCCTTTCTCATCGCCGGGGGTGGGGAGGTGCGTCATGTGCATCTCGCAGCCTCGAAGTTTGGTGAGCTGCTCCATGGCCACCTTGGCCGTGGGGTTGGTAGTTGAGCTGATGGCCAGGGCGATGAGCGTCTCCTCCAGGTTGAGGCTGATCTCCTTTCGGCCAAGGATCTCGCCGCGAAGCTGGGCGATGGGTTCCACCACACTGTCGCTGATAATATCCAACCCGGTCGGCAGCTCCGCCAGGGTCTTGACCGCGAGTAGCACCAGAGCCGCCGCGGCGTGCACGGTGGGCGTGTTGTGCGCCGACACCAACCGGCCGTCCGGTAGTTGCATGGCCGCCCCGACAAAGGCGCCCTGGTGGCCTTTGTCAGGTTCGAGGCGGGCCGCCTCAGCCGTCTCCCGGGCGAGAGCCACCACGACCCGATGGGTCTGGCGCAGACCGAACTGTCGCATGAGGCTCTCGATGCGTTGCACCGACTCCTCCTCCTCCAGCCCCAAGGCCGCATCGCAGGCGTACCGGAAATACCGACGGAGGATCTCCTGCTTCCCCGCCTCCTGGGCCACGTCGTCGTCCACGATGGCGAACCCGGCGCAGTTGACCCCCATGTCCGTGGGTGAACGATACGGTGGCGCGTCTCCGGTGATGCGCTCCAGGATCTCGCGCAGCAGCGGAAAGGCCTCCACGTCCCGGTTGTAGTTCACCACCGTCTCACCGTGGGCTTCCAGATGGTGCGGATCGATCAGGTTGACGTCACGGAGCTCCGCCGTGGCCGCCTCATACGCTACATTCACCGGATGCTTCAGGGGCAGGTTCCAGATGGGGAACGTCTCGAACTTGGCGTACCCCGCGGTCACTCCTCGCCGGTGCTCATGAAAGACCTGCGACAGACAGGTGCCCATCTTGCCGCTGTTGGGCCCGGGGGCGTTGACGACCACCAGAGGCGCCTCGGTCTCAATGAAGGGGTTGGCCCCGTAGCCCTGATCGCTGACCACCAGCCCCACATCGTTGGGATAGCCCGGGATCGGGCGATGGATGTAGCTCTGAATGCCGTGGCGCTCGAGCTTTCGCCGGAAGGTATCGGCCGCGGGCTGGTCCGCGTACCGGGTGATCACCACCCCGCGCACCGAAAGCCCCCAGTCTCGGATATCGTCAATGAGCTTGAGCGTGTCTGCGTCGTACGTGATGCCGAAATCGGCCCGCACTTTGCCGCGCTCGATGTCCCCGGCGAAGATGCACAAGATAATTTCCACCTCATCCTTGAGGCGCCTGAGCAGTCGCATCTTCACGTTGGGGTCAAATCCGGGCAGGACCCGGGAGGCATGGTAGTCAAATAGAAGCTTGCCGCCGAACTCTAAATACAACTTGCCACCGAAGCTGTCGATGCGCTCCCGAATGGCCTTGCTCTGCTCGGTCAGATAGCGGTCGTTGTCAAAAGCGATTTTGTGGATACTCATGGGGTCAAAAGAGTACCCATTGATGCCCGCGCTAGCAATGGAATCGCCCAACTATGCGAACCCACGGCGACTTCGGACGCTGGGCTGCGGCGGCCCCAAAACTCGGGTACCATGGGCGACATGAAGATCCCCCCCGACACCTGGATTGATACTTTTGGACACCGCCTGGGCATTGACTTCAAGGAGGTCAAGCCGGGGCACTGCTCAGCCGAGCTGACGATCCAGCCGACCCACTGCAACCCCAACGGGGTGTGCCACGGGGGAGCCCTGTTCACCTTCGCCGATGACACCATGGGCGGTGCGGCACACGCCCTCTGTCCACCCGGGTTCGTGCCCACCGCTACGCAGGTCAACATCCACTTCGCCCGCAGCGCACGAGCCGGCCAAACCCTCCGGGTGGTAAGCCAGGCATTGTCCCACGGACGCCGCACCGCGCTGCTCGAGTCCCGGATCACCGACGAGAAGGACCGACTGGTGGCGCTGCTCTCGGCGAGCTTCCTGTTTGTGGAGCCCAGAATCGACCCGTCTCAGCCTGCAGGATAGAGCGATGGGTCGTAACCACAATAACGGGAGCGGCGAGCGCGATAGCCGACACATGTGTCTACGCTGTCACCGGCCCGAGGTGAGCTGCGTGTGCCGGCTCCTGGGGGACCAGCCCACCGTGAACAATCGCACGGGCATCACCATCCTGCAGCACCCGCGGGAACGTTTTCACCCCAAGGGCACCGTCCCCATCGCCCAGCACGGGTTGACCCACGTGCAGGTGGTGGTGGCGCATTTCGATGAGAACAAAGAGCCTACCGCAACGCTGGACCTGCCGGCGGGGACGGGCCTGCTCTATCCGCACGAGCGCTCCCGACCGCTGGCGGAGGTGGCCCCCGCACTGCGTCCGGCGCACCTGATATTGCTCGACGGCACCTGGGGCAACGCCCACCGCCTGTACCGGTCGAACCCGTGGCTGGGCAACCTGCCCCATTTCCATCTGGAGCCCGAGGAGCCGGGGCGCTACCGCATCCGAGGCGAACCGGATCCGCTGGGCAGATCTACGATTGAGGCCATCCTCGGTGCGCTGCGCATTCTGGAACCCGAGACCCGGGGGCTGGACCGGCTCGGGCAAGCCTTCGACGCGATGATCGACGCCCAGGTGGCGGTCATCGAGCGCGAGGCAGCCGGTTCACGCAGACGCGTTCGCTTCGGTGAGCCGCACCCGGTTCACGCCCCACTGCTGGAGCGCTACAACAACGTGGTGCTCGTCTACACCGAGGCGGTGGCCTGCGCCGACGGCCGGAGGCGGCCCGTTCATTGGGTAGCCCTGCGCCCGGCCAGCGGTCAGACCTTTGAGCGGTTCGGGAAAAGCGACAGCGCACCCCCGAACCCGAACCACCTGGCGCACATGGAGCTGACCGCCGAAGACCTCGCCAGCGGCGTGAACGACGACCAACTCGCTCGCGATTGGCGCAAGTTCCTGGGCCCAACCCCCCTCGTGGCCGCCTGGAGCCAGTCCACGCTCAACCTCGTCGCCACGCTCACAAACACCACCGACTCGGACTCCGCCGCCGACTCCACCGCTAACTCCGCCGCTGACTCCGCCGCCTCCACGGTGCTCCTCAAAGCCGCCTACTGCAACCTCCGCCGGACCACCAGCGGCACCCTGGCGTCGGTGCTCGAACGAGAAGGCCTGGCCCCCTTCCCCACGCCCTTTCGTGGGCGCGCCGGACGCCGCATCGGTCAAGCCCAGGCCGTCCTGGAGTTGATCCTGCACCCGTCAGAACAGCGGACGGACCGTCGACTCAAGTGAAATCCCACATCCCCCGGTAGCCTCACGCAGGGCCAGGTATTCCCGCCACTTCTCGATGACCGGCCCGCTCCGCCAGGCCCCGCGAATCAACGTGTTCTTCGGGGTGTGCTCAGAGGGCACGAACTCGATGGCGGTGGCCCAGTACCCACTGGCAGCCAGCAGCACCATACGCATGACGTCCGTGACGTTGGCGGCCATGGTCCGTCGCAGGTGCGGACTGGTCCAAACCGGCCCGAAGGGGGCTGACGCTCCGGACGTGCCGGAAACGCCAGACGCGCCATCGGGCGAATCGGCCAGCCCAGCCCACTGACCGGAGAGCTCCGCCTGGCAGCAAGGGGCCACGGCGATGAAATGGCATCGGGAACGGATCCCCATTGCGATGGCGTCATCGGTGGCCGTATCGCACGCGTGCAGCGACACCAGCATGTGCGTCTGGGGAGTGTCGGGTTCACCGAAGATGTCGTGCCAGAGGCGCACGAGATCCACCTCACCCACGCTCGCAGCCTCGTATCGCACCGTGTCGCCGTACTGGGCGATCTCGGCCCGCCGACGGGATTCGTCGATGAGGTCCGGGTTTCGGTCGATGCCGATGATACGAACCGGGTGGTGCAGCCGATGCTCGAAGTAGTGCGCCAGCAACAGCGTCAGGTACGAACGGCCACACCCCGCGTCGATGATGCGCACCGATTCGAATTTCTCGGCCAACTCCCGCAAAGAAGGCCCCAAGGCGGCGACCATGTGGTTGATCTGGCGATACTTGCGCACCTGGGCCGGCGGCATGGACGCGTCACGATGTAACAATCCAAGCGCTCTCAACAAGAGCGGCGCCTCGTTCGGAAGGACGGCGAGGTCCTTGCCGGCGGTCAGGCGGTGGACCCGTTCCTGGGTCCAGTGTTCGCGCGCGAGCGCCGCAAATTGCTCAGCCCACTTTTGTCGCACTACGCATTCTCCTGGGACCCGTTGTCATTTCCGGCGAGCGAAGGGAAGACACGCCTTTCATCAATGTATCACGCCCGATTTGATTCGCCGCCACTACAGACTGTACGCTACTGTGTGGTCTTAGGGAGCAGCCGATGAGCAACGACAGCCGATGAGCAACGACAGCCGACTGGTCTATTCCAGCGAAACCGGCCGCGTCAGGCCCAGCAAGTCCAAGGCGACCTCGGCCTCCACGACCGCCGCCACGTCCGCCTCCACGGCCGCCAGCGATGGCATCGTACGCATCCATCGCTCAACCAAGGGCCGCAAAGGCAAAGGCGTTTGCCTCATCGTAGGCCTGCCGCTTTCGGGCCCCGAGCTCAAGGCGCTGGCCAAGAAGCTCAAGCGCACCTGCGGCACGGGCGGAGCGGTCAAGGAGGGCGTCGTCGAGATCCAAGGCGATCACCGCGAACGACTGAAGGGCGAGCTGGAGAAGCTGGGTTACAGGGTGAAGCTGGCCGGCGGATAGACACCGCCTAAGGGCCAAACGCGACTCACGCAAGATTAATGGTGATGGTGTCTGAGGCTGTGCCGTCGCTGGTGGCTGCGTACACCTCGATCTCGCAGGTGCCCGCGTCCGGCGTCGTAAACTCGGCTTCGTAGTAGTTGCCCACGAGGGTCATGGGCTGGGGCGTCCCCTGGTCCAGTGAGAACGTCACCTGACTGGGCGCGGAGGGAGAAAAAACTCCGGCACGCAGGATCTGTCCAGGGGTCGCTCTGGGGAGGTTGGTGACCAGCGGATTGTTGAGCCCGAGCGTCGGGTTGGCCGGTCGGGTGATCATCACGACGGGCCAGGCGATGGAAAGCGACGAGCTGTCTCCCAGGAGGGGAACGTTCTTCGTCACCGGGCCGTCATCCAACGCCAGGACGCTGAATGCGGCGTGGGTCGTCAGGGTGCCACTGCTGGGGTTACCCAGGGTGGAGGCCTGGCTCATGAGCGTGTTGTTGAACCAATAGTCCAGGGCGATGTGGACATGCCCATACAGATAGGTCACCGCGCCGGTATCGGCGATCAGTCGCTCGAGATGTGCGTCGGTGCCGAAGAGCTGGAGTCCGTTGGCCGTATCGATGGGATGATGTCCCAGGATCACCGTCTCCCGCGGAATGCGGGGATCGGCGGCGATCTCCGCCAACAACTGGTCGACATGGCTTTCAGTGAGATACCCGGTGGAGTCGCGGAACGGATTTCCGTCGCTCACGGTGTTCAGCGCGACGATGCGAATGAGGTCGCTTCCCGTGCCGATGTGATAGAGCCCGTAGGTTCCATGACCGTTGCGACCCGCGAGGGTGTTGGTGAGATAGTTCTGCAGTGGACCGTCGAGCAGGGAGTCGTGGTTGCCCGGGTTCTCGATGAAGGTGTCGGCGCTCAGCCCACGATCGTCGAGGGTCGTACGGTAGATCTCCCAGGCATCCAGGTTGTTTCCCACCTCCACCAGATCTCCGGTGACCAGGACCGCGAGGACGTCGAAGTACGGGAGCGCTTCATCCAAAAAGAACGGCAGCGCGGCAAGCGCGAAGCCTCCCGAGCCGATATGGACGTCCGAGGCGTGAATAAAAAAGAGCGGCGGGGCCAACTCCGGCTCAACGGTCGCGTCGGGGGCCGCGTCGGGGCCCGCGTCGGGGGCCGCGTCCATGGCGGCGTCGAGGCTCGGGTCCCGATCCGCCAATGTGCCGCCATCTGCCGGAGGCGAGCCGTCGGATCCCCCTCCATCCACTGCTGCATCCGTCGTGGAACCTGTGGTGTTTGAGCAGCCAACCAAGGTGCCGACCACCCCCGCGCCCCCCAGATACAGGACCTGTCGTCGGGTGATTTGATTCTTGTTCTTGGGGTCTTTCATCCTAAGCGTCTCCGAGCTGTTTCAAGTATCGGACACTAGGACTCAAGGGTCAAGCCGCGCGGGTCAGCCGGGTGATACAGCCAGGTAGGTGGTACAGTCAGGTGGTAAGGGAGAGAA
>JAOZUO010000193.1 GCA_029938605.1 Deltaproteobacteria bacterium | reverse complement strand
AGACGGGCCAGTCGAGCACGGACATGCGCATGCGGCAGGCGATGTCCATGCCGACAGCGTACGGGATCACCGCGCCCCGGGTGGCGAGCACGCCGCCGATGGGCAGGCCGTAGCCCTGGTGGCCGTCAGGCATCAGCGCTCCGGCCACGGCCACCGGCAGGGAGCACGCGTCCTCAAGCTGCGCGATGGCGCTGGGCTCGATATCCTCGCCCCACATTCGCCAGGGCGCGGGCTGGTCGCGCTCGCGGTACACTGGCACATCCACCAGCGCCTCCGCGGCCCGGCCGAGCTGTGGATGATCCAGCAACGTGGTGGGGTCGGCGACGAGTTGCTCAATGACGCTGCGCAGATCACCACCGGTGACCCCGGCGGAGGCCAGGGCCGACATGGCCGCGAGGACCTGCTGCAGTGGCTCCCCCCGGGGGACGCCCAGCTTGATGAGCTCGTTAGGTCGCATTGTGATTCTCCGTACTCTGCAATAATGGTGGAAGCGGCGGGCAGTAGCTATGGCGCCGTGACCCGCACTTCCACGTCGTCCGTTTCACTCTCCTGGACCGTGATCTCAACGTCCAGGAATCGCTTGATGACCTCGATGTTCGTGGTCGTGTGGCGCGACAGCGCCTGCGTCCGGAACACGCCACCGCCCGCCAGCGCCAGCGGGATCAGGAGCTGGTCTGCCAGGTGACGGCACACCGGCGCCGAGAGGGCCAGGTAGCGTTGAAGTCGCGCGATGGTGCCATCGGCCACTTTCTCGGCCGAGACGCCGCGCTCGCCGAAGCCGCTGAACACCGCAGTCACCTGCTCGAACTCCAGGGTGCAGATGAGCGCGTTGCCTGGACCGCGGGGCTTTGGCGTCATCTCCACGCTGAGCTCCTCGGTGCTCCAATCCAGCCGGTCCGCGACGCGGTCGAGCTCTCGTTGACCGATGGAGCTGGGCAGCCGTGACACAAGGGCCCGCGCTGAGCGGGCCACGAGTGGGCCGCGGTCGAAGAGCTCGAGGGGCTCAAGGGTCCGGCTCGCGGTCGGCTTTACGTGCGCCTCGAAGCGGCCACCGCCCGCCGGGTAGAACCCCGGACGCGTCAGCTCAACCTCCACCCGCGGACCCATGCGGCTCACGAGCGGCAGAAAAGACGCCTCCAGAAAATCGTAGGGCGGCGCCATGGGGTTGTGGGTCCCTCCTTTGAGCACCAGCCTGGACGGCTCCTCGGCCAGGAGCAGCGCTGGCAGCACCGTCTGGAACACCAGCGTGGCGCTGCCCGCCGAGCCCACCGCGAAGGTGTAGCTGCCCGGGCTCACCCGCCGCGGACGGAAGGTGAGCTCCTGCGAGCCGAGGGTGTCACCCTGGACCGACGCGTCGCCGATCTCTGTGGCCGCCTGCACGCAGGTGAGGTGCTGCAGCCTGAGACCGGGCTTGCGTCGTCCAGCGCGGATCCCGCTCAGACGCACGGGTTCACCCGTCACAAGCGACAACGCCAGCGACGTCCGGAGGATCTGTCCCCCTCCCTCGCCCATGGATCCGTCGATCTTGATCATCTTCCTCTTCCTCTTCCTGTTCCGCTTCCACTCATTGGCTCAGCAGTATATCCCGGACCCGGCTCGGCGACTCAGTGTCGGGCCGGGCCCGGGACAACTCCTACGGCAGCAGCTCGGTGGTCCAGTAGTCCCTCCACTCTGGGGGGATGGACACGACCTGCTGCAGGGCCATGTTGAAGATTGGCAGCCAGGGTGGGCGCGTGGGTTGCTTGCGCAGCTTCATGCGCGCCTGGTCGGGCGTGCGGTCGGCCTTGTGGGCGTTGCACGGCACGCAGGCCATGACGATGTTCTCCCACAGGGTCTTGCCGCCCTGGGCGCGGGGCACCACGTGGTCGAAGGTCAGCTCGCGGGTGGGCATGCGCTCACCGCAGTACTGACAACGCCAACGGTCCCGAGCCAGCACGTTCTGCCGGGAGAACTTGACCCGGGCCTTGAACGGCTGGATCCAGTGGGTCAGGCGCACCACGGCCGGGGCCTGCCAGTCCGGGTGGATGGGCTGCTCGTACTCCTCGAGCACCTCGACCTTGCCCTTGGCGATGTAGGTCAGGGCCCGGGTGAAGGGCACGGTGTTGATGGGCTGGTATCCCACGTCCAGTACGAGCGTACGCATCGGTCAGTTCCTTTCGTTCTCGGTCACAAAGGCCAGGTCATGTCTTCGCCTCATCGCCGAATAGCGGGTCAATGGTCCTTCGATGGCCAAGGAGGGAGTTGAACCCTCACGCCTTGCGGCAGCCGGGTTTGAGCCGACCGTGTCTGCCAGTTCCACCACATGGCCAGAGTTGGGCTGGAGCAGTTCAGTGAGTCGGGAGAGCGGGATTTGAACCCACGACTTCCTGGATCCCATCCAGGCGCGCTTCCAGACTGCGCTACCTCCCGAGAAGATGGCCGTGGCGAGGGTCGAACTCGCACGCCTTCCGGCGCCGGGGTTTAAGCCCAGTGCGTCTGCCAGTTCCGCCACACGGCCACGTGTGTGAATCCGAGTCGCAACGGCCGGCATCGAACCGGCTTGCGCGGTTTATGAGACCGCTGAGATCGCCAAGACCTCCCCGTTGCGAGCGCTGTCGGCTTTCACCGATAGCAGCGGCCGGAATCGAACCGACTTGCTGCGGTTTATGAGACCGCGAAGATCACCAGACCTTCCCGCTGCAGTGATAGTTTGAGTGCCGGGGACAGGACTTGAACCTGCACGCCTTTGGGGGGCACCGGACTCTCGATCCGGCGTGTCTTCCTATTTCCACCACCCCGGCAGATTGCGGATGACGGGACTCGAACCCGCATGGTCAGGACGCCGACTTTCAGGACTCACGCTTCCCTACTCGGCCCTTATTGGCTGTTTCGGTGCATCTGAAGCCTGTCGACCGCGACTCCTTCGGGGAACACCACGATGCGGCTATTGACCCTCCGTCCTCGCCCCTGACTCCCGGATGGGAACCGGTCATTCACTTGGTTTTCCGGCGCCTGCCCTTTTCGGCCACATCCGCGAATCGCTCAAGAGGCCCCGGAAGGAATCGAACCTTCACATACTGGTTTCGTAGACCAGCGCGTTATCCATTACGCTACGGAGCCGGGAATGGCCGATGCTGGGGTCGAACCAGCGACCTCCTGTTTGTAAGACAGGCACGCTTCCAACTGCGTCAATCGGCCTGAAATGCCGCCACGAGGACTTGAACCTCGATCTCAAGTTTCGGAGACTTGTGTCCTTTCCGTTGGACGATGGCGACGGGTTGAGTGGTGTGTTGTGATGCCCCGGGCAGGACTTGAACCCGCATGTGCCGGTTTAGAAGACCGGTGCCTCATCCTTTCGGCCACCGAGGCAAAAATGCTGGCGAGAGGTACCGCCCGGAGTCGAACCGGGGTCTACGGGGTTGCAGTCCGTCGCCTGGCCACTTGGCTACGGTACCAATACAGGGGACCGGAGAATCGAACTCCGCCGACGGCTGGTTTTGGAGACCGGCCCGCTTTCCCAGAGCGTCCCCTACGAGAATCTACGAGAGCCCATGATCGGGGTTGAACCGATGGCCTCCGCCATACCAGGGCGGTGCTCTTCCAGCTGAGCTACATGGGCAGACGCCCCAGGCGGGAATTGAACCCACGTCGCCGGATTGAAAGCCCGGCATCCTATCCACTGGACGACTGGGACATGAGGAACAAGGTGTGAAGTTGGGCGTGTACGCGCTCTGCCACTGAGCTACCGCCGCAGAAATACGGCGGACAGGAATCGAACCTGTGACCTCGGGAGTAGTAGTCCGGTAACCCATCATCATCGGTCCCTCGAGAGCCTACGACTGGAGTCGAACCAGCTGCCTCCGGAGTACGAAACCGGCGCCCTTCCTATAGAGCCTCGTAGGCGAAAATGACCCAGGCGGGGATCGAACCCGCGTAACCGGATTGAGGGTCCGGTGTCTTTGCCACTGGACGACTGGGCCTGATAGGCAGGGGCGTCGGGGCAGGCCGGGGCGGGCGCCTCGGCCCGGTCCCAACGCTCCTGCGTGGGTTAGGGGTTGAAAGAAATACGACTCAGCCGGTGATGAAGTCGGAGATGACGTTCGGCGTCGCCGTGTCGAATCCGACCACGTCCAGCTGGCCCGCGTCGTCCGGGTTGGCCACCGAGAACCGGTCGCCCGAGAGCGCGACGGACACCAGCTTGGCGTTGATGCCCATCCGCTGCCGGTAGTCGTTCAGCGCCTGGTCGACGTGAACGTCACCGGCCCAGGACTCGTTGTCCGTGTAGATCACGAAGCAATCCACCGGCGTCCGGGTCTTGGCCGCCCACCGCATGGGCAGCGCGCAGTCCGTGCCGCCCATGGGGAGCTTCTCGAGCTTACGGATGACCGAGTCCAGCCGCATGCGCGGGGTGATGGAGACCGTGCTGACGCCCGCCGCCCAGCCGTAGGCCGTGCCGAAGGTCACGCAACCCCGGCCGCCCGAGGTGAACGCAACCATCTCGTAAGACGGTTCGACGTTCGCGGTGATCAGCGCCAGGGCGCCCGCGGCCTCCTTGCACGACAGGAACTTCGTGCTCGAGACTGGCGAGCTCATGGAGCCCGAGACGTCCAGGGCCAGGCAGAGCCGCTGTCCGGTAGGCTTCACCGTCCGGAAGGACAGGTAGAACGCCTCGTCGAGCGAGTCGACGATCCGTCCCACTGGCTTCCAGGTCAGCTTGCCGCGGAAGCCACGACCCGCCTTGTACGTCTTGAGTGCCAGGAGCACCGTCATCGGGTGCACCCGCGCCCGCTCCAGGGCCCGGGCGTCGCCGAGGACCTCACGTACCCGACCGGTGGCTGCCGACATGTTGTTCAGCAGACCGAGCGCGGTGAGCTTGTTGAGGTTCCGCAGCAGGGCGCCTGGAGGCATGGAGGGCAGGAGCGCCTCCCACACCTCACGGTGCTGCTTGAAGCGGTTCGGCACCGCCTCGTGAGGCAGCCGGTGGTCTGCCACCAGCCGCGCCATCTCGGCCGGCTTCTCGGTACGCTTCGCCAACTCGAAGGCGTGGATCAGCCGTAGCTTCTCCGCGCCGTCGGTGGCCGGCTCGGCGTCCTGTGGCCAGCCCTTGACGATCCACTGGAAGATCGCCTGGTGCTCAGCCGATGGAGCCTTGGCGTGCGACAGCCGCAGCAGGTCCCGGTGGGACCAGCCATCCCGCTGCTGGTACTTTACCGCCTGCAACGCGAGCCGTGCGGCGTCCTTGTCGGTGTACCAGCGTCCCAGGGCCCGCTTGAAGCCGTTTCCGCCGAGACCGCCGAAGGCCTTGCAGTACTCGACGAAGTGGAACAGGTGCGTTCCGATCCGAGCCACGTTGGGCAGCGCCTTGTAGGCGGCCGCCCGCGTGGTCTCATCACCGAGCTTCGCGCACATCGCCAGCGCGAAGAGCGCCGAGTCGTTCTTCGGCGCCCGGCCGGCCTGCGAGATCTCCACGATACGCTGCACGACCCGCGCGCCGTCGGCCTGGATGCACCGCAGCACAGCCTGAGCCGACTGGATCGTCAGCTCCTGCTCGCCCACGTAGAAGGTACCGCCCTCGGATCCCAGGACCAGGAACCGGTCGAGCTTCACCCAGTCGTCGACCTCCCAACCGAATCCACCCGAACGCATCTGAACCTGGTTCGCGCACGGCATTGGACAGGTCTGGACGGTCTTCTTCTTACCGAAGTACTTATGGAAATTGAACATGTCAGACCTCCATGGGGCTGAAGGTCGACGGACCGATAGTGTCTGCCACGCACAATCGCGAACAGCACCAGCGAACAGGGATCGCACCAGATTGCTCGCCTTCGCGAGCCCGGCACATCGGTCCGCCGACAGTTAGAAATCGGGAAAAGCAAGAATCGGAAAAGCTGGAGTGGCCACGGGCGGAGTCGAACCGCCAACCTCCTGAGTCTGAGTCAGGCGCCTCTGCCAATTGGGCGACGTGGCCAAAGTGATGGACAAGTGGATGAGGTCGGGCTTCCGGATTTGAACCGGGCCCGGCACATGGCCGGGTATCAACCAAAGATAACCGACCTCTTTCGGTCCATCGTGTCGGGAGAGCAGACGACCGGATTCGAACCGGTACGACCAGCGTGGCACACTGGGATGCTACCGTTGAACATCACGCCTGCGGTAAAGAGCGGACGACCGGATTTGAATCGGTACGTTCAGCTTGGAAGGCTGACATGCTGCCGTTAAACATCACGCCCGCGAAGACCCCCTCCCGATGGGTGTCTACGGAGAGCCCGGGGATCGAACCCGGCGGGCCTCGATGACCCTCCCTGGTTAGCAACCAAGTTGTGCGCCTTGCAGCTCACCCTCCAGGTGACGGGGCCGAAGGGGATCGAACCCTCCTACGCCTGATAGACAGTCAGGTAGCCACCCCAGTAGCTCTCGACCCCTTAGTGTGATTTCGAAAAGAGGAGGGTAGAAGAATCGAACTCCCAGCCGTCAAGCTGCCCCCGGGTTCGAGCCGGGTTGGGGACCATTCCCCGGTACCCTCCGTTGTAGAAATGATGAACAAGTTGTGGCGGTGGGTATTACTGGAGGGAGTCGAACCCTCAGATCCGCGAACGGATCGGCTGAACTGTGTTCAGCTGCCCTGCCGTCTGGGCTTCAGTTCTCGGTTGGTGTGATAACCCACCACCTTCGGTCCATCGAATTTCGTGACTCCAATCGACCGCGTGTTGTGGACCTGGCCGGACTCGAACCGGCTACCTCCGCACTGCGAAAGCGGCACTCTGCCCTGGTGAGCTACAGGCCCTTGTGCCGGCATTGCGCCGGCTGCTGACGCTGCTCCAACGGTCGCGCTTACAGAACGACCCAGCGTCAACCTGGTAGGTCGTTTCTACGAACGAGGGTGTCTGGCGGGAATCGAACCCGCGATCCAGGGTTCACAGCCCCGTGTGTTGTCCACTTCACCACAGACACCATTAGGCGAACGAGATGTAGCCCTGGGGTGTGTCAGTTTACGAGTCTGGTAACCCAGCGCCTTCGGTCCGCTTTGGTCCCGGAGGGACTCGAACCCTCACACCGCGCTTATCGGGCGCGTGCGCTACCATTACGCTACAGGACCTACACTTGCGCTCCGGGTGGGGATCGAACCCACAACAGACGCTGGTTAACAGCCAGCCGCTCTACCAACTGAGCTACCGAAGCATTGTCGCGGTGGCAGGAGTTGAACCTGCGACCTGAGCCTTCCAAGGGCCCCGCTCTTCCAGACTGAGCTACACCACGAGATTCGGGCGGAGGGACTCGAACCCCCATGAGCGGAGTCAAAGCCCGCCATCCTGCCAATTGAATGACGCCCGATGGGGTGGGGAGGAATCGAACCTCCATATCCGGATCTTCAATCCGGTGCCTTGACCACGTTGGCAACCACCCCAAATCGGCCCGGTGGGAATCGAACCCATCGTCTGACGCTTATAAGGCGCCTGCTCTACCGTTGAGCTACGAGCCGGCGAAGGCAGAGAGGACGTACCTCTCCTGCGCGAACGACATCTCGCTGTGGCGCCCGACGACAGTCGGTGGGTTCCCGGGCCATGTTTGGACCATGACCTACTATTCGGTTGTCAAAGATCTGGGTTCATCTGTGCGACCCGATGGCCGCGTGCTTCTGTAACGCCAGTCAGAACCGGCACTATCGTTGCGCATTGCACACAGCGGTTGGACGCTCGCTCCACGCCTCACATCCTGTCTTCTCCAACCGCGAATTTGCTCTCGCTACGATTCCGGGACAGGGACTCGAACCCCGTACTGCGGCTTCAGAGACCGCCGTCCTACCTGATGGACCATCCCGGATGACCACTCACTTGTTCTCAATGCGTTCGGAGGGACTCGAACCCTCACCCGCCTGGTTAAGAGCCAGGGATGCTGCCACTAACACCTCGAACGCGTGTTCCCTCCGGAGGGAGTCGAACCCTCACCACCTCGGTTAAAAGCCGAGTGCGCTGCCAGTTACGCCACGGAGGAGCACGGATACTGCTCTCTCCTGCGTTTCAGTCTCGTCGTCATCGGTCGCATGTCGTCTCTCCTCGTGGGCCGGGAAGGAATCGAACCTCCAAGGGGCATAAGCCCGCCCGGTTTACAGCCGGGTGCCATCACCGTTCGGCCACCGACCCACATGTCGCGCCCTGGATTGCGGGCGCATGTATCTCCTCGTCCCCCACCAGGCGCACCTCACCGGTGCACCCCGTAAAGGGCGTTCATTTCGACGCTCGTCGTGGATCGCGCCTCCCCTCGGGGGCGCAGTCTGCGTCAGCCTATTTCCGTGGACCGGCGCTCAACGGCTGGAGTCGTCAAGCACCGAGTGGTCTCGCGCCCGACCCCGAACTCGCGGGACAGCGCTAAAACGAAAAAGGCCGCCGGGTGAATCACCGGGCGGCCTCGTTGCCTTGATTGGATTCTCTGAGAATCCCTAGCCGCCTGGTGTAGCTCCTTCGCCAAGATTCGTCTCGGGTCGGGCTGTATAGATGCCATTAGCCAAAGGTGACATCGGCACGACTAGCCCGAACGAAAACGAGTCCCAACAGCGAATGATCCCCCGTAAGGGACTCACGCTCTGGTGGGATATATGTTTTTGCCTCAGGGAAGTCATTTCACGGCTCCGGTTATTGTTCGTCTATATGGCTGTCGAATCGGCCTCTGTCAAGTTCATAGCGCATCGAAATCTATGACGCCCGAGTACCGGGAAAGTTCTCGACGTCTCTGTAGAGGCATAGCCCTGGGGTCGCGAAACGGGGACACGAACCGGAGGAAGACAGGAGGTTGGGGAGGCAGAAAACGCCGTGTGAGAGCTGTATCGTCGTTCTCTGTAGAAATCAGTCATCCAGCTGGATGTCACGGTATTCGTAGGCGCCGGGCTTTCGTTCAACGACGTCTACTCGTACTCGATTATTTACCATGGGGCCGATAACATCATCCACGAGATCGCTGATGGCTTTAACTCTCGCGATTTCGCCCTCACCCAGCAGAACGTCGAGCCAGTCTTTGTCCAGATGGACCCCCCTGAGAACTCCGCTGAGGGTTTTTTCGGTCGCAGTGGTGTCATCGCTTTTCTTGGGCTTGAGCTTCCGCAGAGACTTAGTCATCTTCTTGCGCGTCTCTGGCTCAAGAACGACCACATTCTCGTGCAGACCATCAACAGACCGCACCTCGATACGCTCGTGAGATTTGCCAGTAGGCGCCAAATTTCTCGCAAGCTCGACAAATGTTGGCCGGTACTCGGGATCAGTCGCCAGCGCTGGCAGCGCGCCCTCTGGATCTTCAGCCGATGCGCGGAGAAGGGCGATGAACCGTGATGCTATCTCTTCGATCTCTGGCGCCGGCTCCGTGAACATCTCCGTTTGCGCCGGACGTTGAATTCTAACCGCGAACTGGTAGCTCCCTGGTTGCGTTTGAAGCAACCAGGGCCGACACATGTGCTGAATGTCCTCCGCTGCCGGACCACGCGTACGGTATGGCCGCTGCATCAGCATTTCCGCGGTGCGATAGAAGAAGGTCTGAATGCCCTTAACCGTCTCAACCACTGTGTCGAGAGGAGCACCCCCGCGAACAATTTCACCGCCCTTGACTGACACTAGAACGTCGTGAGGTAGGAACTCCACACCAGACGATTTCTGAGCCTGATCATCCCAGACTCGCTGGAGGAGGTCCTTAAGCTGCTCGGCTGCAAATGCTGGCAGAGATGCATTCGTGAGTGCGTGCAGAATTGTTGATTCCGCTTCCTTCAGCTCACCGCCTTTGTACCAAAGGGCGCTTGCACTCACAGCGGTGATCCCTAGCGTTCTCGGCTTGTCCGTGCTCAACGCAGCAAGGGCCTGTCCCTCCGCTTCCGCTGCTGCCCGGTAGAGCTCGCGAGCGGAATCCACGTCACCCTGGCGTAAAGCACCTTCTGCTTCCGCTGCAAGCTGCTCGCTTTTCGAGTGGAATTGAGCCCAGGTCACAGCTTTTGCTCCACATAGCGCAGCCTGATTACGCGACACTGGAAACCGACGACGCATGCGAGGGCTGGAAGATTTGACGCACCTCTCGCAGCCTGAGCCACCTTTTGTCGCAGCCTCCGATCGACGTCCTTTATGTTTCCACGATCGGTTCCCGAAACCTCCAGTCTGAAGCAGTTCTCAAGGTCGTCTAGAGACTCACCTAGAGGGGCTACATAGTAGTCGGCGCCGGTCCCAGTCTCAGCTCGACGGACGGTCACCATTCCCTCGCTGAGATCGACAGCTGCGATTGAGCACGCACAAGCGCCGGCCTCAGTCGCATCGATTTCGTTCGCCCACGCTCCGACTAACCTGTCGTCGGGAACCAGCCACTCGACGCGTACGCTGACAGTGTGGTCATCATCGCTAAGCGAGAACTCTTCTGGCGAGCTATGATGTCGACCGAGGCAGACTCTGGCTGCTTCGAGGTAGCAAGCGGCAATTCCACGGCTCACACCAGGATGCCTATCACCATTCAGATGATGTAGAGGAAGCAGAAGGGTGGGTTCCCTGCTCGCAGATTCGCTCATCGTATAGCATGCCCTAACCCAACGATTATCCACGGCTATGTATACAAGGTCAAGGTGAGACAGTTGCACCCATGCTATTGCACTGGCTGATAGTGCACGCTGCCACTCAACCTCATCCAAGGACTCGCACGCCTATCTTCGTTCCGCTCCCCGATGCCGGTCCCCGCTCTTTCTGACACGCCAGGGCGATGGCCCAGAAGCGGTCGGCGTGGCCGGCGCGGTGGGTGCGTTCGGCGTCGAAGGCTACTTTGCCGGAGGGGAGGACGCGGCGTTTGATGGAGTGGATCTGGCCTACGAGGTCGCGGTCGCGGGGGAGGGCGACGTCGCGGCGTTGGAGGAGGATCTTGAAGTCGGTGGCCCAGCGCTCTTTGGAGTCGTTGGTGAAGACCTCGGCTTGGACCTGGGGGTAGTCCCTGGTCAGGTTCTCGGTCAGGTGCATGCCTATGCCGCTGCGGTCGATGGAGAGGCGGGCTAGGGGGACGCGGTCGAGGAGCTGGCGTAGGTCGGCCTCCTGGTCGGCGAAGGGGACCTGCTCGTAGCGGCGGAGCAGGCGGCACACGTAGCGCTCGCCCTGCTGCTCGAAGACGGCGAGCTCGGAGTGGTCTCGGACGCGGCCCACATCGAAGCCGGCGACCAGGCGGCCGGTGGGGTGGGGGAGTGAGGCGAAGTCGGGATGTAGCACCAGGTCGTCGCTGGTGCAGGGGAGGATGAGCTCGTAGGGGTAGTACGAGTACGACTCGTCCACGAAGGTCGCTTCGAGCTCCTGCTGGAAGTCGTCGAGGGGGAGGGAGTCGAACTGCTCTACGAGGGTCTGTTGGCCGAAGGCGGCGACGCGGTTGGCGGTGGTCATGGACGGCGCGTCGCGGGCGGCGCGGGGTACGTCGCGGCAGAAGAATCGGGAGAGCCACCAGGGGACCACCTGCCTGGAGTGGTGGGGGTACCGACGCATCGACTCGGAGTCGATCTCCCAGAAGATGCCGCGTCGGCCGAGGGGCGTGGAGCAGCCGGTGAGCTGGCCGCGGGAGCGGAGGATCAGGGCGGTGGAGCCCCGGTAGACCTCGCGGTCGTTGATCATGTGGGCCAGCTCATCGAGGGCGATGTCTCCCTTCTTGCCGCGGGGGGCCTTGGACGGCACCGATAGGATCCGCGAGATCCGCTTTCGTGGACCGTTGGACTCGAAGGTGAGCTCGGTCTTGGAGTCCACCACGAGCCGTTTCTGGAAGGACGCGGGCATGTCGTCGAAGACCTGTCGGGCGAGGAGGATCCGCTCCTTGGCCTCGTCCAGGCTGAAGGAGACGAACACCGAGGTGTGCCCTTCGCGCAGGTGGCAGCGGGCCAGGGCCTCGAGGGCCATCACCAGGGAGAAGCCCACCTGGCGGCTCTTGTTCACCCAGCGGAACCGGGACCGGTTGTTGAGGAAGGCGACCTGGAAGGACTCGAGCCGGATGGGCTCTTCGTCGAGCCGGCACACGGACGAGATGAACTGCGCCTCGCCGGCGAGGGCTCCAGCGAGATCGGACTCCGTGCGCTTCACGATGGCAGAGGTCATGTGCGAGGTGTCTTATCTGCTTGATTTGTCAGAGGACAAGAGCGTGCATGTGACCTGGCCGCTACACAGGCCAGGAGGACATCATGAGTCGCTATTTGGACCGGATCCCTACGCCGCCACGGACCTTGAACCGGGATGAGCAGGCCCGCCTGCTTCAGGTCACCGGCGACCACCGCGCCGGGTTCCGCGACCACGTGATCCTGGCGATCGCCCTGGGTACCGGACTCCGGGAGCACGAGATCGCCGCCCTCGACGTCGGTGACGTCACCGACGAGCAGGGCCGGGTACGACGCCAGGTCCGCCTCCGGGTCTTCAAGCGGTCCAACGACGACCGCGAGCTCCAGCAGGTCGTGTTCGGCGAGACCCTGCGGGCCAAGATCCGGCACTACCTCGGTTGGCTGGAGCGACACGGCAGGACCCTCGCGCCAGAGTCGCCGCTCTTCGTCAGCCGCAAGGGCAACCGGATCTCCACCCGGCAGATGCGGACCCTGTTTGCCCGGTGGCAGGAGCGGGCCGGGTTCGAGCGCCGCTTCACCTTCCATTCGCTGAGACATACGGCCTGCACGAACCACTACCGGCAGAGCAAGGACCTGCGGCTCACCCAGCGGTTCGCCCGGCACCGGTCGGTGGCCACAACCCAGCGCTACACCCACCCGTCCATCGAGGACCTGCTGGTGTCCGTCCAGGACCTGCCGTGCTGATCCGCCGGTGAGCTGCACGTCCCGCTTACTGCACCGGAGGAGTGGAGCCGCCGCCGCTCCCGTCGCCCTCGTCCCCGTCGTCGCCCTCGTCCCCGCCGCCCTCGTCTCCGGCATCCCCCGCGTCGTCGTTGTCCTCCCCGTCATCCCCATCCGCCGCCATGCTGGCCGGCAGCGGGGGCATGGCCAGGCCGCACATCTCGGGGGTGGCCTCCTCCCAGGTCTTGAGCAGCTGCGCGTGCCGCTGCTGGATGTCCTCCAGGGTGATGCCGCCCAGCATCTCGTGGCGCGAGTCCGCGTCGCCCATGACGAAGGACTTGAGGCGGACCATCAGGTTGAAGTCCGAGGGGTTGTCGCAGCGCACGCGGCCCTCCTGGAGGGCGCCCTCGAACTGCGCCAGGTATCTGTCGATGACTCGCACCGCGTCGTCCCGGGTCAGCGCGAGACTATCGGCGCGGAGTTCGATCAGCTTCGTGTCCGCCATCTCCTTGACCCGTTTGTCGGCCTGCCTGCGTCGGGCCAGGCAGTTGTGCTCCTTGGAGAACTTGGCGATCAGGCTGTGGGCTACCCCGAACCGCTCGGCCAGCTCACGGTAGCTCGGGTAGCGTACGCGAGTGCCGTCATCGCTCTCGGTCTCCACCACCTCCCCATGCACCAGCAGGTTGTCCGTCTCATCATGGGGAAACGCGGGGCCATCACTCTTCGTCGGCCGCCCTGGTTGGTCTCTCATCTCGCGTTTCTCCTACTTGCGCTCGAAATTGAACATCGGCCACTTCAGGCGTTCCCCCGGGGGATGTTCAACGGTGCTCATTTATCCAGTGCACCCTGTTCAATTTCCGAGAACTGCCTCAGTCCAAAGGGGCACCAGGAATAGGGCTAAGTGGACGTTTTCGATCCGAAATATCGACCGCCCCCCCTCCCTTGGGGTAGGAAAGCGGCCATCCGAGACCGTCGTACGCGCCACAATCGCCACCCGCCCAACTCCGCAACCCCGCGCCCTTCCAACACCCAAACCCGGTCACCCCATGTGCACCCCTTGGTCAATAGCCACTTTGCTGTGGGTCCCGGCCATCCCGGAGCCGCCCCAGGCCGACCCCGCCAGGCGGTGAACGCTCACTTCCTGGACCGCGCCATCGATGCGGAGGCTCGGGGGGAAAATGGCAGCAGCCGACGCGCGGATCCATCAGCTCGACGCGACCCGCTCGAACAGCTCCGGGTGACCGTCCATGTAGCGCTCCAGCGAGGCCGGCGTCTCCGACTCGGGATCCATGCCCTCGGTGCCCGGCAGTTCAGCCGCCTTGAGCACCGTCGCCACGAACTCGCTGCACGTGAACCGGCTGGCGTCCCGCACCGGGTTGAGGACCTCGACGCCGGTCAGGTAGTACGCCAGCAGCTTGACCGGATGGCCCACCAGCAGCGACAGGTAGTCATAGGGCCGACCCACGAAGTCGCGACAACGGCTCATTGCCTCGGTGATGTCGAACTTGCACCGGTACTCAACGTGCGGGTCGCCCAGCAGCGGCATGGCCGACCGCGGAAGTACACGGACACCATGCGCGTCGGCGTTCACCAGCCAGCGCCCACCCCAGACCTCATCCGGATAGCTGATCCAGGTGTGCCACAGCAGCCGCGTGTCCAGCACGCGCTGCAGCACGGCGAGCAAGCAGGTGAACGGTGCGGCGACGATCCCGATCCGCACGTCCGGCGCGGTCAGGTCCCCAGGCTCGTTGTCCCTGGTCGTCTTCGATGCTTTGTTTCTCTCGGTGCTCATCTGTCCTCCATCGGGTTATTTCGACCGCCCGTGCCACCACTCACCCACCAGGTCGAGGAAGTCATCCAGCAGGAGCGCCACAAACGGCTCCTGTCGGTCGTCGCGGATCACCGCCACCGGTACTCG
>JAOZUO010000192.1 GCA_029938605.1 Deltaproteobacteria bacterium | reverse complement strand
GTTCTTACTTGCTGAGAGAATGGTTGGTATCGGCACGGCGTGTGTTAACGATCTCAAGAAGGTCTTGAATACATCCAAGTCTTCTGAAGCCCGTGAGCTATCTGCTTTAGCACTGGAGAAATTAGGGGTGCATGGCGATCCTTCTTTTCTAATGGATATGATTCGTGATGATAGCGAGTATGCATTACTCGCAGTAAAAGCCCTTATTCTTCGAGAGGCCACTGAGCTTGTACCGCTGATTGTAAGCAAGCTTGAGACTATAGACATTTCAAATACTGACATGATCGTATCCTACCTTGCAGCCCTGAAGGAACTAGATGGTTGGCCTTCGGAATCCTTTTTTTCAAAAGCGTTCGATGAGCAAGCACCGCGGCAAGTGCGGAGAATCGTCAATGAGGATTTCAGCTAGGACACTGGGCCGGTGCGTCTAATTTACGGCGCCGATTGTCCTATTGGGGGTGTGGCTCATTCACTTAAAGTGGGTAGATTCCGGTGCTCCAATCTCCTCTTCTGTTCAGAAACAATGGAATTGTTTTCGTAGAGGCTGTGAAAACTGTGGTCAACCGTTCTTGGCGGTTGTCCAAGGGGAGGTGGGCATGTCCGTTTGGCGGTGGTCAGGTGATCAGCGCTGCACGTAACAGCCGGAGGCTGGCGCGGGCAGTGCCAGCTGTCCACGGCCAACCGCGGCAGCGGACAAGGACTTGTCCACCGGACCGGCAGTTTCCATCAGCCTTCCACCGGCTCGTAAATTTGGTCCCTATATGGGACATAACTCGCCGGTTGGCAGCTCAACCCATGAGTTCGGTCTCTATATGGGACACAACTCGCTGGTTGATAGCTCAACCCTTGAGTTCGGTCCCTATATGGGACACAACTCGCTGGTTGATAGCTCAACCCCTGAGTTCGGTCCCTATATGGGACGTAACTCGCCTGTTGATAGCTCAACCCCTGAGTTGTGTCCCAATTTTGCCTGCGCGGAGCAACTTGCTCCGACCCGTCCACCCCGATGTTCACCAGCCCGTCGAGCGGGTCCTTCGGGCGGAGTCGTTCCACAACACGCTCAAGGAACTGCGATTCTTACGAGAGCGGCACGGAAGAGAGTCCTGGCGTCGATTCAGACGCTGAGGCTACCCACAAGTAGTAAAACTGAGCCGAACAATCGTCAAAAGGCCGCAGGTCCACAGAGCCTGGCGTAGTTTCATTCCGAGCCTGCTGATTGTTGTCATTGTTGGGACTGGCCCGCGTTTGAGGGTATTTACGATATTCGCATGTTCCTCCCACAGCCACGGGAGCGTCTACATGGCGTCGATGACCTGGCGGAGGAGGTCGGGGCGGTCGGTGATGATGCCGTCTACGCCGTAGCCGAACAGGAGCTCCATTTCGTCGGGGGCGTCGATGGTCCAGGCGTAGACGGCGATGCCCAGGGAATGGGCCGCCTCCACCAGCTCCACCGTGATGCCGCCGCCGGGCAGGTTCAGGGCGTCGTAATGATCGGTGCAGTCCGTGGCGGGATCGCCCTCAAGGGCCACCTGGGTCACAAAGCAGGTGGCCGCCGCGGTGTGGTAGTACATGGCAATGTGCGGCGCGAGGGCGCGGAGCCGCTCCGAGCTGTCGCTGTTGGCCGATCCCCAGAGCACCCGGTCTTCCAGGTTGTACTGCTGTACCAGCGCGTAGAGATCCGCCTCGTATTCGCTATCGGCGTCCTTGATCTCCAGATTGTAGTACGTGGTTGGGAAGGCCTCGAAGGTCTCGTCCAGGGTGGGCATGGTGTGGCCCTGCCCGCGCTCGGGGTAGCTCTGATCGCCGTCTGGATCGAACCAATACGCCGCATCCAACGTCTTGAGCTCGGCCAAGGTCATGTCGTTGACGAGCCCGGAGCCGTCGGTGGTGTGGTCCACCTCGAGGTCGTGGGTCACGATCATGTGTCCGTCAGCAGACAGCACCAGATCGATCTCGAGCACGTCCGTGTGGTCGGTGTTCACGGCCATGTCAAACGCGTAGAGCGTAGACTCTGGGTAGATCCCGGCGCCCCCGCGATGGGAGAGGTGCACCGGCGCCGGCAGCGCCTCGAAAAATGGCTTCTGATCAACGCCGTCGTCGTCGCCGCAACCACCTAAAAACATCAGGCTAAGGGCCATGCAAAGGATCCCGCCAAAGCCCACAGATACCCACATCCTGTTCATGTCTCGTTCTCCTATGTTGATCGTCCCGGTGTGCGGATCTCTATCCACGCAATGGTCGATAAATACCTCCGCACGAGCCGGAAAACAAGGTGTTTTCAGCAAACATTTCACACAGAAGGCGCGACCGCCGGCATTATGACGCAACGCATTGAAAAAACCCTCGACAAGGGGCCGGGACCTAGGCCATAATAAACATTAGTTAGTCAACACTCACAACTAGACCCGTTATCCAAAAGTAACCAAAAACCAACTCAAAAGAGTAACCCCCGAATCGAAGGAGATAATACCGTGGCAGACTATCTGGTAGACATGCGTGACATCCAATTCGTGCTAATGGACCAGATCGGAATCGACGGCCTCCTCAAGCGGGAAGCCTTCGAGGATTTCGATCCCGAGGACATGGTGGCCATCCTCGAGGAGTCCGTCAAATTCGCCACGGACGTGTTCTTCCCGCTGTCCACCGAGGGCGACAAGATCGGGGTCAAGTGGGACGACGGTAAGGTGACCGTCCCCGAAGGGACCCAGGCTGCCTGGGACCTCATGAAGGAAAACAGCCTCATCGGCCTGAACATGAAACCGGAGTTCGGGGGTATGGGTCTGCCGGAGTGCGTCATGACGGCCATCTCCGACGTCTTCGTAGGCGCCAACCCATCCCTGGCCCTCACGCCCATGCTCACCGTGGGCGCCGGACACCTCATCGAGTCCTTCGGCTCCGACGAGCTCAAGCAAATCTACGTGGAGAAGATGTACACCGGCGATTGGGCGGGCACCATGTGCCTCACCGAGGCCGGCGCGGGCACCGACGTGGGAGCCTCCAAGACCAAGGCCTACCGTAACGACGACGGCTCCTTCCGCATCGAGGGCAGCAAGATCTTCATCACCTCCGGAGACCACGATCTGACGCCGAACGTCATCCACGCGGTGCTGGCGCGCATCGAGGGCGACGCCCCGGGCACCAAGGGCATCAGCCTCTTCCTGGTGCCCAAGTTCCTGGTCAACGAAGACGGCTCCATCGGCGAGTTCAACGACGTCAAGTGCACGGGCATCGAGCACAAGATGGGCATCCACGCCTCACCCACCTGCCAGATGGCCTTCGGCGAAGACGGCAACTGCAAGGGCTGGCTGCTGGGCAACGAGCGCGACGGCATGAAGGCCATGTTCCAGATGATGAACGAGGCCCGCATCGGCGTGGGCCTCCAGGGGGCCGCCTCGGGCAACGCCGCCTTCCAACAGGCGCTTGCCTACACCAAGGAGCGCCTCCAGGGACCGCACATCTCGCGGTTCAAGGATCCCACGGCGCCCCGGGTGGCCATCATCGAGCACCCGGACATCCGGCGCAGCCTCATGATGCAAAAAGCCTACTCCGAGGGCATGCGCGCCATGCTGTACAAGGCGGCCTATTACGGCGACATGGCTGCGACCGCCGAAAACGACGAAGAGAAAGAGAAGTACGAGGCCCGCGTGGCCATCATGACGCCCATCTGTAAGGCCTACTGCTCAGACATGGGCTTCCGCGTCACCGAGTGGGCCATGCAGTGCCTCGGCGGCTACGGCTACTGCCACGAGTACGCCATCGAGCAGATGATGCGCGACGTGAAGATCGCCTCCATCTACGAGGGCGCCAACGGCATCCAGGCCATGGACCTGGTAGGACGGAAGCTGGCCCAGAAGATGGGCGCCAACTTCATGGCCGTCATGGGTCAGATCGGTGACTTCATCGAGGCCAACGGCGACAACGATGAGCTCAAGGACTCCTTCGGAAAGCTCACCATCGCCCGGGACGCCGTGAACGAAGCGGCCATGTACTTCATGATGACCGGCGGCAACGACCCCATCGTCCCGCTGCTGAACGCCACCCCCTTCCTGATGCTCTTCGGGGACCTGCTCATCGGTAAGGAGCTGCTGGACCAGGCGGTCATCTCCCAGAAGAAGTTCGCGGCCATCTGTGAAGAGAAGAAGGTCAATCCCAAGCGGTCCAAGAAGGTCCGAGGACTCCTCGAAGACGACGAAAACGCCGCCTTCTTCTGGAACAAGGTCAAGACCGCCAAGTTCTTCTGCAACTCCGTCCTGTCCGAGGCTCCCGGCAAGGCCGATGCCATCAAGGGCGGCGACAAGAGTCCCATGGAAGTCTACCTATAGGTCTAGACCCACTAGGTCTAGACCCACCGACCCTCCGCGACCCGGCGCAAATCCTACAATCGATCCCAGCGAAGATCCGATAATCGATCCTATCGAAGATCCCATCACTGTCGAAAAATCCAACAGTGGTGTAAAGTTGCACCGATGGCATAATTTGTCACTGTGACCGCTGTCCCCTGGATATTCCCCTGGAATTTCCAGCCAGTGTCCCAACCCCGGTCCAGTCCCGGCCCGTCCTTTCTGGGCTCCAGGATCCCGGCATGAAACTTGCTGTATTTCCAACGCATGTTTTGGCCGGCGACAGTGTCAGTGCTCTCTTTCCTCGTGGCGTTCTTCGTGGTCGCCCTGGGCGCGGCCCACTGGCGCCGGACCCGGGTCAACCGCAGCTTCCTCCTGCTCAGCCTGGCCATCGCGGGATGGACATTCATGGACATCCTGTTCCGGATCCCCCAGGAGCCGACCACTTCCCGGCTTCTGCTGCGCATCGAGCCCGTCTTCTGGATCTCCACGGGGGCTCTGTTCCTGGATTTCATCTATGCGCTGTGCAACCGACGGACAGATCACCTTTTGTGGGGATTTCGGACCATGGCTCTGGTCAGCCTGCTGGTGGCGCTGTTTACCAAAACCGTGTACACAGGCTTTACCTACGGCCCAGCGGGCATCCAGGAGATCCACGGCCCACTGTTCGCCGTGATGGGAGTGCTAAACGTCATGGCCCCCGCCATAGTGGCCTCATGGCTGCTCATCGGCCAATGGCGACAATCCACTGATCCCAAACGCCGACGTCTGGTGCGGACGCTGCTGGTGACCCTCGGGATCGCCGTGTCCGTCGGCGCGGTGACCGACATCATCCTGCCCCTGGCCATGGACATCTCGTCCCTGCCGGAGCTCACGCCCGCCACCTTGGCGCTGTTCAGCGTGGGCATACTCACGGCCACCACCCGGCACCGCTTCCTGGAGCCCAGCGCCCAGGAGCTGCTGGCGGACCTTTTTGTCCACTCCCCCGACGGTATCGCCGTATTGGACGCCGAGCGGCGGCTCCAGCGCATCAACGCCCCGGCCCGCCAGATACTCGGCCTCACCGAAGGCGAGGAGCTGACCGATGAGCAACTTCAACTCATGGGCGGTGGTGACGGTGTAGCCGCCACGGACACCGACCACTGCCGCCTCCCCTCCGCCTCGGGGGACCGGATCCTGTCTTTGCACCGGGCCCTGGTCGAGCACCCCGGCCGACAGTCTACCCTGCTGGTCTTCCTGCGGGACGTTACCCGGTTGGCGGCCCTGGAGAAGCGGCAGCAGCAGGCAGAGCGACTCGAGGCGGTGTCCACCCTCTCGGGCGGCGTGGCCCACTACCTGAACAATATCCTCTCGGTGAGCATGCTCATCTCTTCGAGCTTGCTGGAGGAGCTTTCGCCCACGGATCCGCTCTACCGGGAGATGCAGAGCATCATGCAGGCCGCCAACCGGGGTCGGGCCATCGTGGAGGATCTGCTCGCCTTCACCCAACAAGGAGTGACGCACATGCCCGCCGCGGGTCCGGTGGACATCAACGCGCTGCTACATACGGAGAACCCCCAAGATCGAGTCGCGGAGCCGGCATGGCCGGCAGGGGTGAACGTCACAATGGACCTGACCGCGGGATTACCGCCGGTTTCGGCCACCGAACAGCAACTCCAGCGGGTCCTGCACAACCTGAGTAGTAACGCCGTTGACGCCATGGGCGACCGGGGCACGCTCTCTTTCAAGACCTCCCTGGTGACCCTATCGGAGACAGACCCGCTTCGTCCCCCGGAGCTGACGCCGGGCCGCTACGTCCGACTGAGCATCTCCGACACCGGCTCAGGCATGGACGAACAGACCCGGGCTCGGGCCTTCGAGCCCTTCTACACCACCAAGGGTCTCGCCTCTTCCGCGGGCATGGGCCTGGCGGTTGTCTACGGCACCATGGCCGCCCTAAAGGGCCACATGACCCTGGAATCCACCCCCGAAACCGGCACCGTGGTCATCCTCGAAATCCCCATCATCGAGCCCGAGGAGCCGAGACAGGCGGCCGACTCCGGCAAGGGCCCCGCGGTAAAAGTGCGAAAGACTCGTTAGACCGTTCCCCATCCCAGGATTGCGCGGGGACCAAGGCACGCGTATTGTCTGGCTCTTGATTGTGACTGACCACAGGTTGCCCCCAAATACCGCAGAATGACGGAACTACAGCAAGACCTCATCGGCACCCAGATCGCGGGGCGCTTCAAGATCATCGACCTGCTGGGCGAAGGTGGCGCCGGGCAGGTGTACCTGGCCGAGCACGCGGTGCTGGACCGCAAATTCGCCATCAAGGTACTGCAGCACAACGTGCAGGACGACCAGCGCTTCGTGGAGCGCTTCCGTAGGGAAGCGCGCATGGCGAGCCTCCTCGAGCACCCGAACATTGTACGCATCACCGACTTTGGCCGCACTCCCGAGGGACGACTGTACCTGGTGATGGAGCACGTCTCGGGCGAGTCCCTGGAGCAGCTCATGGAGACCGTGCGCCCGGCGCCGCTGGCCATGGAGCGGGCGATCCCGATCATGGCTCAAGTGTGCAGCGCCGTGCAGGCAGCCCACGCCGAAGGGATCGTGCATCGGGATCTGAAGCCGGACAACGTGGTGCTGGGCCGGACCCTGTCGGGGGATGAGCAGGTCAAGATCCTGGATTTCGGCCTCGCCAAGATCATGGCGGGCGCCAAGAGCGACACCGCCCTGCATATCACGGGTAAGGGCGAGATCTTCGGCACGCCCGAGTACATGGCGCCGGAGCAGGCCCGGGGCGAGCCCGTGGACGCGCGGGCGGATATCTACTCCCTGGCAGCCATGGCCTACGACCTGCTGGGCGGACGACCCCCCATCGAGCACGATACCCTCGGGGAGCAGCTCCGCGCCATCCAGCTGGAGATGCCAGTGCCTCTGTCGCGGCTTCGCCCGCCCAGCGAGCCTCTGTTGCCCGTGGAGCTCGAGGTCCTGGTGCACCGCTGCCTGCTCAAGGATCCGGACCAGCGCCCCTCCAGCGTGGACGGTCTGGTGAAGGTTTTCGAAGCGCATCGGACACTCCACCCCCAACGCCGCCACACCTCCCTCCCCGGCATCGAGGTGGAGGCGATCCTCCGCGACACGGACCCGGCTGAAGCGGCCCGCGGCCAGGACTCCGCGCCGCCCACCGCTACGGAGCTCGACACCTACCGGGATGAGCCCGACACACTGATCCCCGGCACCGCAGGCAGGGTCGGCACCGTGGAGAACAAAGCCTGGTGTTGGTCCCAGGCCGTGAAACGGGCCCAGGTCCTGGTGGCGCGCCTGGCCTCCATTGACTTGGCTCCGGAGCCGCTGACCGAGACCCACTCTCGCCAGCGCAAGGGAGCCGAGCAAATGGTCACCGTGGAGACGGAGCTGGCCGTGGAACGCGCCAACCTAGACGAGCCAAACACCGCGGAGCAGGAGGTGGAGGTGCGGCTGCGCAAGGCCATCATGGATCTGAGCATGGAGCGGGATCAGCGCGAGGACGAAGGTCCGGACGACCTAGAGGACCTCGACTATCAGATCCGCGTTTTGGAGACGAACCTGAACGAAGTGTACCGACAGACCCTCCAACGCCAGACCAACCAGGAGGAGACCGTGCGTGAGATGGAGACCTACGCCGGGCTCTGTGAAAAGCAACTGCGCGACGCCGAGGCCCAGCTCATTAAGGAGGTCTTCGCGGCCCGCCCCGCACCCTGCCCCCAGGACTTGGCCCAGGTCTACGGCGATCTCGCCAACACACTCCGCACCTACGACACCGCCGAGAAGTAATACAGAACCCCGCGGGGTTTAGGAACGTTACTCACAACGGTGTTTGACGCACGCCTCACTCAGGGTGCGACACTTGGTACGCGAGCAGCCCCGGCATTTGGGGCCGGGTCCACCGATACACTTCAACAGACAGCGGCTCTGTACGCAGTCTGTAAGCTCCTTGTTGAGTTTTCGGCCCGATTCGCAACCCTTGGCGTTGCACCGGCTGGCGCACTCGATCATGCAGGGGAACTTCTTGAGCCCCGCCGGGCAGCGGCGGGCGCAGTCCTCGGAGCACTTGCCGATGGTCCGACAGTTGAAGGCCGTCCCCTTGCGGATCTCAGGCTTCGGTGTGGGGATGAGCCACCAGGCGACCCCCGCCCCGGCGACCAAAACGAACAGGATCCCCAGGATCCAGGGCCAACGTCTGGGCTTAGAAACCGTCACACCGCTCTACTTTCCGGGGCCCGTGACCCCCGACGACTCGACATTCCCCGGTCCTGGCCCACGCCCCCCGGCGGCCCGCGTGACTACGCCCACCCTAGACAGCCCGGAGTCCCGGGCCGTATTGATGATCTCGATGAGGGTACCGGCCTGGGCGTCGTTGTCCGGGCGGATCATGAGCTGCGTCTTGGGCTTGTCCTTGGCCACCTTGGACAGGTGGGCGCCGAGCCCTTTGAGGTCCAGCTTTTTGCCGTCGAGCACAATGTCGCCCTGCTTGGTGAGGGTCACCACCAGGGACTGTTTCGAGCTCGACGAGACCGCGCTGGAGGCCTTGGTGAGCTTCACCGGGATGTGCGGATTCTGGGTGAAGTTCGCCGTGTAGAAAAAGAAGATCAGTAGCTGGAAGATCACATCCACCAGGGGCGTAATGTCCACCGTGGTGGAGAGCCAGGACTTGCGCCTACCATCTGGCCGGAAGTTCATCCGCCCGACTCCGACTTCGTTTCACCATCGTTGTCGTCACCATCGTTGTCGTCATCATCGTCGTCGTCGATCTCTTCGGCCCCGACGTTGGCGCTACCCCCACCTGCGCTACCCCCACCTGTGTTGCCTTGGCCCTCCTCCAACCGGAGAAACAGATCCGTGACGTCGGCGGCGCTCTCCTCCATCTCCAGGATCAGGCGGTTGATACGGGTGACGAGGTACTTGTAGCCCACGAAGGTGGGGATCGCGACCACCAGACCCGCGGCGGTGGTGATGAGCGCCTTCCAGATACCGGTGGCCAGGAGCCCCGGATCCATCGGGGCGCCGGGGTTGACCTTGGTGTAGTTGTCCACCATGCGAAACACGTCGATCATACCCAGCACGGTACCGAGCAGTCCGAGCAGGGGCGCGATGGCGGCGATGGTGCCCAGCCCCTCGATGAAGCGGTCCAGCCGACCGGCCTCGGCACGCCCGCGCTCCTCCACCGCCTCCTTGATTCGGTTCCGCGGCTCCCCCTGGCGAATGAACGCCGCCGAGAGGATGAGCGCGATGGACGAGCCGTTCTGCTGGCACACGGTGAGGGCCTCGCTGAACCGGCGAGCAACGATCAGCTCACGCACTCGCAGCACCAGCTCAGCCGGAAAGACCTTGGCCCGGCGTAGCGTAAAAACGCGCTCGAGGAAGAGACCCAAAGCCAGCACGGAGACGCCGCCGATGGGAATCATCACCCATCCGCCCTTGGCCAGCTCATTGTAGAAGTCGAACATGCGGTGCTCCCTACAGGTACGCGACGATCCTAGATTCGTCAGAAAACTGCAACGAACATAGCTCAGGGGCCGAGCGAGTCAAGCGTACGCCCCCTGGAAAACCCCACCGAGTGCTCCAATGAACCGCTTGAATGGGTTGACTTCCGAGTCGGCATGTGAATCATTGTTTTTAGCAAAAAAACGTGTTGGGTGGCCAACAGTAGCATTCACGCTACAGTGGCCAGCCAGCCGATTGTATGGGATAATTTGGCCAACCAAGATCGCTAAGGGTTGCACGAGGTTTGTGCGTGGCGTCCGAAGACTGGAAAACCAGAATCACCAAGGTGTCTGCTGTCTCCCGAACACCGGAGGGGAGCGCCTGCCTGGTGTGGATCTATCCCGCGGACGCCGAGATGGGCAAACGGCTCAAGCTCGAAAAGGAAGAGCTCACCATCGGCCGGGGCAGCGATGTGGACATCACCATCGACCGGGACTCGGTGAGCCGCCGCCACGCCAAGATTGTCCAGTCCGGTAACCAGTACGCCATCATCGATTTGGGCTCCACCAACGGCACCTACGTCAACGACGAGCCCATCAGCGAGCGCACCCTGCGCGACGGCGACCTGGTCAAGATCGGCAACGCCATCTACAAGTTCCTCTCGGGCGGCAACGTGGAATCCGCCTACCACGAGGAGATCTACAAGCTCACCATCATCGACGGACTCACCCAGGCGCACAACAAGCGCTACTTCATGGAGTTCCTCGAGCGGGAGCTGGCCCGGGTGAGCCGCACGGGCCGTCCCCTGACGCTGGTGATGTTCGACATCGACCACTTCAAGGTCATCAACGACACCCACGGCCACCTCACCGGCGACGCGATCCTCAAGGACCTGTGTACCCGCATCTTCACTACCGTACGCAAGGATGAGCTGCTGGCTCGCTATGGCGGCGAGGAGTTCGTGGTGGTGCTGCCCGAGGCCAACCACGAGGGGGGCCTGGAGTTTGCCGAGCGGATCCGGCACCTCGTGGAGGCCGAGCCCTTCACCTTCGAGGGCGACACCATCCGCGTCACCATCAGCGTCGGGACCGCCACGACCATGGGCGAGACCGTCACCGTTACCCAGTTCATCAAGGAAGCCGACGACAACCTCTACGCCGCCAAGCGCGGCGGCCGCAATATGGTGGTGGGGTAGAAATCTCGGCTCGGCGACCCCCAACGAGAAACGAGGGGCCCCCCCAATCCTGGAAGAGGGGCGAGACTACTTCCGCACCAGGTTCGCCGAGGACCAGTTGCCGGGGAGATCCTCGGCGTAGCCGGTGAAGCTGAGGCAGCCGCGGCTGGTGATACGCATCCAGCCGTTCTTCTGCCGGTGGGCGTTGAAGCGCGCGTTGGGCATCACTCGGATGCTGGGCCAGGCGTCATCGAGCTGGGCATAGAGCTTGAAAGCCGACAGGGCGATCTGTGTGCCCGAGGTACCGGCGATACAGTTGTTAGCTCGGTATCCGGTGCCGTACCAGGGGCTACCCCGCCAGCTCAGCCGTTCGGTGAGCACCCAACCCCGCAAGTCCACGCGGGCATAGTCATACATGGCGATCTGGGACCAACGGCCCATGACCCGTACCCGGTAGATGAGCCCCTCGTCCAGGGCCGTGGCCACCACCGGACCGCCCGGCTTGGCGTGGACCGTGCCCGCGGTGAGGTTCATCTTGCTGCCGCCGGGGTAACGGCTGCGAACACGGCCACCGTAGCGGGTGGGTTTGAGGCTGAGCGCCGTTCGTTGGATCCAGCACCGCAGCGGGAGATAGCCCAACACCTGCACCCGGGCCCACTTGCCCTGAAACTTCTCCACGTGCACCAGTTGGCTGCGGCTGATCTCACCGATGTGCTTGCCGCCGGCGCGGCCGTAAATCTTCGCCTTGTCCTGCACCCGAAGGCCCAGCACGATGTTGGGTACGAAACCCGACACGCGGATCTTGCCGCCGGTCTCCACCTTGGAGTGGCTCTTACCCTTTTTGAGCACCCGCACCTTCACTCCCACGGGCAAGGCGGTGACAGTGGAGCCCCCCGGTGTGGAACGCAGATACAGAGCCTTGCTCCTGCGACTGGCGCTGTAGCGGCTATAGCGCCCGCCCCTCGACGGCTTCACCTTGGCGCCCTTTTTCGGGGGCTTCGGCGGCACCATCTGCACCACGAGCAGCATGTCTTTGTCGCTCGGATTGGTCCCAGGCTTGCCCCGCAAAAGGGTCGTATACAGCGGCCGTCTGGCCCCGCGCGCCTCCACCGGCGCGCCGTCCAGGATCATCAGGCCCGCCACCGCCAGAACCATCAGCCAGACAGGTTTTTTCATTGTTTCCTCAAAAATGCGCCACCGGCGCGACAAACCAAGCCAACGCACCAGCGGACCCATAGGGTCTAAGGGCCCTAACAAACAAAAGTGTAGCACAACACAATGCCAACCCCTCACAGATCTCCCCGGAGCCGGCGGGCCAGCGCCGTGTGGCGCAACCGCACGAGATCATTTCCCAGAGCGCGTCGCAGGGCCCGCGGCGCAGCCACCAGCACCAACAACTGTCGGGCCCGGGTCACCGCCGTGTACAGCAGGTTGCGCTGGAGCATCATGTAGTGCTCCCCGAGCAGGGGCAGCACCACCGCCGGGTACTCCGAACCCTGGCTCTTGTGCACGGTACAGGCGTAGGCCAGCACCAGCTTGTCCAGATCCTCCTTCCCGTAGGACACCACCCGCCCATCGAAGGATACCTTGAGGCTGCGCGCGTCCGTGTCCACACCCACTACCCTGCCCACGTCGCCGTTGAAGACCTCTTTGTCGTAGTCGTTTTTGATCTGCATGACCTTGTCTGCGAAACGGAGCACGTGGTCCCCCCGGGAGAGCTCGGCGCCGCCCGGGTTGAGCACCCGCTGCAGGTGCGCGTTGAGCTGCAGCGTGCCGGTGACGCCCCGCTTGGTGGGCGAGAGCACCTGCACGTCGTCCACGGGATCCAGACCGTAGCGCCGGGGGATGCGTTCAACCACGAGCCGCTCGATGATCTCCGCCGCCCGCGTCGAGTCGTCGGTCTGTACGACGAAGAGCTCCCCCTCCCCGGTGGAAGGCGGAGGCTCAATGGCGTGGCCCTGGTTCACCTGATGAGCACACATGACGATCTGGCTCCGGGCGGCCTGGCGAAACACCTCGGTCAACCGCACCGTGGGCACCACGCCCGAAGCGATGGTCTGGGCGAGCACCGCCCCCGGGCCCACGGACGGGAGCTGATCGGAGTCCCCCACCAGCACCAGACGGGTCTCATCGTGCAGCGCCCTGACCAGCGCGCAGGCCAGGGGCACGTCGAGCATGGAGACCTCGTCGATCACCACCAGGTCCGTCTCCAGGGGGTGCTCCGCCGTGCGCCCGAACCCCCCGGCGGCGGGCGCGAACTCCAGCATCCGGTGCACCGTACGCGCGGGCCGACCGGTGGCCTCCTGCATGCGCTTGGCGGCTCGCCCCGTGGGCGCGGCCAGCTCGATACGCAGCCCCTCCTTCTCCAGCACCTCCAGGATGCCGCGAATGATGGTGGTCTTGCCAGTGCCCGGCCCGCCGGTGATCACCGCCACCTTCTCGGTCACGGCGCACTCCACGGCGCGGGCCTGCTCCGGCGCCAATTTCAGCCGCAGTTTCTCCTCGACCCAGGCGCGGCGCCGCGACCAGTTCACGGTCACCAGGTGAGCCGGCGTCTCGATCAGACACCGCAACCGCTGGGCCAGGGTCCGCTCCTGGAAATGCAGCGCCGGCTTGTAGTACGCCGGCCCGGCCAGGGGAACGTCGTCCTCCCCCGTAGCCAGCGGTAGCTCTTGGCTCAACTCTTGGCCCACCTCCTGGCACACCACCTGGCGCGTCTGGACCAGGTCCGGAAGCTGCGCCTCCACCAGGGCGCGATCCACCTCCAACCGCGAAGCGGCCCTGGTCACGAGCTGCTCAGCGGGCAGATACAGGTGCCCCTCCTCGGTGGCTTTCCCCAGCTCGTACACCAGCCCGGCCTGGATACGGAAGGGTGACCGCTGCTGTACACCCAGCCGCCCAGCCACGCGGTCGGCGAGGACAAATCCGATGCCGAAGACGTCGTCGGCCAACCGGTAGGGGTTCTGCTGGACCTGCCGTACGGTCTCGTCGCCGTACCGTTTGTAGATCTTGGCGGCCCGCCCCGCGGACACGCCGTGGCCCTGCAAAAACACCATCACCTGACGCAGGTCCCGCTGGGCGGAGAAGGACTCCTTGATGGACTTCGCCCGCTTGGGGCCAATGCCCTCCACCTCCACCAGCCGCTGGGGCGCCGTATCGATGACGTCCAGCGTGTGGGAGCCGAAGTGGTCCACCAGCCGCGATGCCATGCCGGCGCCAATGCCCGGCACCATGCCCGAGCCCAGGTACTTCCGGATGCCCTCATCGGTGGTGGGCACCCGGATCTCGTACCGCTTCACCTTGAGCTGAGCCCCCCACTTCTTGTCCATGGTCCACTCACCGGCCATCTCCACCGGATCGCCCACCCCGATCCCCGGCATGACCCCCGCGACCCGGATGGTTCGCCCCGAGGCCGGCAACTCCACCCGCAACGCACACCACCCCGTCTCCTCATTACTATAGTAGACGTGGTCCACCACCCCCACTACCTGCTCCTCCCCCTCGGGCGGCCGCTCCACCAGCTGCCCCTGCACCGACCGCCCACCGCCGGGCCGACCCCGGTGTGAAGTTTGCTTGTATTTCGACATGGCCGGCACCCAGTCTACCCTCTTTTCCACAGCAATAGGGTCTAGTGCCCTGTATCAGTGATTCCTTCCGAAATTCGCGGCCCCTTTCGTCCGCTGGCTGCGTTGCTCCTCGGTTGTGTACTCCCG
>JAOZUO010000007.1:83233-90812 GCA_029938605.1 Deltaproteobacteria bacterium | reverse complement strand
GTCCCAGTAGATGTTGACCCACTGGCTCGGGCAGTGCTGCACGATATCGGTCAGCGCGGTCCCCCAGGAGCTGTCGGTCTGAGAGTTCTGCGCCGCATAGCTGAGCCAGACGACGTTGCTCCCAGCGCCTGATATGGGCCCTGGGCCACCGTCGGGTCCAGGTGGCGCTGCGTCATATCCGGGTGGCGCGGCGTCAAATCCGGGCGTTGCGCCGGCCAAGTGGACCTTCGGAAGGTGGGACACCATCGCACTCCCCAAATGTTTTCACCTTACCCAAAGGGGTTCGGGTTTACGGAGCTACATGCGCGTAGGAGGCATCTGAGCCGGCAATTCGGACTTCGTCAAAATAGATCAGGCGGGTGGAAACCATGCCCTCGGGTTCGTATCTGTCAGCCCATCCTTTGTAGATACCAATATCAAAGTATCCACCTCTTTCGTCATTAAAGCAGTTGGGGCCGCTGCTGTTTACGATCTGCACTCCATTTCTCCATATTTCAATAACCCCATCGTCCAGATAGGACCATTTGGCATGCATTACCCAGTCCGTCCACTCTTCCCGAAGAATGGGCCCCGTCCACAGCTCTCTTTGCCCGTCGTATACTCTCTCTCCACTTTCAAAAGTATTCTGTTTTGCGTCCCATATGTTGCTAATGGTGATGTTATCGCCGTCGGTACTATAACTAAGAAATGGATTTCTGTAGTCCTCGCCAATATCCAAATCTGGTCGACCGTGCATCTGTGCTACCAGATCCCAAATATTGTCCGTGGTCCATGAAGCAGGAAAATAGGTACTAAAACCATACCACCAGTCTTTTCCGATATCCTGCATTACAGCCCATTCATAGGGCTCTCCCTTGGGAATGATCATCGATCGGCGGGAGTTGTCGCTGTGAAGACGATCCACGAAGAATTTCACAGCGTATGAACCACTGCGAACCGGTGACGGCGCAGAAACCACCTCGGCCAGATTCGCCTGCTCGTACCAGGGAGAATCGGGGTTGTCTCTAGTCAAGGGCATGGGGCCGTGCTCAAAATCTCCCACCCAGACCAGGACTTCTGCATCTGTGCCTGAACCGGCATCTGTGCCTGAACCGGCATCTGTGCCTGAACCGGCATCCTCGTTTGAATCTTTGGGGTTTGAACAAGTGTAGTTCAAAGCGGCAAATGCCAGAGTAGCTATTACCGCTGTGACTTGTGTAATGACTGGTCTCTTGAACATCTATCTGGTCCTTGTGTCAGATCATTTCGAAAGTACCATATTCGATTGGGCGGTGGGGGGAGTCAACGACGCGCCCGTCCTACGTCCTCACGAGAGGTACCAGGGGAGAAACTCTGTTGGGCCCATGGCATTGCCGAGGTCAATGAGGTAGACATGGTCCATGGTTCAGATTCTCCCGAAAACCAGCTCCGACCTGGGTTGGAGCGATGTACTGGAAGAGCTTGCCGGCCGTTGTCAGACCGAGCGCGGCGCCCATCGGGCCCGGGCCACCGACGGGTACGAGCGGCGCGAGGACGCCCAACGCCGGATCGAGGTGGTGCAGCAGTGCCGTTTGGCCGCCGACGAAAACATCCGGCTGTCATTGGATGGCGTGACGGACTTGCGGCCGGTCCTGTCCCGGGTGGACAAGGGCGGCGTGCTCACATCCGAGGATCTGCTGGCCGTGGCGGCGACCCTGCGGGCGGCCAGTGGGCTGCGTCGGCAGGGGCGCACTCTGGCGGAGAACCGACCCGCCCTGGCGGAGCTGCTCACGGGGATAAACGTGCTGTCGGACGTGCGGGTCGCCATCGACGACTGCTTCGACGACTCCGGAGACCTGGCGGATCACGCCAGCCCTGAGCTGGGGCAGCTGCGGGATCGCGCTCGGAACCTGCGCGAAGAGGCCATTCGGCGGCTCAGGGAGATGCTGGCCGATCCCGTGGTACAGCATCGGCTTCAGGACGACTACTACACCGACCGGGACGGCCGCTACGTGCTCCCTGTCAAGGCCGAGCTGCGCCACGAGGTGAAGGGTATTGTGCTCGGCTCTTCGGCGAGCGGGGCCACGGTGTTCATGGAGCCCGAGGCCGTCATCGACGTTAACAACCGCATCAAGCTAGCCACGGCCGAGCTGGAGCGAGAGGTGCGGCGCATCCTGGCCGGCCTCTCGGACCTGGTGCGGATGGAGCGCTCCGAGCTGATCTCCACCCTGGAGCGGCTAGCCCTCATCGACGTGGTGGGGGCTTCAGCCCGCCTCGCGGAGGATCTCGGGTGTGCCGAGGTGAGCTTCTCGGACCACGGCCAGCTGGACCTTCGCGGCCTGCGACACCCGTTGATGGTGCTGGCGGGCACTGAGGTAGTACCCAACGACGTGCGCTTGACCCCGGGCTCGACGCTGGTGGTGACCGGTCCGAACACCGGCGGCAAGACGGTGCTGATTAAAACCGTGGGTCTTTGCGCCCTCATGGTACGCGCGGGGCTCGTGCCGTCGTGTCTTGGCCAGAGTCGGATCCCGTTTTACGACGTGGTGCTCACGGACATGGGTGACGATCAGTCCATCACCCGGAGCCTCTCCACCTTCTCGGCGCACATGACCAACGTGGGTCGGCTTCTGGACCTGGCGGATTCGGCGGCCCTGGTGCTTTTGGACGAAGTTGCCGTGGGCACTGATCCTGTTCAGGGCGCGGCCCTGGCCCGGGCCATCGTCGAAGCCCTGGCGGACCGCGAGGCCATGGTGTTGGTGACAACACACTACGCCCAGCTCAAGGAGCTTCCCACCAAGGACCCCCGGTTCGTCAACGCGTCCATGGGATTCGATTTGGAGCGTATTCGACCCACCTACGAGATGATTCCGAACGCTCCCGGGAGCTCTTCGGCCCTGTCCGTGGCTCGGAAGCTTGGCCTCCCGTCAGAGCTGCTGGAGCGTGCGGCGGGGCTGCTGGATCCCGCCGCGGCTAAGCTTGACCGGCTGTTAGAGCAGCTGGAAGTCGAGCGGCGAGCGCTGGCCTCCGGGCAGCAGGACCTGGAGGCCGAGCGCACCTCTGTAGCGCGGCGACGGGCCGAGCTGGACAAGGCCGAGCGCGCCATGGAAGAGCAGCGTAAGGCCTTCCGCAAGCGAGGCTATGACGAGGCGGTCACGGCCTTGCGCGGAGCCCGGGACGAGCTGGACAGGTCCCGCAAGCGGCTACGTATGGTCCGGCGCGAAGACGATCTGGCCGCCGAGGAGCGCCAGATCAACAGCCGGGCCAATGACGTGGCCCAACACGCCCCCCCGCCCGATGCGCCCCCCTCCCGCCCGGCCAAGGCGGCGGAGTTGGCCGTGGGGATCGAGGTGTGGGTGGCGCAGTTGGGCGGCCTGGCGCGGGTAGTGTCCGTGGATCGCTCGGGGATCTCCGTGCAGGCCGGCGCCCTCAAGCTGCGGGTGGAGCCCGACGATGTCCGTATCCCCAATAGTCCCAGCGGTCGGCCATCGGCCGGGCCGCGGGCGCAAAAAAACGCGTACAAACCCCCGGGGCACATGCCCACGGGCACCCAGGATTCCGAGGAGCTGAACCACTTTCGCGAGCCGCAGACTACCTGTGATTTACGAGGGTTGCGGGTGGACGAGGCCGAGGAGCACCTCGCCCGGTTCCTCGATCGGATGATTCTGGAGGAGGCGGCTTCGGTGCTGATCATCCATGGGCACGGCACCGGCGCCCTGCGCAAGATGGTACGTCAGCAGCTGGGTTCCACCGCTTCGATGGGGCAACTTCGCGGGGGCCGACGGGGCGAGGGGGGGGACGGCGTAACGGTGGCATTTTTCCGGTCCTGAGGAGGGTACGGAATTTCGGTGGATTTCGGGTTGGCTTGTCGCGGGTTCATTCGTATATTGGTTGGCCTTCGATGGCACGCATAGAGAAACTCAGACGCCTCGATCCAATGACCTGATCCATGCAGCAGCAGGACGAGATTAAAACCAAGATCGCCGCGGCGATGATCGCGCACCCCCGGGTGCTGCATCAGCGTCTGCTGCGCGACATCAAGGACGCCGAGCGGTTCGTGCAGGTGCTGCCGGTGGTGCTGCCCTTCAAGGACAACACCTACCACAGCTTTATCCCGATCCTCGACTGGGACCACAGGCTCCCCTCCAAGGAGCTCGTGCTGCGGGTCTACGCCTACTACACCAGGGACTCCGCCGAGGTGGGCTTGGCGGATCAGCGGGCCCGGGCGTCCGAGATCGCGCGCATGGACAAGTATCCGGAGTTCGACGTGCCGGACTTCGCGAACCTCGTGGCCGACGAGGCCTACGAGGTCGAGCTGCACCTGGACGGTACCTACATCGCCAGCCGTCTGACCTCTGCCTGGCGTCGAGAGCTCGACGTCAAGGACGCCGCCAAGGCCATCGGCGTGGTGCGCCAGTCCAAGGAGTTCAACGAGCTGCTCAAGCAGGTGCCGGATCGGCCGGATGCCCTTGGAGATGCCGAGGCCACCTCCTGGACCCCTCCTTGCGAGAGTAGCTACCATCGCTGGACCCTGGATGTCTGGTACCTGCTGTCCTACGACGGCATGTTCGGTCAGGGACGATCCTTCCTCGTGGACATGGAAGATGATCGGGTGATCACCGTGCGAGAGTTTACACTCCGTCCAGATTGACGGAGCGGACGGACGGGCGGGCGGACGGTTCCAGAAAGGGGCCTACTTGCCGCACATCTTCTGGATCATCTTCTTCGCCTTTTTGGGATCCTTCTTGCACGCCTTGAGGCACCCCTTCTTCATTCTGGTGCTGGTCTTTTTGAGCTTGCCTCCGCTCATGTCCGTCATGCACTTGACGAACCTGTCACACTCCTTGGTGCAGTCACTGCCGCAGCCAAGCATCCCGAGGCCAAACACCATGGTTGCCGACAGTACCAAGCCAATAATAAGACGTTTGATAGGACTTCTCTCTTCTTCCAGATGGATGAAAAACTCGAGCTTCGCTCATTTGTACCCAAACATGGCGGCGGAAGGCAAGACCCATCAATCCATGGGGAGCAGGGTCAACGGGCCCACCCTGACACAGTCTCCTTCGGTGGTGGGTAGCGCCTCCAGAAGCTGCCGCAGGGATCGGTCTCGTAGAGGATGGCGGGCCTGGGGCGCGAGGTCCACGGCCGGGGCGAGCACAAAACGGCGGCGATGCAGCTCGGGGTGAGGGACCACGAGGCGGGGGGTTTTGATGACCCGTTCGCCCCAGAGCACCAGGTCGAGGTCCATGGTGCGGTCCTCCCAATGTTGGTTGCGGGTGCGTCCCAAGGCCGTCTCCACGGACTGGAGGACGTCGAGCAGGGGCTCGGGTTCCAGGGTGGTCTCGAGGCGGATGGCGGCGTTGAGGAAGCGGTGCTTGGCCACGCCGCCCAGGGGCGTGGTGTCGTAGACGTCGGAGGAGGCCAGGATCCGGACCTGTGGGGTTATTGCCAGGGCGGCGACGGCCTGTTGGAGCAGGTGGGCGCGGCGGCCCAGGCTGGTGCCAAGGGCCACGATCAGGGGCGCGTCGGGGGCGGCGGTGTGCGAGGTCGACATGCGCGGGGCTCAGATCCCGTTTCGGCTCCGATCCGCCGCCTCGCAGACCTCGTACTGTTCAAGGTGGAAGGTGTGTTCGGCGTTGACGTGGATGGGAATGGAGAGCCGCTCCTCGAGGTTGGTCACGTGCTCGTTCTCCACCTGGGCCAGAAACACCGCCACCTCGGGGTGGCAGTAGACGTGCACGGCCTGCCAGCGGTCAGGGTGACACTCCCGTCGGATGTGGCGAAGGATTTCGAAGCACACCGTGGTGGGGGATTTGATGTACCCTTTGCCATCACAGTAGAAGCAGGGCTGGGTCAGCATGCGTCCCAGACTCTCGCGGGTGCGCTTGCGAGTCATCTCCACGAGACACAGCTCGGAGATCTTGCCCACGTTGGAGCGGGCCCGATCCCGCCGGAGGGCCTCCACCAGGGTGCGCCAAACCTTGTCCCGGTTGAGCTCCTTCTCCATGTCGATGAAGTCGATGATGATGATCCCGCCGAGGTTGCGTACCCGAAGCTGGGTGGCGATTTCCCGCACCGCCTCCAGGTTGAGCCGGGTGATGGTGTCCTCGAGGCTCCTCCGGCCCACGTAGCGGCCGGTGTTCACGTCGATGGCGGTGAGGGCCTCGGCCTGGTCGATGACCAGGTAGCCCCCGGACTTGAGCCACACCTTGCGGTCCAGCACCCGGTCGAGCTCAGTCTCGGTGCCATAGTGGTCGAAGATGGGCTCCTCGAGCACGTAGAGCTTTACCCGGTTCAAGTACTTGGGCATGAAGGCTTCGATGAAATTGCGGATGCGCTCGTACTGCTTGGGGTCGTCCACCAGACAGCTCTCCACCTCCAGGTTCAGCAGGTCCCGCACGCAGCGCAGGATAAGGTCGAGATCCGCGTGTAGAAGGGATGGGGTGGAGGCGGGGTCACTTTTGCGCTGGATCTCCTCCCAGAGCTTCGTCAAAAAGTCCATGTCGGTGGCGAGTTTTTCGGCGGACTGGCCCTCGGCGGCGGTGCGAATAATGTAGCCCACTTGCTCGGAGCGTAGCTCCTCCAGGGTGTCCCGGAGCCGCTTTCGTTCGTCCTCGCTGGTGATGCGACGGGAGATGCCCACGTGGGAGACCGTGGGCATGAACACCAGATGTCGTCCAGGCAGGGAGATGTAGGTGGTGACCCGAGCGCCCTTGGTTCCCAGGGGGTCCTTGGAGACCTGGACAACGATCTCCTGACCCTCGTGGAGCAGCTTCTGGATCTCCATCTCCCGGGGCGGGGTGCGGGGACCGTCCGCGAGATTATTGTCCGTGGGATCACCGGTGTTGTTGGTGTGTTCGTCCTTGATGTAGGAAGCGCCGCCATCCCCGGCGGCGTCGGCTACGTCGGCAACGTGGAGGAAGGCGGCCTTCTCGATGCCGATATCCACGAAGGCGGCTTGCATTCCGGGTAGGACCCGGATGACGCGGCCTTTGTAGATGTTGCCTGCCAGTCCCCGTTCCTTGGGGCGCTCGATGTACGCCTCGGTCAGCTGCCCGGCCTCCAAGAGGGCGACGCGATGCTCTGCCCCTTCAGCGTTGATTAACAGTATGTTTTCACTCATTATTTTCCCAGCTATGCAAAAAGTTGCGAGGTCTTCAGAGCGTCTGACACCGATGTCACGGTTTATGTGGGTCTGGCTCCCGGGCTCGCAGAGCAAGCTATCTCAGATCCGCGCTGATTTCAAGCGACTGGCTGGAAACTAGACAAGATGGCACTGAGCTTGCACAGTGGATTACGTCGGAGGTTGCAGGGTTACCCTAAATATTTACTACGTCTTTTGATAACCCTATATTCCCCGGACCTCCATTATTACGTAACCAGTGGATATTGTTACGCCCACTGATGAATAAAATATAGCCCTCTGGGCACTTTGACTTATGACTAGATCTACGAGTTGAACTAGTTTTTTTAGCGTAACCTTTTGTTAGTAATAATGTTTCTTTGATTTGCTTCCTTTTCTGAGGTGTTGGGAAGGCCCCGTTTAACGACGGGGCCTTCACTCTTTTTGGGCAAGTGTGACGTTTGGATCAGGGGCCAGGGACCAGGGACCAGGGATCAG
>JAOZUO010000007.1:0-83133 GCA_029938605.1 Deltaproteobacteria bacterium | reverse complement strand
TTTGGGCAAGTGTGACGTTTGGATCAGGGGCCAGGGACCAGGGACCAGGGATCAGGGACCAGGGATCAGGGACCAGGGACCAGGGACCAGGGATCAGGGATCAGATGAGGACGCGCTCGTCTTCGGCTGCGTCCTCGATGAGGAACTCGTCGTTCATGACGAGCTGGGTGTCGGCAAGGCGTTCCTCGGTCAGGTTGTCGAAGTACTTCTTCATCTCGGGGACGGCTCTGATCAGGCGCTGGAAATAGACTTTGTCCAAGAACAGGATCGTGGTCTGGCGGGCGGCGGTGATGGTGGCGATGGCGGGCCCACCCTTGATCATGGCGATCTCGCCAAAAACCTCTCCCGCCTTCAGGGTGGCCAGCAGCACCTCATCGTCACCCGCCTGGGCCTTGGTTACGTCCACTTCCCCTGACAGGACGACATACAGGCCTCGTCCGGGGTCGCCCTCCCGCAGCACCGCGGTACCCGGTGCCACCTCGTGGCCAGTGAAGCGGCGGATGAGGTCCAGCCGCTGCTTGCGCGAGAAGGCGCCAAACAGCGGCGCGGTGGCCAGCAGGTTGTTCAGGAGTCGTTCCCGGGTGAACCGGTCGAGGGCCACGGCCACCGCGTCCATCTCCGACGCCAGGGAGGCGAGCCCCTCCCGGGTCACCTCCAGCAGGTCCGCCTCGCCCACGACTCGCACCGACGCGGTGCGCGGAGAGGACTGGATGAGCGCCATCTCCCCGAAGAGTGAGCCTTCGTGCAGGGTGGCCAGTTGGATCTCATTGCCTTGGCTGTCGGTGCGGTAGACCTGCACCACCCCGTTGGCCACCAAGAAGAAGGACGCGCCGATCTCCCCTTCGCGGATCACCATGGCTCCGTCGGGCAGCCGATGGGCCACCACTGCGTCCATGACCGAGCGGAAGGTGGACCCCGACAGATCCGACAGCAGGGGCAGCCGATGCAACATGCGGGGGTAATCGCCCACCTTGGACAGATCGGCCCCCGCCCGACTCGCCCCCGCCACCAGGGACTCCAGGGCGATCTCCGCTTCCATGTCCGGGGGTTTGATCTGGCTCTCCGGATCCATGGGTGCGAACCGCTCACCGTAGCGCGAGATCCGGTCGGAGTCGGCTGAATAGAGTGTGGCCAGCTGATCGAACAGGGGCGCCACGTCCACGGTCATGGTCTCCAGAATCTTCCCGATCAGCAGCGCGATGAGGGGATGGCCGGCCTGCATGGCGTGGGTGGCGGTGGCCCCGAATACCGGCGCCGCGGCCTCTGGGGCGTTGACCCGGGTGAGGGTATCGGCCAGCTTCAGCCGGGGTCCCACCTCGGCCGGTGCCACGTCCACCAGACGCCAGAAGATTTTGAGCGCCGCCTCGAACTGTCCACTGGTGAGCGCCTGTTCTCCAAGGCGCCTGAGTTCGCCGATACCTATCGTCATGGTGCTACGCCCTTTGTCCTTCCGCGGTCCCCAAAACAGGGAGTTGCAGTTTGTGTGGCCCATGGGGTGCTTGATCTGTTAACATTTATAACTGGGTGTTTCTGTTTTGGTTAATGATTCTACTCTATGGAGGTAGTTATGCGTAGTGTACGGGTTCCGTTGATTGTCGCGATGTGGGCGGTGGCGGTTTTTGCCCTCGGGTGCGGACCGAGCACCAGTGGCGGCAACGACAACAATGTCACGGGTAACGACAACAACAATAACGAGGCCCAGTACGAGTGTGAGGGGGACGAGGACGGCGACTCCATCTGCGATGAGTTCGAAGGGAAGGACGAGGGCACGGATACCGACGGCGACGGTACGCCGGACTATCAGGACTTGGACTCGGATAACGACGGCATCGCTGACTCCATCGAGTGGGGCGGCTACTATCCGGGCCAGTTCCCGGCTGACAGCGACAGCGACGGCGTCCCGGATTTCCGAGATGAGGACTCCGACGGCAACGGTCTGTTAGATAGCGTGGACGGCGTGGCGGACATCGACGGGGACGGTATCGGCGCCTTCGCCGACCTGGACGACGACGGCGACGGCATCCCGGACACGTTGGAGATGGGGGCCATGCCTGCAAGCCCTGTGGACACCGACAACGACGGCGTGCCCGACTATCAGGACACCGACTCCGATAATGACAACATCAGCGACATGCACGAAACCTCCCTGGACTCCGACGAGGACGGGATCCCGAACTACCGCGACCTGGACTCGGACAACGACACCTTGCTCGACATCGACGAGGCCGGCGACGCCGACGTCAACACCCCTCCTGTGGACACCGACGACGATGGGCACCCCGACTTCCGTGACTCCGACAGCGACAACGACGGGCTGTCCGATGGCGACGAGGTGGCCGTGGGCTCGGATCCACTCAACCCCGACTCCGACGGCGACGGCGTCAGTGACCTTATTGAGGTGGGCGCAGGCACTGACCCCAACGATTCGGGCGACAACCCGCAGGCCAACGGTGACTTTGTCTTTGTCATGCCCTACGAAGCCCCGCCGGAGCCGGAGCTGGACACCCTCGACTTCTCCACGGACCTCAGCCGGGCGGACCTGTATTTCCTGGTGGACGTGTCGGGGTCCATGGCGCCGGTCACGGCCAATATCAAGACCAACATGGAGACCACCATCGCCCAGGCCATGGCCCAGATCCCCGACCTCCAGGTGGGCATCGGCTCTTTTCTGTACGCGGCCTGCGCCAACTACAAAGTCTATGACCATCGGCTGGACATTCAGGCCGATCCGGTCGTCGCCGCCAACACCTTCCCGGCCTATGATTCAGGGTACGAGTCCGGCTGCTGTTGCGACGAGCCGCCCCTGTCGGCCATGTACTGCACCGCGACGGGATTCGGCACCTCTGAGGCTGCCAATGCCGGCGTGACCGTGCCCGCAGGCATTGTCAACGAGGCAACTTCTCCTCACGCCCCCGGGGCTTGTGCGGCAGGATTTTTGGGGTATCCCTGCTTCCGTCCCGGCGCACTGCCCATCATCGCCGTGGTCACCGACGAAGGATTCTCTCAGTACACCGCCACCTCCCAGGCAGATACCATCGCCGCACTGGCGACCATCGGCGCCAAGACCATCGGGATCTACGGCGTAGGCTCCTGGGGCATGGCCGGCCACGACGCCATGATGGCCTTCATGGCGGCCCAGGGCTCAGTGGACGCCAACGGCGATCCGCTGGTGTACGACGGCTCGGGGGCCCAGGCCTCTCAGTCCGTTATCGACGCCATCACCGCCCTGTCCCAGGTGCCCATGGATATCAAATCCATCGCCCACGACAACGACGACGGCACCGACGCCTTCGGGCAGACTGACACCATCGACTCGGTGGCCGAGTTCGTCGACTACATGGAGACCAACATGACCACCGCGGGCTGCAGCTCGGGCTGGAGTCTCGACGACGTGGACTCGGACGGACACCCCGACACCTTCCTGCAGGTAACCCCGGGCAACCCGGTGTGCTGGGACATCCACGTCAAGCAGAACGATACGGTTCCGGCTACGGAGTACCCGCAGGTCTTCACCGCCACCATCGACGTCTGGGGCGACGGTGTCACCTTGGTGGACGACCGTACAGTGTACTTCCTGGTGCCCCCGGTCATCGAAGGTCCGGGCATCCCGCAGTAGCCTCTGGGCTGCATTCTGCAGCACCTCTTGGGCAGCTCCAACGATCCTACTTACTAAGCTTTTCTAATTCCCGGGTCCGGGAGACAAACAGGCGCATGGCCATGCGGTAGGGGGCGGCGGTCATCATGTTCACGCCGGCATTTTTGAGGATGTCCATGGGGTCAGCGGAGCAGCCCGCCTCGAGCATGTTCTCGATGTACTGTTGGGCCGCCGGGGCGCCGCGGCGGAGCACGCGTTGGGCCAGGGCCGTGGCCGCGATGAAGCCGCTCACGTACTGGTAGACGTAGTAATGGTAGTAAAAATGCGGGATGTAGGCCCACTCGATGCCGTAGAGGGGCTGGACGTTCATCACGCCCTCGGAGTGGCCGTGATAGCGGCGCAGTAGCTTGAGATACAGCCGGCTCAGCGAGTCTGCCGTGAGTCCCTTACCCTGGGCGTGCCGCTGATAGGCCTCCATTTCGAACTCCGCGAAGAGGGTCTGTCGGAACACCGTCCCTCGGAAGGAGTCCAGGTACGCCGACAGCAGGAAGCGTCGCTCGTCGGAGCTCTTCTCCCGGCCGAGCAGAAACTCGATGAGCAGCGCCTCGTTGAAGATGGACGCCACCTCGGCGTTGAACAGCGAATAGTCCGCCTTGGGATAGGGCTGGCCATCATTGGACAGGGTGGAGTGCAGGGCGTGCCCCAGCTCGTGCGTCGTGGTGGAGAGGCTGTCGAAGTCGTCGGTGAAGTTCAGCAGCACCAGAGGGTGTTTCCCGTAGACGCTGGAGCTGTACGCTCCGGAGCGCTTGCCCTGGTTCGGGAAGACATCCAGCCAGCCGGAGCCGTGGGCCAGCGCCTTGCGCAGGAGCTTGGTGTAGCGCGTGCCGAGGGGGCGCATGGCCTGGGGAATGAGCTTCTGGGCCTGCTCGAAGGTGTACTTGCGCCACCCCTTGGCTACGGGCATGGGATACAGGTCGTAGTAGTATTGGTCGCCTTCGATGGCCAGCAGCCGCTTGCGTAGGCGCAGGTACCGGTGGAAGGCGCCCAGGTGCTGGGTCACCGAGCCGATGAGCTGGGAGTAAAATGTCGTCGGGATGGCCCAGGGCTCTAAGGCAGAGGCCAGGGAGTCTGGGTACTTGCGGGCCTTGGCCACGAAGTCGTAGTAGGCGATCTGGCCGCCGAGCATGCGGGAGAAGGTGTTGCGGTAGTCGCGGTGGGCGCCCCAGTACTTCTCGAAGACCTCTTTGCGCTCGGAGCGATGGGGAGACTGACGGTACCGGGCGTACATGGCCGGCGACAGCTGCACCGAGCGACCCTCGTGATCGACGAAGGTCGGCATCTGCATGTCCGCGCTGGCGAAGGTATTGTAGATGTTGTACGGCGAGTTACCCAGGGCTGAGGCGCCGGCGAGCAGCGCCTCCTCGGCGTCACCCAACACATGGGCGCGGTCCCGCAGCAGCTGCAGCAGGTATCGGTCGTAATCCGCCAGGGCGGGATCCGCCGCGTAGCGTCTGAGGGTGCCCTCTTCGAGGCCCAGCAGCTCGGGCTCCACGTAGGCCGTGGCTGTGCCGAAGTCCGTGTACAGTTTCTCCGCGGCGGTGGTCATGGCCTGGGCCGTCGAGCTCCGCACGTCGGTGTCGTAGAGGCGGGAGGCGTAGGCGGACAGAGACTCGAGGCGTTGTCGCAGCCGGTCGATTTTTTTTAGCGCCCGGGCGAGCCCGGCGGCACTACGGCCCAGCTTGGTACGGTAGGCTTCGAGTCCGGGGATGTCCGCGGTCAGGCGCCGTCTCTCGCTCTCCCAGGCCTTGGCGTTCCGGAACAGGACTCCGGGGTTCCACTGGTATCGGGCAGGGATCTGCCGCCGGGACGGCAGGGCCACGGCGCTCGCTCCGCCGGACTTCGCATGGGCGCCTAGGACGCCCCGTGGTGGATGGCTCATATTGTTGGGCTCTACTGTTTGGTTTTGCTTTTTCGTTCGTCGACGCTCTGGAGGAAGGTCTCCCAGGACGTCTCTTGCTGGCCCTTGATGGCCAGGTGGATATCGTCCCGGGACATGCCGACCTCTGCCTCCACCACTTCCCAGCCCACCTCGATCACGTCCCGCCACTCCTCCACGTCGTCCCGGGGATGAGCGTTGTGAGGCAGCAGGGGTTTGCCCTCGTCGTCCTTCATGTAATCGGGAAGGTCCGCATGGCGGCTCAGGGCAAAAAGGGAGCGCATCTGGATGTGCTCCTCCAGAGACTCGTACTCCTTCGCTTCCACGAGGCGGCGGGTCTCGGCGAGGATATCTGGCCGCCGATACCATTGTCCGAGACCTTCTTTTTGTTTGTCGTTCAGCATTTCAGTCCTGTGGCTCCTAAAGAGGTGATAGGGGCTGTCAACATAGCCACTGCTCCTTGGCCGCGTCAACCGGTGGACCGATCATTTGGGTCGAAGTAGGGCACTTCGCTTCTATTGGATCCGTGGAGACCGGCAGGGGCACTGAAACTCGACGTTTTTTGATCGCAAAAAAGTAGGGGATCTGGGGTTGCCCTGCCCTCAATAGGTCTTATGTTTCCCCGCGCTTTGACAGTAGTGGCCTCGTTGGCCCTCGGGGCAAATGTCCGACGGGGGCGTAGGAAATGGCAACAGCGGCTTCCATGAAGCCATGATATAGACCGGAATATTTCAGGAAATTCACAGCAAGGAAACCAAGGAGGAACTGATGAAACTCAAATTCCGTCCGCTTCATGATCGGATTCTTGTCGAGCGTCTAGAGGAGGAGGATAAGACTGCCGGTGGCATCTTCATCCCCGAATCCGCCAAAGAGAAGCCGATCCAGGGCAAGGTGATCTCAGTCGGCAAGGGCAAGATCCTTGAGGATGGCGGTGTGCGGGACCTCGACGTCAAGAAGGGGGACACCATCCTCTTCGGCAAGTACTCGGGTACCGACATCAAGATCAGCGGCAGCGAGTATCTGATCATGCGTGAGGACGACGTCCTGGGCGTCATCGACAACTAAGGCGCGACCTCCAAGAGCAACGCGCAATTTTCCGACTGAATTACAAAGCGAAAGGAATCATACGATGTCAGCCAAGGAAATCGTATTTAGTGAGACTGCTCGTTCGGCGATCCTGCGTGGGGTAAATATCCTCGCCGACGCCGTTAAGTCGACTCTGGGCCCCCGCGGCCGGAACGTAGTGCTTGAGAAGTCCTGGGGCTCCCCCAGTGTCACCAAGGACGGCGTCACCGTGGCCAAGGAGATCGAGGTCGAGGACAAGTTCGAGAATATGGGCGCCCAGATGGTCAAGGAGGTCGCCTCCAAGACTTCGGACGTGGCTGGTGATGGCACCACCACGGCCACCGTGCTCGCCCAGGCCATCTACCGCGAAGGCGCCAAGATGGTCACCGCGGGTCACGAGCCCATGGAGATCAAGCGCGGCATCGACGCGGCGGTGTCCGACATCGTCAATAAGCTGCAGAAGCTCTCGGTGCAGACCAAGTCCAACAAGGAGATCGCCCAGGTGGGCACCATCTCCGCCAACGGCGACGCCACCATCGGCAACATCATCGCCGAGGCCATGGAGACCGTGGGCAAGGACGGCGTCATCACGGTGGAAGAGGCCAAGTCCATGGAGACGACCCTGGACGCCGTGGACGGCATGCAGTTCGACCGCGGGTACCTCTCGCCGTACTTCGTGACCGATCCCGACTCCATGAAGGCCGTGATGGAGGATTGTCTCGTGCTCACCCACGAGAAGAAGATCTCCAACATGAAGGATCTGCTGCCCCTGCTCGAGCAGGTGGCCAAGCTGAGTCGTCCCCTGCTGATCATCGCCGAGGATGTGGACGGCGAAGCCCTCGCCACCCTGGTGGTGAACAAGCTGCGTGGCACCCTTAATATTTGCGCGGTCAAGGCCCCGGGCTTTGGCGATCGGCGTAAGGAGATGCTCAAGGACATCGCCATCCTCACCGGCGGCAAGGCCATCACCGAGGATCTGGGCATCAAGCTCGAGAGCGTCACCGTGGCGGATCTGGGCAAGGCCAAGAACATCACCATCGACAAAGAGAACACCACCATCGTCGATGGCGCCGGCAAGAAGGCCGACATCCAGGCCCGCGTCAAGCAGATCCGCAATCAGATTGAGGTTTCCACCTCGGACTACGATAGTGAGAAGCTGCAAGAGCGGCTGGCGAAAATCGTCGGCGGCGTGGCCGTGATTCAGGTCGGCGCGGCCACCGAGACCGAGATGAAGGAGAAGAAGGCCCGCGTGGAGGACGCCCTGAACGCCACCCGCGCGGCCGTGGAAGAGGGCATCGTCCCCGGCGGCGGCGTGGCTCTGCTGCGTTGTCTCAAGGGCCTGACCAAGCTCGAGCTCACCGAAGCCCAGACCGTGGGCGTGGAGATCGTGAGGCGGGCGTCCGAAGAGCCCCTGCGGCAGATTTGCCGGAACGCCGGTGTAGAGGGCTCCATCGTCGTGCAGAAGGTCAAAGAGGGCAAGGCCGGCTACGGCTACAACGCCGCGAGTGCCAAGTACGAGGACCTGGTCAAGGCCGGTGTCATCGATCCCACCAAGGTTTGTCGCATCGCTCTGCAGAACGCGGCCAGCGTGTCGGGCCTGATGATCACCACCGAATGCCTGGTGGCCGAGATCCCCAAGAAGGACGAGCCCCCGATGCCTGGCGGCGGCGGTGGCATGGGCGGCATGGGCGGCATGGGCGGCATGATGTAACCCAAGTCTCCAAGTAGTCAGTTTTCCCGAAACGGCCCTCCCTGTGAGGGCCGTTTCCTTTTTTTTGGGGTCCTGACATAAATATGGGGGCCTTCCCGCCGTTGAGCGTTCGCTTCGCCCGCGCGAAGGAGCTTCACTCTGCCGCTCCAGCGGGACGCTGCGAGAGCGGCTGCCGTGAACTCCTCCGCGCGAGCTACGCTCTCTGTGTGTTTCGCCTGCGCGAACCTCCGCGCGGGGCGGAACATCGAAGAGAGAAGCGGCGTAGTTATGCCCGTAGTGAGCGTCGCCAGGCGTAGGAGTCGACCGCGGCCGCTCTCGCAGCGTCGCCCGGCGGCGCTGGAGCGGCCAAGGGCGATCTCCGTAGCATGGCAGAGCGAGCGTGGCCGCCTAGCGCGCTTAGCTCAGCTTGTTGTGGCGGTGGTTGAAGAGGCTGGCGCCGGGCTTCATGCCGGCGCGGAGACCCTCGAAGGTGTGCATGACCGGGTGCGGATGTTCCCGGTCCAGATCCATGACCCACGCATAGTCGCGCCGGGCGAACTTGCATCCCAGGGTGGAGGAGGGGGACGAAACCACCATGGGGTGGAAGGGCAACTGCACCACGTAGCCGTGGTGCCGGTGTCCGTGCATCAGGACGTCCAGGCCCGCCGTGGTGCAGGCCCGCATGACGTCCGGGGCGTTGCGAAGCCGCATGCCCACCTCGATGGGGCTGCGTTTTCCCAAGGCGAAGGGCATACGCAGCAGGTGGTGATGCATCAGCCCTATGCGCAACCGGGCGGTGCGTAGCTCCGGCTCGGCGCCCAGGGACTCGAGCCACTCGAGCTGCGCCGCGGAGACCTTGCCGCTGGCCGAAAGCGGTGTGCGGGGCGGCTTGCAGGAGTTCAGGCCCACCAGGGCCACATCCTCCACGCGCCGGAGCCACGCCCCTTCGTCACCCAGGGTCAGGCCCAGGTCCCGGGCGAAGGCTCGGAAGCTCTCTTCCTTTGCGGCGGCGCGCTGTTTGCGTCCCTTACGGGGGATCATTTCGTAGGTGTCGTGGTTGCCCGGCACCACCAGGAGCCGTTGCTGCTCGATCCAGCGCGCCAGGTAGTGGCGCACCAGGTCGTAGCCAAAGCCGTTGTCGGTGATGTCCCCGGTGATCACGATGAGCTCAGGCTCCACCTTCAGCACCTGAGCGAGCATCTCCAGGAAGCGGAGGTTGGTGTTGGCGGGGTCCAGCCGCAGCAACGCGTGTAGCTCGGTGGGCGTGGGCTGCGACTCGATGAGTCTCTCGGCAGAGGTCTCGTGCCGCTCCATGGCCAGCGCCAGGAGTCGATCCACGGCCTTGTCGTCACCCCGCTTGGGCCAGCTACGCACCTTGTGCACGACCCCCTCGGGATCCACCAGCCGGAGCTTGGCAGGCCGGTTCTTTCGGAGCGATCGGAGCCCCTCGATCCGCCACCGCTCCCAGAGGTGTAGTACCTCCCCCGGGCGGTCCTCGGATTCGGCCACCGACCAGGTGCCGGTCTCCCCGTAGCGGGAAAGGTGCAGGTCGCTGAGGTGAAGCACCAGCATGGTAGGGATTTTACCGCAAACCCGAAGGTCGGAAACAAAAAACCGGAGGTTTGAAGCAACGATCCGACTGCGAGGTGGTCCGAGGGGGGGTCACCCGGTGTAGACGTCGAGGCGTACCCGCCCCAGCTCCTTCTGGGCAGAGGAGATGAGCAGCTCGTGGGGCAGGGGCTCGAGCGCGGCGAAGCGGGTCTTGCCCTTCTCCACGGGCTGGGAGTCGAGCAGGCCGCCCCGGCTATCGGCCAGGGTCACCCGGAGGCGCTTGAGTCGATCGGTATCGCCGTCGAAGCTTAGCTGTACGTCCAGCAGGTTGTTCCGAACCCGCTCGATCTGTATGACCACGTCGATGCCGTCGATGTGGTGCGCGAAGTCAAAAAACGAGGTCTCCTCCTCGGACTGCTTGGCAGTACCACTACGGGTAGCCACGGGAACCGCGATCAGGGAGCGGGGCTCCAGGGTGCCCCACAGGTAGCGAAGGCAGTCTTGGGCCCACACGAAGGAGAGGCGCACGGGCGATGGGGACTCGGCGAGCACCTTCTGATCAAAACGGTCGACTTTGGTGGCCGCCTTCGCGGTATCCGCCTCAGCAAGGGCTTCGGTCAATGTCGCGAGGCGCTCGCGGGAGTAGGCCGAGGCCCCTACCTGCTTGCGCAGATCCCGGGACTCCGATTGAGGCAGTCCACCGTCCAGCAGACGGAGCAGGAGCTCGTCGTCGGGGTCCGTTCCGCTGGGCTGGGGGAGGTCAGGGCTCTGCATCGCCAGCAGGCAGGCTTCGCGAAGCTCCAGGTCCAGTATGTCGTATCGCTGTGTCATGTGTCACACAGTCCGATTGTACGCGAGGGCTGTCTCAATCTTCCCTCTGGGGTTATTCCTGCCGCAGATGATCGGCCCGAGTGAGGGTGCGAACCAGCTTGACGAGCTTTCCGCGGACCTTGTTTTTGCGGCTATAGACGGTGTTGACCGAGACCCCGCTGGTTTCAGCGATCTCCTCGGGGGTGCGCTGCTCCTTGTAGTACAGGCGAATGAACTCCTGGTCCGTGGGAGTAAGGTGCGTCACGGCCTCGGCGAGGATCTCCACTCTTTCTTTATGATTCAACACCTCTAGTGGGTCCGGCAGTGCGGACGTCAACTCTGTGAGGGGGCTTTCCTCATCGTCGGTGGAGGTGTGGGGCGGTCCCCTCCGGCGGAGCGCGTCGTGGGCGATGTTCGTCGCGATGAGGCCGACCCATGACGAGAGACGATAGCCCCGATCCGGGTCGTACTTGCGGAGCTTCTTGTAGTCACCCCGAACCAGGTCCAGGCAGACCATACCCACGAGATCCTCGAGTTGTTCTCGGGTCATGGGCACGTGGTATCGGTTGTATACCCGCCGCAGGCAAGCCAGGATCAACCGCTCGTGGCGTTTGAAGAAGGTCTGCCAGGCGCCCGGCTCGCGTTGGATCACGGCCCCGAGGAGCTCGAGCTCGGAGTGCTGGTTTGACGACCCGTCGTTCATGGAGCCCATATATAACACAGCGCTTCGTTAAGAACTTAGGACCCGATCGAATATTACTTGCTCACTCAGGCCGCCGATGCATCCCGGCTCGCTTCGTTACTTCTCGTTGCATATCAATAAGTATGCGCCTCGTCGCGCCTCGCGAGCCGGGCGCCTCGACGCCCTGCACTGGACAACTAATATCCGAACGGGTCCTTGCCCCCGAATGAGAGGGGGGCGCCCTACCGGCTGCGGTATCGGTAGGAGCAGCCCGCGAAGACCAGGTGACGGAGTCCCGCCGCCTCCGGCGAGGTGAGATCTCCTACGAAGAGGGTGTAGCGCAGCACGAGGCGGAGTCCCTTGTACACCTCCCGCTCGAGCTGGAACAGGGCGTGACTGCGGTTCTCCTCCTCGAATCCCGGGTTGTCGAGCACCAGCGTTGCGGTCTCGTAGAACATGAGCCGGGCGCGGATCTGCAGGGTGCCGTAGATCTTCCAATACAGCGGCGTCACCACTTTTGCCCGGAGCTCGTGGCGCTGATAGCCGAAACCGAAGCTGTTCGAGAGGCTGTTGCCATACTCGTAGCCGCCCGACACCAGGACCCCCTTGACCCAGGTGAACTCCAGGGAGAGGCGGTGAACCAGGTCTCGGCGGGGGGAAGTGGGATGGGGGAAGGTGACGACCTGACCGGGCTCCGAGGGGTCTGTCAGCTCGCAGCCTGGGATATGGGATAAGCAGAGGTGCTCGAATTCGCCGTTGAATCGGCGACCAGACAGGGTGTACGAGAGCGTTACGTCCAGCTCGGATTCGGTCTTTCCCTTTCCCAGGTTGTGGTGGAGGTCAAAAGACAGTGCGCCCAGTACGGCGCCGAAGCTGAGGTCGGAGTCGGGCTTGTAGGTAAAGCGGCGTGCCCCCAGGGCGAAGGAGCCGACCAGTCTCCGGGTGAGCGCCTGGGCGAGCAGGAGTCGCCCATCCAGTAGCCGGAAGTCGAAGAGCCCCGCGCCGGCGGTGGTGGTGGTGCTGGTGCCCCCAGAGCGCTGGAAGCCCTCGTGGTAGAGGCCGCTGAGCCGGGCGGCCAGCGATTTTCCCAGCCGTAGGCCGAGGGCTCCGGTCAGGCGGTGGATCAGCGTGTCCTGGCCCCGGGCCGCCTCCACGAAGAACACCTTGCCGGCGAGATCGTAGTTCCCCGCGAGGACTAGATCGGGCCGGGGTTGGTAGCGCAGTGTGAGGTGGCCCTGACCCCGCATGAGGCCGGCGTGTACCGGGTCGCCGGTGGCATTGTCTGAGTCCAGTCGGGTGGCGTTGCTGTCGTACTCCAGGCCGAGAGTCGCCTCAGCCTCCCAGCGGAGCTTGTGGGGAAGCTGGGTGGAGCGGGGCGTTGGACCAGAAGGTGGCGTGGCGGTGATGGCCAACGCCAGCAAGCATACGCTGAGCGCATTCACGAGCGGATAGTATCATAGGGGAGCGGAGCGGAGCCCAGGGAGCTGAGTTAGCGGCGGTTTCGTTCTTTTTTGCGGAGGCGTTTGGCTTTGGATCGGTAGCGTTGGGCTCGGGCCTTGAGCTTGGCTACGGCGCGCTGGAGCTCGGCGCGGGCTTTGCGGAGGGCCCGTAGGCGCGCCCGGGGATCCGACGAGCGACCCGCCTTTCGGAGGGCCGCCAGGGTGGTGGGCGTGAGCAGTTCCTTGAGTACCACTGCGTAGGTGGAGGAGCTGGTCGCGCGGGAGTGGCCGTCATCGTTGAAGGTGCTGCTTGGGGCGTATCCCGCGTCCATGTCGTTGGCGCCATAGAGTCCCTCTGCGGGCGCGGCGGGATCGCCGGCGACCGTGGAGGTGGTAGGACGGATCCGGGTGACCCGTCGCCGGCTGGTGTCCTCGGCAAAGAGGCCGCTGTAGCGGTCCACGCCCCGAGCGATGCGGCGCAGCTTCTGTCGTTTTCCGATTCGGGAAATGACCCGCGTGATCTCCTGGAGGCGTTTCCGGATCTTCTCCTCGGAGTCCTTGAGGAGGTCTGCTTTCTCGTCGATCTCCCGCGGGCCGTCTAAGGGGTCCAGCCGCGTTTTGGCGATGCGAAGCACGGTCAGCCGCCTCCGGTTCTTGCCTGCGGTGTGCTGGAGGGCGCGGCGAGCGCGAGTCTGTTGGGCTCTCTGGAGTCGGGCCATGGACTGGATGAGGCTCATGCGAGCCGCGGTGACATCGGCCAAGGCCTTGGCCACCTGTGTGTCCGTGGTGGAGAGGCGCTTGGCCAGGGTACGGGCACCTGCCAGGAGCCGCCGGAGCTTGAAGTCGCGCGCCGGGCCGGCGGGGCGGGCCCGCGTGGTCCGGACAGTGGCCTGGAACCGTTTGAGCCGCCCGAGTAGCTGCGAGCGTTGACGGTTGAGCTGAAGCAGTCGGGCGAAGGTCTTGTTCAACCGCACCAGCTGGGCCGGCGTGCGGCCGCCAGGTGCAGCCTGGGCCTCCATGGGCCCTCCGAGGGCCATCAACAGGGCAGCTATGAGTATCCAGCGAATCATCTCATCGTTCCTCGCATCTTGTTGGATGCAAGACAAGGGCCAATATTCACCTGCGAGATCATTGAAGGATCCAACTGGGGGTCTCAGATATCTGAGACAGGGCCCGGATCTTGGGTTCAGGAGATGCTGTACTTGTCTAACTTGTAGTAAAGAGCGGAGGTCTTGATACCCAGGAGGCGGGCGGTTTCGGTCTTGACTCCCTTGGCGCGCTTGAACGCCTTGAGGATCAGTTGGCGCTCCAGCTCGTCCAGGATCTCGGGCAGGGCCATCTTGCCTTTGGGCACCGAGAGTTGATCTCCATCGGGTTCCCCCCGGATCACCGTGGGCAGGGCCGTCACTTCGATGTGATCGGACTCGGAGAAGACCAGCGCCTGGGCCACGGCGTTCTCGAGCTCGCGCACGTTCCCTGGCCAATGATAGGCCATGAGCCGTCCGAGAGCCTCGTCCCGCAGCCCCTTCACGTTGGGGTTGGTGAGGGGCGCGTGCTTGGCGATGAAGTGCTCCACCAGCAGGGGGATGTCCTCGGGCCGCTCCCGCAGGGGGGGCAGGGTGATGGGGATCATCATCAGGCGGTAGTACAGGTCGTCGCGGAAGCGCCCGGCCTCAACCTCGTCAGTGAGGGAGCGGTTCGTGGCGGCGATGATGCGCACGTCCACCTTCACGCTGCGCTCTCCCCCCACCCGCTCGAAGACGCGCTCTTGCAGGACCCGCAGCAGCTTGACCTGTAAGGATGCGGGGATGTCTCCCACCTCGTCGAGGAACAGACTGCCGCCGTCGGCCAGCTCAAATCGCCCGAGCTTGCGACGTACGGCACCGGTGAAGGCGCCACGTTCGTGGCCGAATAGCTCGCTCTCGAGGAGGGTCTCGGCCAGGGCGCCGCAGTTCACCGCGATGAAGGGCCCCTGGCTTCTGTTCGAGGCGTTGTGGAGCGCCCGGGCCACCAGCTCCTTGCCCGTTCCGCTCTCCCCCGTGATGGCCACCGTGGCATCGGTCTTGGCCACCTTGTCGATGATTCTGTAGATGGCCTGCATGGCGTCGGAGGTGCCCACAATTTTGTCGTAGCCACCGTGGCGCAGCACCTGTTGCTGCTGCAGGTACTCGCAGGTGGATTCCAGTTTTTGGCGGGCGCGGCGAGCGGCGCCCAGCTCGAGGGCGCGGGCTACCTTGAGCTGCACCACCTCCGGCGAGAAGGGCTTGGTGAGGAAATCGAAGGCTCCCAGCTTCATGGCCTCCACCGCGGTCTCCACCGAGCCGTAGGCGGTGATGAGCATGGTGGGCAGGTCGGGCTCCAGCTCCTGTACGCCCCGAAGTACGGCCACGCCGTCGAGGCCGTCCATCTTCAGGTCGGTGATGACGAAGTCCACCTCTCTGGTCCTTGCCAGCTCGAGCCCCTCGTATCCCGACGCGGCGGTCAAGGGCGTATGATCCATCTTCTTGATGATCTGGGCCAAGCCGACCCGGATGGTCTCGTTGTCGTCGATGATCAGAATAGTGGCCATGGATTATGCCTCGCTTGGGCGCGCCGTTTTGCCGGTGTCTTGGGGCAGCACCAGTCTGAACGCCGTACCCTTGCCCTCGATGGACTCGACCTCGAGTCGCCCTCCGTGCGCATTTACGATCTGCTGAGCCAGGGCGAGACCTAGTCCGGTCCCACGCTCCCTGGTTGTATAGAATGCATTGAAAATCTTGTCCACCTGGTCGGCGGACATGCCCTTTCCCGTGTCCGTACAGGCGATGACCGCCTCCAGCCGTGTGCCCGAGAGGGTGGCGGCGAGGGTCTGGGGATTCTGCTCGGAGACGCCCAGGGTCACCGTCCCTCCTTCGTCGGTGGCCTGAAGTGCGTTTCTGACCACGTTCAGCAAGGCTTGCCGGAGCTTGTCTCCGTCAGCCGCGGTGCGTACCTGTTTGGAGTTGGGAGACAGGCTCAAGGCTACGCCGCGTTTGTCGGCCTCGGCCCCGAGCAGCTCGACCACGTCCTGGGCCAGGTGGTGCAGGTTCACCTCGTCGGTTTGCAGGGGCGCGTGTCGGGCGAAGTCCAGGAACTCATTCACCACGCGGTTTAGATACTCCAGCTCTCGCTGAATGCGCCTGACCATGTCCAGCCGTTCGGGCTCCTCGACCACCTCGTCGGCCAGGAGCCCGGCGAAGAGCTCCATACCACCGAGGGGATTGCGCACCTCATGGGCGATACCCGAGAGCATGAGCTGCAGCTCCTGCTGGCGGGCGAGCAGGTCCCGCCGCATGCGGTCCATGGACTCGGCGAGCACTCCCAGCTCGTCCTGGGATATCTGCTGGACCGGCTGCTCCAGGTCGCCTCGGCCGATGGTGGCGGCTGCCTCCATGAGCCGTCTGACGGGCCGGGTGACGCTGCGGGCGATGAGCAGACTGGCCCCCAGCAGCAACAGCAGCGCTACGGCCACGGCGGCCATAATGAGGCTCCTGGAGAGCAGACCATCATGCAGCGCGGTGAGCTGGGCCTCCAGGAGGCGAAGGTTGGCGAAGGTGTCCGCAGATCCCTCCACGGCCAGGACGCCGACGATCCGTCCGCGGTCGTCGCCAATGGCGGCGAAGCCGGTCTTGTGATCCACGCCGTCTTTTCCGGTGAACAGCATGGACGCACCAGCGCGGTTCTCAAAGGCGCCGCGCATCAGGTCGCGGTGCACGTCCAGATGGTAGTATCGGGTTCCGATGGCCACGCCGTTGGCCGTGTCACACAGGCTTTTGTGTTGGCGGCCGAAGATGTAGAGGCGCCGGGCACCGGTGCGGGTCGCCACCCGGGTCAGCGTGCGCTGGAGGCGGCGGTAGGTGCGGCTTTGCTCGTCCCCTGGCTGCAGCAGCTGCACGTCGTCGACCCGAAGCAGCGCCACCGTGGTACGGGCGATGGCGACGAGTCGCCGCCCGAGCTCCTCCTCGGCCTCCTTCTGGGTCAGGTAGTGCGTGCGCTTGGCCACCGAGTGGGACTGGTGGGCTACGTAGTTGGTGGTCAACCCCAGGGCAGCGAAGGCCGCCAGGGGCGGCAGGGTGACCAGCAGGATCTTCCAGAACAGCGGCAGGCGCATAGGGGCGATGATACGCGAAAACCGCCGAAGAGGTCAGGGCTGGATTGCGCAGGTGCGCGACGGCGACGGTCGCTCGCTGACAGCTTGTGAGAAAAGAGAGAGAAAAGGGGAGAGAGGGGGCTAAAGGCTAGCGCTTGGAGAACTGGAAACGAGCGCGGGCGCCGCGGCGACCGTACTTCTTCCGCTCTTTCACGCGGGCGTCCCGGGTGAGGTAGCCCACCTTCTTGAGGGCGGGGCGCAGCTCGGGATCCATCTTCTCGAGGGCGCGGGAGATGCCGTGCTTGATGGCCGCGGCCTGGCCCATCATGCCGCCTCCACACACATTGACCATCAGATCCACCTTCTCGGTGAATTCGGTCAACTCGAGGGACTGCTTCACAACCAGCCGAGAGGTGGGCCGGCTGAAGTACTCCTCGAACTCACGCTTATTGATCTTGATCTGGCCCGTGCCGAGGCTCATCCATACGCGGGCGACGGCCGACTTGCGGCGACCCGTGGCGTACCACCTGTCCTGTACTGCAGTCGTCATCGCTGCTTACTCCTTCTTCCATTTCAGGGGCAACTGGGCGGGCTGCTGCGCCTCGTGGGGATGCTCGGAACCGGCGTAAATCTTCAGCTTTTTGAGCTGGGCCCGCCCGAGCGTGTTGTGAGGCAACATCCCGCGAACGGCGGCGAAGAGCACGCGGTCCGGCGTGTTCTCCATGAGCTCACCCGCGGTGACGGACTTCAGGTTTCCGATGTAGCCGCTGTGACGAAAGTACTTCTTGCCTTCCAGCTTGTTGCCGGTGAGCTTGACCTTGTCTACGTTGACGGCAATTACGAAGTCGCCGGTGTCGACGTGGGGCGTGTACTGGGGCTTGTGCTTGCCGCGTAGGATCTTGGCGATCTCGCTGGCAGCGCGTCCCAGGATCTGATTCTCCAGATCCACCACGAACCACTTGCGCTCGACTTCACCAGGTTTGGCGCTATAGGTTTTCTGCATTTTCTCGAGCCTTTACTGACCGATTCCAGAGGCGTGACTAGTTACTGTAAGCCAGGGACCCTGTCAAGGTTAAAAGTGTGTGTCTTCCCGATCAGTTGCGCTGCCATGGACCGCTCATTGGGTCGCAACCCATTGGATCCATTGCACGTGGTCAGTTCCCAAAGGATGTACAGCTGTTGGGACCGCCTGACACCAGACGGGCGAAGCGGAGGGTTGTGCTTCCCGGGCTGTCGAACCAGGCCCAGACGATGTCCCCGTTGACGTGGGCGCGGAAGGGATCGTCCCGCCGGCCCCACTGGGCCATGGCGGAGATGTCCACGGCCCCCTCCAGGAAGGCGCCGGCGGGGTCCACCCGGGCCAGCCTATAAATGGGAGAGCCCCCCGGCTCCATCCAACCCACCACATACTGCTCGGCCGGGTCTCCGTCCGGCTGCCACCGGGCAATGGAGGAGTCCGCCTCCTCGATCGCCGGGGTGCTGGTCAGCCAGACCACCCCCCCGGAGCTGAGGTCCGCGGCGACGCTGGCAAAGCCTATGTCCTGGTCCATGGTAGACGGGGAATAGGAGCTCTGCCCTGTGGTGGCGGCGTTCTGGTGGGCGTTGAACACCAGCTTCCAGCCGTTTGGGGAGAGGGCGCCGCTGCCGATCTCCGCGGCCACGCTGCCGTTGCACCCGGCGCATACGTCCATGACCTTGGTGGCCGAATGGTTGAGGTAGATGCCTCCAATGGAGTTGGCCGCGAAATCGGTCCCCGAGGTGCCGGGGTAGCAGTCGGTCACGCAGACCGGGAGGAAGCCGGGTGTTGCCAAGGACGGGTTGAACCGCAGCAGGGCGCTCATGGAGTGGGAGCAGCCCCAGGGCCATCCGGTGGATTCGACGCCGGCGGCGGCGGTGATCCACTTCAGGGTGTCGCCCTCGTGTCCCGAGTCGGAGTGAACGTGGTAGTAAGCGCCGTAGGTGGCCCCGCCGTACTCCAGCCGGCTGTCCCCTATGCCGAAGTCGTCCGGGACGTTGGTGGCGTTGGTCAGCTCCGTGTTCCAACCTGCTGTGCCGGACAGGTCGAAACGCTGCACGGTGATCTGGTCTGCGCCGTCGTCCCACAAAAGAGCCGCGAAGTGACCGTCTGGTTCGGCGGCCAGGCCCCGGAGCTCGAATCCGGTGCCGAGGTTGAGTGTGCCCACGACCTGGTCGCCGGTGTTCAGATGGGTCGCCCGGGCTGTTGGGCTGCCCCCGCTGCCCGTGGTGTAACCCACCAGGGTTTCGCAGTTGGCCAGCGGCACGGTGAACACCGGCGCCACGTTCAGCGAGCCCGTGCCCCAGATGCGCCAGCTACTCACGCCCGCCTTGACGCCCTCAGGTGCGGTCACCTCGCTGACCGAGAGTCGATCCATGAGCGGCGCGTCCACCGCCGTATCGGGCCCCACCGCCGCATCGGACGCCACCGTCGCGTCCACCCCGGTGTTGGTGTTTGTGTTGGCGTCCGGCCCCAGGCCCCCATCGGAGCCGTTTCCATTGCTGTACCCGTCGCTGGCTGGATCAGAACAGCCAATGACGACCAGCAACGGGAGCAGTAATATCGCCCAACGAATTCGTTTTTCGGGTCTCATGGGGGACAAGCTCCTTCCGAGGGTGTTCCCCCACAGATTAACAGAAATCATTCATGACTACAGGCTGGGTGATGAACGCAGGGCGAATACGGCCTCCACGGGGAAGTGATCCGAGGCGGCTTCTCCCAGCACCTGGGCTCCAACACAGCGCAAGTGCCTGGAAAAGAAGACATGATCCAGCCTCGAGCGGAAGGTATAGAGCGATGTGGGCCAGTGCCAGGTGGGTGATGTTTTGTCGAACTGGGCCAGGGCCGACCGCAGGGCTCGTTTCTTCACCAGACGCAGGGCCGGGCCGCCGGATTCATTGAAGTCTCCGAGCACAACCAGGGGACGGTTCGTCGGAGTGCGGTGGAGGTAGCGAGAGATCTCCCGCTTCCGGATGTTACGAGTGTAGAAGTACGCCGACGGCACGCTGGACATCCGACCCGTGTCGCCGATGGGGGGGCGCAGGTGCACGTTCAGTAGGAACACCTGTCCCAGGGGCGAGCGGACCTGGACCAACCAGGCCGGGAACCAGCCCTTTGCCGGAGGGGGGATCACCTTCAAGGAGTCCAGCGGGTATTTCGACAGGAACGCCAAGCCTCCGGCACCCCCGGCGTGCCGGTATCGCTGCACGGGATACAGTCCCCGAAGCCGTCGCCGGAGGGACTGCTCCCACGCCGGGGTCGTCTCCTGGAGCGCCACCACGTCGGCATCTGTTTTCCGTAGTACCCGTGCGGCCTTGGCCATATCCACGCCGCCATAGTTTACGTTGAACGTCACCACCTTGAGCTGCCGCTTTTGTTTCACCAGGGGTGCCGGCGCTTTTCGGGCCGCCGGATGGCATCCCCCACTGAGCAGAGTCAGGCTGAGTAGGATTGCTGTTTTCATGGACTGCTCCTTAAAACGGCCATACGCGACTTATCAGTACGAATGGCCGGGCCATCGGGTCTTTGCGTTCTGGTACGCTCAGTAACGCCGGTCGCTGTTTGGCACTGGACTCGGGGGCGATGTTTTGATAGACCTTTTCAGTGGTTAGTGACTCAGTTTAGAGTTACTAGGTTGGTGGTTGCGGGATTTGTTGCTTTTTGCGAGGTAATGATATGAAAAAACATGGTTTTTTTGCTGTCTGTTTTTCACTGAGCCTCCTGGCTTGCGGCGGGGCGTCGCCATCCCCCGCCAATCGGGCCGTGGCCGTCACGTCTCCGAACCTGGGGGATCCGGGCAGCGGAGACACGGCGGATCTGGCTTGCACCGTGGTTCTGCGGTCGGTGTACCGGGACACCGATGGGCTGGGCGGGTACCAGACCCGATGCGCCCCGGAGGGCGACCAGTGTAGTTGGAGCTGGATCGGGACGGTGGACGTGGCAACCAGCGCGGTGGAGGGCGGAGCGTCCGTGGCTGTGCTGTACCATCGGACCTCGGATGCGACCTGGTGGGAGGTCTCCGCCGTGGCGGTCGGTGCCGGTGGCCCGGGGTATACCAGGTTCTCCTTTCGGCTCGACGACCATGTGCTGGGGCCGGACGAGGGCAGCGAGGAGCTGGAGTTGATCCCGGTGTTGCGGGTGGCGGCCGGCGAGCGTCTCTTCGATCACAATCATCACCCGGGCGACCTGGACAACTACCGGCTCCGTCCCGACCGGGGCTATCAGATCTGGGACGACCATACCACCTGCTCCCACCGCCCCGACACCGGGGCCATCGAGTTCACTGACGATTGGCGGTCCACCGTCATCGGCGAGATCCGGGCCGGGGGACGGCTGGCCGTGCACTACGATCTGGACCGGCTGCCGGGCTGTCGCGCCACCCACAACGGCTATCCCGCCTGGGGAACCACCGCCTACGTTCGGTTTCTTCCGGGCGGTGAGTTGGTGTCAGGGTCAGTGCGGGCCTTTGTCAGCGACATGGGCATTCCCTCCAACGAGGCCTATCCGGTGCCCTTCGAGGTGGAGGTGCCCGCGTTGGCAACCGGCGTGGAGATCTGGTTCAAGAATGACTCAGGCGCGGGCAATTTCTGCGAGACCTGGGATAGCGACTGGGGCCGGAATTACCAATTCGAAGTATTGCCTCCCACCGCCGAGGATCCCTGCCACCAGGTGGAGCGGTGGGACAACCGCTACGGCGGTGACGCCTTTTGTCCCGACTACGAAATCGCGGCTCACCATGACGCCACCAACTGCGAGTTCACTCTCAACGGATTCGGTGACGGCTACGAGGGACACTACGGGATCCCCTATCGTTGGATTGAAGCCTATTTGAAGGTCGGAGCCAACGATGGCGTGGTGCTCGGCGCCGGCATGTTCGTCGCGTACCTCGACCACGGCGACGCCACCGGGGACACCCGGATCATCTTCGGCAAGGAGATCGAGGCCGGCGTATGGGAGACGGGGTTTACCTATCTGTACACCGGCTACATGGGGTCGGGGAGCCACTCCTACGAGGTAGAGCGGTTCGCCTTCTTCGTGGATGTACGTCGTGGGTCCGGCGAGGTCGTCCGCCTGTGGCACAGCCGGGGCGGCGCGGACTACCGCTGGGACGACGCCTTCTCCCTGCCGACCACGATCCATTCCATTCCCTACGGCCACGTGGACTACGCCGCCGCCGGCGCGGCGGTGTTCGACAGCCGACGCACCTGTCAGTAAGTAGGATTAGGACTCCAGCGTTTTCCGGGTCCTGAGATCCGCCAGCATGCGGCGGCGCACTTCGCCCATGAGCTCGTCGGGCGTGGCGAAATCGTTGGCTCGCAGCGCCTGGCCGAAGTGGACGTGGGCCGTGCCGTTGCTGTGCCCGGCCAGCCGGAGGAAGTGGTCGAAAAAAGTGTCGTCCCCGATCCACTCCACCCGCTCCTCCATGCCCCGGTAGGTGACCGTGGTGGGGACGATGGGGATGTCCATGCCCCAGACGGTGCGGAAGAGGCCGGGTTTGAAGGGCAGCAGCCCGGTGCCGCCGTGGGTGGTGCCCTCGGCGAAGTTGATGACCGACAGCCCCCGCCGCAGCATGGCCTCGACCTGGTTTCGCACCCGGCGTCCGCTTTGGGGGGCGTTTCGCTGGACGAAGATGGTGTTCGACAACCGGAAAGTGGGTCCCAGCACGGGCCAGCGAGCGAGCTCCGATTTGGCGATGAAGCTGGCATCCACCAGGCTCCCCAGGGCGATGATGTCCACGTAGGAGCGGTGATTGGACACGATCAGGGCGCCGCCGGCAGGAGGCTCGCCGGTGACCTGGACGCGCAGGTCGAAGCCCCGGGTCAGGGCGGTGGCCCAGCGGCGGGTCCAGCGGGAGGCCGCCACGTGGTCAAAGCCGCTGGTGAGCTCCTGCAGACCGTATAATGCAGTTACCCCGACCGAGCTCCCGAAGACGCGGATGGTGCGCCGGGCCGCCCTCAGGGCCGTGCGAAATGTGTTCAGCGTGCCGATGAATGCGTCCATTGTATTTGGGGCGCCCGTGGGTGGTGACACGTTATCTTCTATCAGAGATCGTAACGGAAAGGTTGACGGAAAGGTTGATGGAGAGGTAGGGGAGCCTATGGCCAATGGACGGCAGATGGACCGAAGACGTTTCCTGGGCGGCCTTGTCAGTGCCGCGGGCGGGCTGACCCTGGGGGCGGCCTGCACGAACCGGCAGAAAGACGGTAGCGGCGGCGGCGGCGGTGGCGGCGGCGGTGGGCCTGCCCCGGACACGGGGAAGGCCGGAGCCGGCGTGGCGGCCGACGCGGGGTCACGTCCGGTGGCCGGAGATGCGGCCCCGGTGGCCGGCTCCGATGGGGCGGCCGGGCCGGTCGTTCCCCAGCAGGTGCGGATGTTCAGGGGCAACCCGTCGCATACCTTCTACGGCACCGGTCCTTTGGCCGACACCTTGAAGGTGAAGTGGCGCTACCGGCTGGGCACCTACGTCTCTCCGGCCGCGGCGCACCGCAAGGAGAAGAAGTGGTCGGGCACGGGCTGGACGGGCACGGCCATCGCCGTGGGGGACCGGATCATCGTGGGCTCCCTCGACAGCAAGCTGTACTGTTTCGAGGCCGCCACGGGTAAGGTGATCTGGCGGTACAAGGCCGGCGCCATGTTCAAGAGCTCGGCCTGTTATCATGACGGCCGGGTCTACATCGGAAATGTGGACAACCACTTGCACTGCGTGGACGCCGAGACCGGAAAAGGGATCTGGCGGTTCAATGCCAGAAACGACCTCGACTCGTCGCCCTGCGTGTCCGGCGGCAAGCTGTACGTGGGCGGCGAGAACGGCTATCTGCACTGCCTCGATCCGATCACGGGCAAGATCATTTGGAGGACCTTTCTCGGGGGACTCGAGGGGCCACCGGGATCCAACGGCGTGGAGTCCTCACCCGCCGTGGCCGACGGGCGGGTGTACGCGAGCAACTACTCCGGGTACCTGTTTTGTCACGACGCGCTGACGGGCAAGCGGATCTGGCGGGCGCGCACCCACGGTGACTCGGACGTCTCTCCGGTGGTGGCCGGTGGCCGGGTCTGGACCGCCGCCGAAGAGGAGGCGCCGTACCTATATTGCTTTGACGCCAAGACCGGCAAGCGCGCGTGGCGCCACTCCAACAAGCAGGGCTGGTGGTCCTCGCCCGCGGTGGTGGGAGACCGCCTCTTCGTGGGCGGACAGAACCGGCGCATGTACTGCTTCCATGCCTTCTCCGGCGCGGTGCTCTGGCAGTACAAGACCCCACGTCCCATCTGGAGCTCCCCGGCCGTGGTGGACGGCAAGGTCCTGTTCGGCTGCTACGACAGCCACCTGTACAACCTGGCGGCCACCGACGGAAGGCTCCTGTCGAAGATCGATCTCGGCGGTCGGATCATCTCCTCCCCCTGCGTCGACAAGGGACATGTGTACGTGGGCACGGCCACCGGATGGTTCTACGCCCTCGGCCCGGCGTAGGACAGCGATCGGTTTATTGGTCGGCGAGACCTGCGACCGCCTGACCGCGTGACTGCCTGACCGCCTGACCACCTGACCGCCTGAGCCCGTTCACACCTCCTCCGGCATACCTCCTCCGGAATACCGGAGAGACGGGGTGTCTTCAGGCCGTGCAATCTGTAAGTCTGATTGACAATCTACACGGTTCAACTATGCTGGATACATGATTTCAAGGACTTTGGGTGAGCGGCTTCGCAGGGTGGCGGAGCAGTTTCCGGTCGCGACGGTCACCGGACCCAGACAATCTGGGAAGACGACGCTATGCCAGATGGTGTTTCCTGAGAAGGTCTACGTCTCGCTGGAAGCTCCGGATCAGCGTTCTTACGCGACCTCGGATCCACGTGGTTTCCTCGCGGAGCTCAGTGACGGCGCGATTATCGATGAGGTGCAACGCGTACCAGAGCTGCTCTCCTACCTCCAGGAGGAGGTGGACGCTCGGCCGGATCCTGGTCGTTTCATCCTTACGGGGTCGGCCAATTTCGCGTTACTCGAGTCGATCTCCCAATCGCTGGCCGGCCGCACAGCGTTGCTCACCTTGCTGCCCTGTGGACGTGAGGAGTATCAGAAGTTCCCCAACTGCCCCGATGAGCTGTGGGAGACGGTCTGGCTTGGGGGATTCCCCGCCATCCCTAAACGTCGCATGGATCCCTGGGAGTGGTTTGCGTCCTACGTAGGGACCTATCTCGAACGCGACGTCCGCCAGCTGGTGAATGTCGTGAATCTCAGTGCATTCCAAACCTTCCTGGAACTCGTCGCCGGACGCAGCGGTCAATTGCTCAACCTCTCCGGCCTCGGCTCAGAGGTGGGAATCAGCCACAACACGGCCCGGGCCTGGCTGTCTGTGCTGGAGGCGAGCTACGTCGCCTTTCGGCTTCAACCCTTCCACGCCAACCTCGGTAAGCGCCTGACGAAGGCTCCCAAACTTTACTTCTATGACACCGGCCTCGCTTGCTACCTGCTAGGCATCCAGGATCCCTCCCAGCTCCGGCGACACCCCCTGCGCGGGGCGTTATTCGAGAGCTGGGTCGTCACCGAGATCCTCAAGTCGCGCCTACACCACGGGCAACGAGGGCGAATCTTCTTTTTCCGCGACCACGTAGGGCACGAGGTCGATCTCGTGGTGCCTCGGGGGGACACCACGGTGCTCGTCGAGGTCAAGTCCGCCAAAACCGTGGCGCCCGACTTTTTCAAGAACCTGTCCTGGCTCGATAACCTTGCCGGTTTCCCGGCCCATGGCACGGCCGAGAAGGTCGTCCTCTTCGGAGGAGACCAAGAGCAACGACGCTCCGCGGCCACAGTCTGGCCCTGGTCAAAGATCGCCCAATACGACTGGCGCTAGAGTGCCCTCGGGACGAGGTCGGCGATCGGTTTATTGGTCGGCGGCCGTTTGTAGGTCGGCGATCGGTATGCTATTGGCGCATGCGTTCAATGCAGGTGAGCACCAGCACCAGCAGTTTTTGGCTGAGCTCGTCTCCGCCGAGCCTCCGCAAAAACAGCGCTCCGGCCAGGACCGCGGGCGCGCCCACCCAACTGTTGGCGTCGAGCATGGCGTCCAGGGCGACCATGGAGTCGCGCGGGCCGCCGCTGTCGCTGACGCTGAAGGAGGACGACAGGAGCAGCGCCAGGGACTTCAGGCCCGTGGTAGCCCGCAGGTAGCTATCGAGCTCGGCGGCGGTGATGGCCGCCATGGTGGCCTTGGCCAGAGCGCGGGGCTGGAAGCTCGTGGCCGTGCCCGGGCGGTCGTCCAGGCTGTCGTGAAATCGCCGGGCCACCAGGTCTTGGAGGGCCTCGGCGCGGGCGCGGTCCACTCCAAGCAGGCTGGCGAGTTGGTGGAAGGTCTCCACCTCCTCGGGCACGGTCTTCATGTCCGCCAGGGCCACGGCCCAGCCCAGGGCCAGCACGGACCACGCCTTCTGGTCGTCGTGGCCGATCTCCTGCAGCACGTCTGCCAGGTGGTCGGGGGTGATGGGCCGGGTACACAGCGCCAGCAGCTCGCTTCGCCGTCGGGACAGGAGCTTTAGCCGGGAAAGGGCCGCGTCCATGACCGCGATCTCCTCGGGCGCCAGGCGGCCGTCGGCCCAGCCGATACACACCGACACCTGGATGAACGGGCGCAGATCCTCCACCACGCTGTCCGAAATGTGGCGCATCAACCGATCGGTGATCTCCGCGGTGCTCATGGCCGGGTCGTAGTCGATGTGTAGGGCGTTGGCGAGGCGGGTCACCAGGTGCCGCTCCAGGAGCGTTTCGTCCACGGGAGGAAGACCGCAGAGATCGAACAGCGCGTTCACGAGGCGGTCGCTCAGGGCGCGATCGGTGTCTTCCTCTTTGACGCTGCTGCCGCCCGTGATCACGGCCAGCAGCTCCACCAGGTCTGTTCGTCCGAGGGTCCGCAGCGTGGGGATCAACGAAGACAACGGCTATTTCCTAGTTCCTCGACCCGGAAGTCTGTTCCGGGTTTCGACGGCTCCGAACACCGATGGCTTTGTTGCTCCTCGGTTGCGTACTCCCGGTACGCGCCCTCGTCGCGCCTCGCCCTCGTCGCTCGGCCCTCGCCGAAAAACCGGAACGCTTTTCCGAGTCGAGGAATTGGATACCAGTGGCCAGTAGATCCAGGTCCGGTGGCCGTTGTCCGGCGGCGGGAAGTCCCAGAGCTTGACCCGATCCACCAGACACTTGCGGATGGTTCGCCTGGGGAGCCTTCCCGAGACGGTCGTTGTCTGTACCGTACCGTCGTAGTCCACGATGATCGTGAGCTTCGGCGGCCAGCGTCGCTTCTTGAGCACGGCGCCCTTGAGGCACGCCTTGAGCAGAATCGGAAGGCGGATCAACAAGAGACCGGCGACGAGGCGAGCCGGCACCCCGCCGCGAACCGTGGCCCGGCGTGGCTTCTTGCCTGACAGCTGGAACACCAGCTCCACCGAGGCGTACTGACGGACCTTGGCTTTCCATCCCAAGAAGCGCCAGCCGCCGATGGTTTTGAAAACGCACTTGCGCAGGTCTCCATTGACGGCTTCGCGCACCACCTTGACGGCGGTGACCTTGCCTGAGGTGGCGACCCGCACGCTCATGGCCAACTCGCCCACCTCTCCGGGGTGGGTGAGCAGGTTCTTTTTGTAGCAGGCGAGGAGGCCGGCCTGCCCGGCGGTCACTCCCTTTTTGACGCTGTCGGAGCTGGCCGTGTCGCCCACCACCCGGGCGGCCTTGATGCGCACCTCGGGGCTCACCGTGGCGTTCGCGTGGGCGGGGGTCGCTCCCACGGCTACCAGCCCGATTCCCATTAATGCTGCCATGGCAGCGGTCAGCCGATGTCTGTTCACGACCTCGCCTCCGTGTCTGATGAATTGGACTCCCATCAGTCGCCGGCTATTCCAACACGCCTTCGGAGCGGCGTCAATTCTTCGGAAATACGTCCGGAAACATCACCGGTTTAGGCACCTGGTGGACCCTACTCATCCGAGATCTCGAACTCTTTCTCGATCTTGTCGTAGTAGTCGATGATCTGCCGGACGTAGGCCCGTTTTTTGCTGTAGGCTTCGGGGAAGAAGGAGCGTTTGAAGCCGTAAATAATGGTGTTTCTCAGCTCCGCCGGAGACAGCTCGAGGGCGTCGGTGGCCTTGAGGATCTCGTCGGTGATCGTGGTATTGGAGACGGTGCGGTTGTCCGTGCAAAAGGTGGTGGACAGCCGCTGGGTCAGCATACGCGTCAGGGTGTGATCCTTGATGCTCTTGAGGGCGGGGATGGTCTGCATGTTGGAGGTCAGACAGATCTCCAGGGTGATCCTGCGGTCGGCGATGTACTCTACCAGGGCCCTGGTGTAGCTCTCCGGATCCTCTATTTCGTCGTCGTCGATCATGTCATCGCGGTACAGGAAGTAGGCGTGGCCAATGCGATCGGCGTGCAGGTCGGTGATGGCCTGAAAGATGGACTCCGGCCCGTAGGCCTCCCCCGCGTGCACCGTCTTTTGCATGAAGTGCTTGTGCGCGTAGGCGTAGGCCTCTGCGTGATTTTGCGCGGGATAACCCGCTTCCTCCCCGGCCAGGTCGAAGCCTACGATGGGCACGTCGCAGTGATCCCGGATGTGTACGGCGGCCCGGACCAGCTCCAGGGACGCCATGGAGTAGATTCGCTCCGGGTCGGAGTGGCGGTGGACCCGCCACAGGTCGCCGAAGTGCTCTGAGAATCCCGCCATGAACTTCCGCATGGCGCAGACGATGATGCCATACTCGAATGGAGGCTCTTCGCCGCTGACCACCTCTGGTCGGCGGTTGAACTCCTGCTTGGCGTCATTCAGGCCCCGATTGACCGCCTTGAGCACGTTCTCCGCGCTCAGGTGGCGGTGCATGTGGAGCTGGGGGGCGAACCGCACCTCGATGTAACGGTTGCCCTCGGCCTGGCAGTCTTGAGCGAGCTCGTAGGAGACCCGGTGTAGAGCCACCTCGCTTTGCAACACCGGGACGGTGTAGGCGAAGCCCTTGAGGTAATCCTTCAGGCTCTCGTACTGGTCCTTGAAGACCTTCTCCCGGAGTCCCGACTCCGTGGTGGCGGGCAGGTCCACCGCGTACTGGGAGGCCAGCTCGATGAGGGTACCCAGCCGGATGGAGCCGTCCAGGTGCAGGTGCAGGTCGGTCTTGGGGACCCGCTCGATAAATTCTCTGGTAATCACTTGGCTTGCTCCTTATGGACTCACTTGGGTTCGGTGTGAGCGCGGCGTGGGCGGGGCGCGCCCACCGGTAACAACCCGGGCAGTCGATGCAGCTTGCGGCCGCCCTGGGCGATCGGTAGCTCCAATTGACCATCAAAGGGCTTCCAGGCGCCCACCAGCTCGGCGGGCAGCGTGTGGTTGCCGGCGCAGGGCCCGCGCTGTCGAAGGGTGGAGACCACCCGGAGTCGGATCGCCAGACCCGAGAGGCGCCCCGTGAGCCGGTGGCGGGATTGTTGGGTGTATCGCATGCGACCGTTGCAGCGGTAGCGCTGGCCGTCCTTGGACAGGTGTACCCGGATGTCGTCGGCATAGCCGGTCAGGTCCAGGCCCCGTTGCACGAGGTGGAATCTCTGGCGCTTAACGACGGTGTCTCCCGCCTGGTCGGTGTGGGACTCGTTCCAGGCCCAGACTCCGGTTATTACCACCGGCTGCAAGCTCAGCTTCAGTCCGCCGCAGCGCAGGCCGATCCCACGGTCGCGTAGAGGTTGAGCGGTGCAGGTTTTTGCCATGGGGAAGCGGAAAGCGCAGTGCTTTGCGCCATCCTGTTTCACCTCGCCGAGGGTCCAGCGGGCCTGGTGCGGGTTGAAGTTGCCGTGGGTGATATCCGCCGCGCGCTTCAGCTCGGCCCGGGGTTTGCGGTTACAGAGTAGCTGGCCCCGATAGGCGGTGGTGAGCGCGCCCCGGAAGGCAAGGGTCCCTGTGAGCTTGTTGGTGGCGATGTGTGCCTTGAGTTGATAGATGACGCGCACCTCCCGGTGGACTCCGGGGGCGGGCTGGTCCCGCAGGGTCCCCATCCACACACCCGTGAGCCGGGCCCCGTCCAACTCGGGGGGCGGACGTTTGACGGGCGCCCGCTTGGGGCAGCCTCCCCCAAACAGTAAGATCGTGACCATGAGGCCTATGGTGCGCGCCCGAAGCATGACGTGGGAATATACCGCGGAGCCCGAACCCCCGCCAGCACTTCCCATCTCCACTTCCCATCCCCGGGGCCCATGGGATACAAGTCCCTATGACGTTGGCTACGGATCCGCTGATTCTGGGCACCGCGCGGGTGGTGGACAGCGAGGGCTCGGGCGACGAGTTGGAGGGACGGGTGACGGCGCTGTCGGCGGCGGGACTGCGGGTCCACGCGTTGGAGATCGAGTCCCTGCGCTCGGCCTGGCGGGGGCGTCCGGATCGGGTGGGGCCCGGGTTTCAAAGTGGTTGCGCTCCAATCCTGGCCTTGGATCGCGCCCGGGTGCTTTTGACCGAAGGCGCCGCGGACGCGGTGGTGATCCGCGGGGACGAGCCCCTGCGCACGGGGTACGGTGGGCCCGAGCGTCGGAGGTTGATGCGGGTCTACGGCGACACCTCCATCCCGGAGGCCTACACCCGCCTGGCGCGTCTGCAGATGGAGCGTCTCGGGCTGGATGAACCGGCGTACCTCCGGCTGGCGGATGCGCTGGTTGCCAACTACGCCCGCACGGCCCGCCGTCGGGGGCTACCGATCCGGTCAGCTCACGGCCATGAGGCTGCCACGTCTCTGTTTCGCCTCGCGGACTGCGCCAACCCGAACCTGGATTTTCGTGGCGTGGTGCTGCTGGGCACTCTCCGGGCGGCGGAGGTGTTGCACCGGACCGCGGACGGATTGGCGCGGCTGTTGGGTGTGGCGGTGGAGCTGTTGGACGACGGCCCCGAGCACCTGGGTACCATCGTGGACTACGAGCACCTGGGGCGGGCCTACCGCAGCGCTTGTGACCAGGCGGGTCTGGACTTCGCCGCCCATTTCCACTCCGGGGAGGCGCTGCTGGAGGCCTACACCTGCTTCCCTCCGCCGGTCATCGGCCTGCTTCTGGCCACCGGAATCGCCCAGTCCCCCGCTGGACTGGAGTCGGTGTTGGGCCGCCGGGAGCTCACGGTCACCGGAGGTATGAACCTGGCCGGAGCCCCGTGGAACAACCCGGCCCTGCACGGTCTGATCGTACTGTTGGAGCGTCTCGACGGTAAAGATCCACTGACATCCACGGCGCGGATCGGCCTGGTGCACGGCAACGGCGGCGTGGGTGGCTACCAGGGCGTGGCCATCGTCGGTGTTTCGCATAGTTGACCCTAAGGGTCTTGTAGTTTGTCCTAGACCTGTTCCCGTCTTTCCGCGATAGTACTCTCAAGTCATGAGTGTTCACGACATCGTGGAGAAACGACGTACTGATCTCACCAGGTTGTGCGAGCGCTACCAGGTTGAGTCATTGGCGATCTTCGGCTCGGCGGTGACGGGGGGGTTCGATGAGCAGACCAGTGATCTCGACTTCTTGGTGGTGTTTCGATCCGGCTTGAAACCCGGAGGGCTTGCTGACGCCTACTTCGGCTTGCTCGCTGCGCTGGAGGATCTTTTCGCGCGCCCCATCGATCTCGTTACCGCTGGAAGTATCAAAAATCCATACGTGCTTCAAACCATCCAGACCAACAATGAGCCTCTCTATGCCGCGTGATCCGCGCGCCTACCTGTTTGATGTGATTCAGGCAGCGGATCGGATTGCGAAGTTTACGAAGGGGATCTCGCTCGAGACGTACCGGAGTAACGATCTCGTGCGCTCTGGCGTAGAGCGCCAGTTCACCATCATCGGTGAGGCCGTCTCCCAGCTCTCGCATCATCATCCGGAGATCGCCGACCGGCTGACCCACCGTGCGCGAATCGTCGTTTTCCGCAACATCCTGATTCATGCATATGCGTCCATCGATGATGCCATCGCCTGGGATCTTATCGAGGGCGGACTCGCGCTACTGCGACACGAAGCCACCGAACTGAAAAACGCGCAGAATCCCGACGACGAGTCCGACTGAGTTACCCGTCGTTGGGAGCCTACCCAGCCGTGAGCCTACCCAGCCGTGGTTGGTCCGGGGCCCAACGGGGAGATCCCCAGAAAATCCAGGATGAGATGGGAGACAATGGTGGATTTTTCGCCGCCCCCCAACTGGACAGAGACTTCTTGTATGAGGGCTACCTGATCCAAGGTCAGATGAATTCGGTAGGAGCTCTTGGGATGGTCCCGGTCCTCAAGGAAAGGGTGAACGGGCGCTCCGGGCGTGCGTTGAAGGGTGCTCACGCCCATCTTGACTCTGAGCAGGTTCCGCAGCAGCTCCGTGTGCCGAATCTCCATGGTCGCTGACTCCTTGCGGAGCATCTCCACCACCCCGACAGCCAAGGAGAGCATTTGAATCTTGGTGGGCTGAGATCGCGAGCGACCCCGACCCGGGGAGCGCGGAGGGGGCGGTGCGCTGGGCACGATGGGGAGCACCACCTGGCGCGGGAGGGGGGAGCACCCCGTCCAATCCAGGATCAGGTGACTGGCTACGGTGGAGGGAGAGCCGCTGCCCAGCAAGTTACAAACTTTCATGAGATGGCCCCGCAGCCTGGGACTAAGCAGCACCACAAAGGGTTCTTTGGTGGGCTTGGGATCATGAAGCGGGGGAGGGACCGCCGCCAAAGGAGCCCGTTCCATTCTCTGTAGTCCCAGATCCCTCCGGAGCAACATTCTGAAGAACCCGGCGGGCTCTGACTGTATCAGGAGCGCCTCCTGCTCCAGAGCTTGAGACACACCCCGGCTCAGATGGAGTCGCATTTGGCGGGCTCTTTCCCCGGAATGGGATCTGGATTTAGGGCCGCGCGCCATAGGGGAGATTTATACCTCAAAGGGCCTGAATTTACACACGAAACGTCGACATGGTGTTTCTTATGTCATTTTTTATGCATAAGAACAGCATTTTTTATGCATGTTTCTCTGGTTTTCGCGTATGTACTAGACCGTGGCCGACCGCTTCCAACCTTTGAAAGGAGACCGAGACATGAAGACATCCAAACCCCAAAACAGGAGCAGGTTCCAGATTCTGCTCTCCGCTGTTGCCGTTCTGACATTCTGTGGCCTGGGGGCCTGCATCGTAGGAGGGGGCGAAGCAAACAACGATGGCTCAGTTATTAAAGGGGCTTTCTGCAGCTCCTCGGATCCCTGTCCCTCCGGACAGTTCTGTTGGAACGGGCTGTGCGCCCTGGGTTGTACCAGCAATGATGACTGCGCCGCTGATCAGTACTGTGATACCGAGTTCGATATGCTGTGCCACAACCGCACTGTGTCCACCTGCCCGGACACACCCTGTGCCGAAGGGCAGATCTGCAAGGACGGGTTCTGCAGTACCCCTCCGGTGCCCACCCAATGCACCCCTCGACTAGACGGAATGGACGGCTGTGACGACTACTCCTTGTGCCTGGAAGAGGAAGACGAGTCCACGGCCTGCTACTCCTTTCCGGCCTGCGACCAGAACCGCCAGTGCCCGGTGGGCATGAACGGGGCGGTGTGCAACACGGGCATTATCCCCAACAAGGCCTACATGTGCCTCACCGGCCTCTGCCAGACCCCGGACCACTGTCCCACCAACTGGAGCTGTATCAGGAATGCCACGGACACGGTGGGGATGTGCAGCGATGGTCAGATGGGTTCGCTATGTCTCAACAACGACAATTGTCAGTCGGGCTTGGACTGCATGGGAGCCATGCCGGGCAGCTACGGCGTCTGCATGACCGGTATGGGGTTCTGAGCGTTGACTCTTGAGCCTCGGGCTGCTGGAACGCCGGCGTCCCCCGATGATTTGAGTCCGGATTTTTTCTGAAACTCTTTCTGCTCCCACCTATCTCTTGTTGTTATCCTTTCGGGGCGTCTATGGCTCTGCCAAAGGGGAGCCTCCCTCCGGGGCCGGGCGCTTACCTCTGTCAAAACCTCGTGAGAGAAAGGTGATCGGATGAGCGCGGCGGACCATGGGCCATCTCACCCTCCCGACGCAACCGGCGAGGAGCACCCCCTGCGCCCCGGTGTCGTGCTGGCCCAACGATTTCGCCTGGTGGATCGGGTGGGCAAAGGAGCGATGAGCGAAATCTGGCGCGCCGAGGATTCTGTCTTGGGGTCTTGGGTGGCGCTGAAGATCCTTCCGCTTCCCGGCTGTCACCAGGAGGAGCGGCGCCAGCGATTTGTCCACGAAGCGATGATCGCCCGCCGTCTCCGGAGTGAGCATGTGGTGGAGATCCACGAGCTCTTTCCGTCTGACGACCCCCCGTTCTTTGTAATGCCCCTGCTTCGAGGGCAGACCCTGGACCAGCGCATCCGGCAGGGGAACCCAATGACCGTGCCCGAGGTTCAACCCCTGGTGATCCAGCTCCTTCAGGCGCTCGGGGCGGCGCACAGCGTCGGCATTGTTCACCGCGACGTCAAGCCCCAGAATATCTATCTGGAGGAGTCGCAAGAGCTGATGGATGACGGTCCCAGGCTGCGGCTTCTGGACTTCGGCATCGCCTGGGACACTCGCGTAGGCGCCCAGAATGCCACGCCCATCGTTGCTGGAACACCCAAGTACATGGCTCCGGAGGTGGGTGGGACCAAGCCGCCTTTCCCGCACCCCACCCTGGACGTCTACTCCGCAGCGGTGGTGGCCCATGAGATGCTCTCGGGCACTGCACCCACCCTGGACGCCGAAGGTCGGCCTGTCTTCCTCCACACCACCGAGCGGGGGCGGGAGGCGGGGGTTTCCGAGTCCCTGAGCCGGATCATTTCCCAGGCGCTGGAGCCGGATCCCGCCCGGCGCTTTCCCACGGGGGCCCAGCTTCTCCAGGCGCTTATGGACACCCAGTGGGAAGAGGCGACCCGCCTGTCCCCGGGGGAGGTAATAGACGACCGATACGAGGTCTTGGCCTGTCTGGGTCAAGGGGGAATGGCTGTAGTCTATCGAGCTGAGGATCTCCGCTTGGGCGGACAGGTGGCGGTGAAGATGCTGCAACAACTCCCTGGAGTCACCCGGGACATGGTTCGCGAGCAGGAGGGGCGCTTCCTGAGCGAGTGCGAGATCCTCACCCGCCTGCGTCATCCCAATGTGGTTCGGATCCGCGCGGTGGGGCAGTGGGCTTCGTCCGCCTACTGCGTGTTGGAGGTGGTGGAGGGCTCCAGCCTGGCTGACAAGGTCTCGGACATGACCTGGCGGCAAGTGCTGGAGGCGTTGAAAGGGATCGCCGGCGCCCTGGACGCTGTGCACACCGAGGGAGTGGTTCATCGCGATGTGACTGCCCGGAACATCCTCATTCGGACCGATGGGACAGCCGTGCTCATTGACTTTGGCATCGCCCGATTGGGAGAGAGCTGGTTCACCCGCACCGGATTCACAGTGGGAACTCCAGGGGGAGAGGCGCCGGAGCAACTGGTGGGCGAAGAGATCACCGCTGCCACTGACCAGTGGGCGCTCGCGGCGCTGGTCTACCGCCAGGTCACGGGGCAGTATCCGGGTGAGGCGGGTCGGGGGAGCTGTACCGAGGAGCAGATACTCCAGACCATGGAGAACGTGGCCAGCGGGAGCATTCGCCCCCTGGAGACCTTGCGACCTGACCTCCCTCCTGCGTTTATTGCCGCCGTGAGCCGAGGGTTGGCCTCCAACCCGGCGGATCGTTTTCGGTCCTGCGCCCAACTGGTGAAGGACCTTCAGAGAGCTTCGCCGGCGGGATTCGATCCCCGGGAGGAGGCAGGTCTCGAAACCCGGGTGGAGGCAGGTCTCGAAACCCGGGTGGAGGCAGGTCTCAAAACCCGAGAGGAGGCAGGTCTCGAAACCCGGGAGGAGGCGGCGAAGCGGCGCCCAGGGAAGACGGGAGCGTTTTCCAAGCGACTCGGCTGGGGGCTGGTGGGATTGCTGGCCCTGGTCGGTACGCTCCTGGCGGGCGTCTGGATCTCGAGGCAGTGGTTTTCCGTCCCTGCCGGCCCCGCCGGGCGGGAGCTGGTGCACCCTGTGGTCCCAGCGGTTTCACCTTCGTCCAAAGAGTTACTGCGTCAGGCGCCGGTGGCCATTCCGTCCACCGTTGGCGGAAGTCGAAAGCCGGCATCAAAAGGCTCGGCCTCCTTCTCGCCTCGCCCGAACCCCGCAGGTGTCTCTCACGCCTCCATGCGTTCGCGCCGTGGACCCCTCGTACGCCCCTCCAGACGCCCGCGTTCGGGACCGGCTTTCTCCGGGCGTCGAGCGAGGAGCCGTCCTCACCCAGACCTCCCGCCAGGGGTGTCGGTGGATCCTGGTGATTTGCTCGACAAGGCCAAGCGTCTCATGAAGGACGCTGAGCGCGCGTTCTGCCCTCCCGATATGCCGGACCATCCCTGCCACCAACGACCGCGATGAAGCCGGGATGGATCCGCGGCGACAGGGGGTAGCTATCGTCGGCGCCCGCCCCGGGGCAGCCTAGCGCAGGCCGCGTCCCAGCCGCCGCGGCAGGCCTTGCGGAAGAAGGATCGCGCCTTACGGGCGTTGAGGGGACCGCCGCCGCCCTGGTTCCACAGCACTCCCAGCTCGTAGCAGGCCCGGGCCACACCATCCCGGCAAGCGGTCCAGAGGTAGCGACGCGCCAGGGTCAGGTTCGCGGGGATCCCCTTTTTGCCGAGGCGGTAGAGCTCGCCGAGGTTCAAGCATCCCTTGGCCAGGCCGTCGAAGCAGGCGGCCTCGTTGAGCTTCTTGAGCTGGAGGCATCCGGGAGCGTGGCCGCCTTCGCAGGCCATCTTGAAGTGCTTCCAAGACTGAAACTTGGACTGGGGGTGGTTCTTGGCTTTGGCCCACTTCAAGCCGATGGCGTGGCAAGCCGCCGCCGATCCGTCGTTGCAGGCGGCGACCTCGTTCACGTTTCCGCTTCGGGCACGGCGGGGCGTTGACGGGTTCGTTCCGTTACAGTGGCTGGTCGTTCCGAGTCCGACCAAGAGCAGCACCAGGGTCGTTTTCCGCATGGCGTTTCCTACGTATGGTTTCCATAGTGGCACGTTGAGCTGGTCAGATCCAGTTTGCGGCCCGGGCCTGTGTAGGCGCATAATCACGGATGTGATCCAACGTGACATCTACCCACGAGTTGGACGGTACCCCTGGGGGAGGGCGGCGCTGGCGTGCGCGCTGGTGGGGTTGTGGACGAGCTGCCCCCGGACCGCGCGTCCCGGAGACCCCGTCGATCCCAAGGCGTTGCTGGAGGCGGCTCAGAAGGCGGATCGGGTAGGGCGCCTCGCCAGGGCGGAGCGACTCTGGGTCAAGGTGCTTCGGGGGGCTCGCGGACGTGGGGAGGACGCCCTGCAATTTCGGGCCGCCCTGGCATTGTCCCGGGTGACCCTGTCTCGGGGGCGTCTGGCGGTGGGCCGGGCGGTGCTTGGCCAGGAGCTGGCGCGGGCCCAGAAGGTCAACAACCTCCCAAGGATGGCTCAGGCCCACGCAGCGCTGGGGGATCTGTACCGCGGTACGGGGCAGCTCGATTTGGCCGTACGCCAGTACAAAAGGGCCGAGGTGTCCGCCACGGGGGCGGGTTTGCGTTCCCTGCGGGCCCGGGCCATTGCCCGGCAGGCAGGCGTGGCGGCCCGTCGGGGCAATCTTAGCGCCGCGGTGGAGGGGTTGGGGCAGGTCGTGACGTTGGTGGGGGGGCTGCGTTCGGTGGCCGCCGCCCGGGCCGCCATGGCCGCGGGACGGGGCTTCGCCCTGATCGCGGACTACCGGCGGGCCCGACGGTTTCTGGGTATCGCGCAGATGGGGTTCGCGGCCAAGGGGCGCCTGGTGAGAAGTGGTGTGGCCGATCTGGAGCTGGCGCGGCTGGCCGTGACGGTGGGAGATCGGGGCGCGGCCAAGCGGGACTTCGGGCAGGCGCTCCGGCAGCTGGCCAAAGCCCGAGCCCATCGTCGACACGCCAAGGCGGCGTGGCACTTCGCCCGGGCTCTGGATTCCTGGGGTGACTACGGTGCGGCGCGTCGGCAGCGGGATGTTGCCCGCCGCAGCCTTCGGGAACTGGGCGACGACTACGCCGAAGCACTGCTGGATCTGGACGCGGCGCGAGGGCTGCAGCGGCGGCGTAGGTTTCGGGACTCAGCGACGCTTCTGCGACGGGCCGTGGTGGTGCTGGAGAAGGCGTCTGATCGCTTCAGCAGTGGGGAGGCGCGGATCCTCATGGGCCGGGCCCGGGTGCGGATGGGGCAGGCCGCCGATGCATTGGGTGAGCTGACCCGGGCGCTGGATCACGCCTCGGCCGTGTCGGCGCCGGAGCTTTCCTGGAAGGCCTACGCCCTGCTCGGGTTTCTGTGCGACACCCTGCTCGATCGCGAATCCAAGGCGGCGCGCTTCCACAAAGGCGCCGTGAACGCCCTGGAGAGGGTGCAGACCGGGCTGGATCTCATCGGGGGGGCCGACCCCGCAGCCGAGGACAACGCCTATTACGAGTTGGCGCGGGTCAACGTCAAGCAGTGGCGTCGAGGCGGGGACCCCAAGCATCTGGACGCGGCTTTGGCCAGCTTCGAGCGGAGCCGCGCGCGTCGGCTGGTGGACCTGCTGACCCGCGCCGGGGCGAGCCTCGCCGACAGTGGTCAGGCGCGGAGGCGAGTACGGGGACTGTCCGGGGAGGAGCGATTCATCGCCGAGCAGCTTGCCGAGCCGGGCGTAGGTCTCGCCTTGCGGCGGCTCCTGTACAAGCGACTGATCTGGATCCGCACCGCGCGGGTGCGGTTGGAGGGGCGGGCTTTCCGCTTCGCCGCGGCGCACCCCGCCCCCGTCGGCGTGGGGATCCTCAAGGGCGCCATCTCGGAGAAGGGCGCGGTGCTCATCTACCATGTGGGCCATCGCAGCTCGCTGCTGTACGGGTTTAACAACGAGCAGTCCACCGTGGTGAATCTGCCGGGGCAGGCCAAGCTGCGCAAGCTCGTGCGTCGGTTCACCGGTGCGCTGTTTGGTACGGGGCACACGAGCGTGGCCGAGGTCCGCAGACGGGGCGCGGAGCTGTTTCGCCGGCTCATCGCTCCGGCGTCGGCCATCCTCGCGGGGCGTACGCGGGTTCACCTGGTCTTGTCCGGTCCGCTGTGGCCCCTGCCCTTCGCGGCCCTGCCCGAGGGGAAGCGGGGGTGGTTTGGGGAGCGTCGCGTCTTTGTTCGCATCCCGTCGGCGGCGGTGTGGCTCAAGCTCAAGGCGACGCCCCGGGGCGCTGACGCCAAGCAGGAGCTGCTGGCCGTGGCGCGGGTCAGCGGCGACGTCCAGGGCCAGGGTTCGGCGTCCCCCGTGAGGGCCGCACTGATCGCGCGTGGACACCGGCTGGCGTTCTTGCCCGGTTCGCGAGATCGCGCCGCGCGCCTGGTAGCCGCTGTGGGCGCCGTGCGCACCGTGGGGGCGGGGCGGGTCACCATTGTCTCGGGGGCCAGGGGCTCGGAGGCCGCCCTTCGCAAGCGCACACTGACAGATTATCGTCGCCTCCACTTCGCCGCGCGGCTCCTGCTGCCTGCGCGGATCCTGGGCCCCTCCCAGCCCGCATTGGTGCTGGCCGCTGACGCCGCCAGCGACGGGATAGTGCTGCTGCGGGAGCTCATGGGACTCCGGCTGGACGCGGATCTCGTGAGCATAGAGGGGCTGGATCTGGGCCGCGGTGAACCCGACTGGCAGGGCCAGGAGGGGGCCGCCCGGGCGCTCCTGCTCGCCGGCGCTCGTACCGTGGTGCTGCCCCTGGCGCCTCCCGGTCCCGCCACGGCGGACCGGTTCTTCACCACCTTGTATCGGTCCCTGGTCAAAGGCTCGACCAAGGCCGCCGCCTGGATCGCCGCCGGGCGAGCGCTGCGCAAACACCGGTCCACCCGCCACCCCCGGCACTGGGCCACCTACGTACTGTACGGCGCCCTGTGAGACGGGGAGGAGGGGCGCTACGGGACTACCTTGACCGTATTGAAGGCGGGGTCGCAGAGATGGACTTCGACTTTTCCCTTGGGGAACAGGGCGGTCTGGATATTCGTTCCCAATTGCTTAAAAGCGGGGAGCGTCTTTGGGTTTTTTTCCGCGTCGGCATGGACCACGAATCGCAGCTGGGTCAGCGTTCCTTTGCGTAGCATCTGAATCGATTTGTGTTTGCCGTCGAAATAGCGAATCTTCTTGAGCAGCTGGGCCAGCTTCTCCGCTTCGGGTTTGGTCACCGGTTCGAGGTAGTACACCTCGCCCTTGGCCGCCTCCACCTTGTGTCCGAAACTTTTAAAGGGACCGAGCGTTTTGAACGACTTCAGTTTCTTGTCGCATAAGTGCACTTCCACCGGAGTATGCTCGAACACCTCCCCTGAAGTCATCGAAGCGATCGCCTGGAAGCCAACGAGAATGCCGGGCTTTCGGACGACGGACTTGTTCACCACGAACCGGACCTGATAGGTGCCACCGACCTTCAGAAGCTGGACAGACTTGCGCTTGCTGTTGTCGAAGTACTTCATTTTGACCATGAATGTACCGAAGTTGTGCGCTTGGGCCTTGGTCACCGGAGACTTGTAGAAGACCTCGCCTTTTTTGAAGGTGAGCTTCTTACCGTGCTTGTTGCAGGCTACCAGGCCACTGATGGCCAGCAGCCCCACCAGAAGGACAGAACAAAGTTGACGCATCTTTTCTCCCTCGCGTGTTGCTGATTTCACCGCCACCTCCGCATGTGAGAGTAACAGGCCCCAATCGTCAACTGTTTCCATCCAGATCCAGTGCCTGACAATTTTGGGGTTGACATGTAAACATGATGTATACAATGATGTAGCACATGTGGTGATAAGTAAGTTCATGTCGCAGCCAGACCGCCATGAACTTACAGTGTGCCGCATGATGAGGCGTGTCGGACAAAGAGCTTTGGCCTGGACGAATAATAACCAGCGGAAATCGGAGGAGTGCCATGAAAAAGAACATCGTGATCCCCGTTCTCGTAGCCAGTGTTTTTTTGGGGTTCGGCTGTATGACGGGTAGTCCGGACGGCGGCGATTCCATGACCAAGGACGAGGCCCGGGACCTCGGCAAGGCCGACTGGGGGTATGACGTCTGTGACTCCATGGGGTGGTATGGCGACGGCGAGTGTGATGACTTTTGCCCTCGCACCGATTCGGACTGCGTGGAAGAGGCCCTATGCGGGCCGTTCCTCGGCGGCTTCTGTGACGAGGGGTATGTCTGCGACCTCCGCTCCTGCACGACGGGTGGAACGGGCACCTGCGTGCCTCGTTTTGACGGCGTCTGCATCGAGGTCTATGAGCCGGTGTGCGGTTGCGACGGCAACACCTACTCCAACGACTGCCATCGGCTGACGGCCGGCGTGGCGTTGGATCATGAGGGCGCGTGCGACCAACCCGCCGCCGAGTGCGGGCCCTTCGCCGACGGCTTCTGTGACGAGGGGTATGTCTGTGACATCCAATCGTGCATGATCGGGGGGACGGGCACCTGCGTGCCGCGGTTGGACGGTGTCTGCATCGAGATCTATGAGCCGGTGTGCGGTTGCGACGGCGACACCTACTCCAACGACTGCCATCGGCTGAGCGCCGGTGTGGGGCTGGACCACGAGGGTCCCTGCGCGCAGCCCGAGGACCGGTGCGGCGGCCTTACGGGCGGGCAGTGTTTGACGGGTGAGGTCTGTGACTACCGCATGTGCGGTGAGGATGTGGAGGGCACGTGCGTACCCGAGCCGGGTGGGTTCTGTCCGGCAGTCTACGATCCGGTGTGCGGCTGCAACGGGGCGACCTATAGCAACGACTGCAATCGGCTGTCGGTGGGTGTGGCGCTGGATCACGTGGGCGCCTGCGAAAATCCAGACAATGAATGCGGCGGCATCTCGGGCTGGCAGTGCCCGGTAGGCGCGGTCTGTGACTACCGGATCTGCGGCCTGGATGTGATGGGGACCTGCGTGCCCGAGCCGGGTGGGTTCTGCCCGGCCATCTACGAGCCGGTGTGCGCCTGCAACGGGACGACCTACAGCAACGACTGCAACCGCCTGACCGCCGGCGTCGCCTTCGACTACGACGGCCCCTGTCTATAACCTCTCCCAAGTCCCTCCTTACTCTATTGCGCAGACGAGGATGCCCATGGCGAGGATTTCCTGGGTGATGTCGCCGTAGGGGGTGTTGGTGGGGTGGTACAGGAGTAGATCCGTGGCCGCGAGGGTCAGGCCGCCGCCGTCTACTGCCGTGGTGGAATCGGCGGCGGTTACCGAAAGGGTGCCGCCCGAGGCCACGGCCAGGACGCAGCTGGACAGGTCGGTGACCTGATTGAAGACCAAGACCCAGGGGCTCTGGGTCTCGGCCAGATCTCCGGCGTCCACGTCGTAGTCTTGTACCTGCAGGTCGTCGTCGGGGAAGATGATCCGCACGTTGGGGTTGGCGGCGCTCTCGATGGCGTAGGAGGAATCCTGGAAGGAGCGCTGAGCGATCTCGATGTGATCGCCACGGTTAGCGTCGGCCGCGAAGTGCTGGGCGTACGAGAGGGTGTTGGCCGCGGCCGGCCCGGGACCGGGGATGGTCAGCGCTCCGCCGTAGGAGCCGGTGCACGTGGGGGCCTCGCTCACCCCGGCGGTCCAGTTGTCGGTCCAGTAGGCGGCGCTGGCATCGAAGGGCGCGCTGTCGAAGATGAACGCGGTGGCAAAGCTCACCGTCAGGGTGCCGTAGGGCTCCAGGTACTCGCCGCACTCTCCGGCCGTGCACCCGGAGTCGTAGGTGCAAAGCACGCCGCACCCGCCGCAGTTGTGCGGGTCGGAAAGCACGTCCAGGCACACGCCCCCGCACAGCTCGTTGGTGCCGGGGCACTGGCAGGAAAAGTTCTCGCAGGTGGTGCCCGCCGGGCACACCACGCCGCACCCGCCGCAGTTGAGCGGATCCATCGCCAGGTCCACGCACTCGAAGTTGCACTCGTAGTCGCAGGGCTCCACATTGCTTTCGCACGCGCTCACCGACAGGGTACCTACAAGCGCCGCCACCCAAACAGCCTGATTCTTCATTGGTCTTTTCTCCCTGATACCCGATTATCGGGCAGGAGGTCGGGCAGGTCAAATGGTCAAGTCAGCGTATTTTGGGAGCGCACTCAGGGAGCGCAGAGGCCCGTGGCGTCGGTCTGGGGCACCAACAGGTCCAGGGGGGTCGCCAAGGGGCCGATGCCGACGGTCACGTCGATGGAGGTGGCGTCCCAGCAGCTCGCCCCACCGGATGTGAATCCCGAGATGTCCAAGGTGTAGTCGCCAGCGGGCAGATAGGTGGTGAGGCCCTGGATTTCGGTGGCGTCCAGGCACTGGCCCACGGCCGCCGCGGTGTTGTCCATGGTGGTGCCGGCCCAGGTCGTGGCGTCTACGGTGACGCCGTCTGAGTCCCGGAGCCACAGGGACTGGTCGGCCACCATGGGGCTGGCGTCCGAGCAGGTCTGGCCCGCCGAGACCCAGGAGATCTGGAAGGAGAGCTCCCCGGTTTGAGGCGGGTCGAAGGTGTCTAGGGTGAAGGCGAAGGCGAGGTTCGTCGGGAGACCTCCCACCAAGCTGGCGTCCTGGGCGGGGGTGGTGGCCAGCACGATGGCGCTGGCGTCCACCAGCTGCATGGCCACGGTGTGATCTCCGGGGATGAGGGGGACCTGTCCCGAGAGATCGTCGCAGGAGTACAGTCCCACCTCGAGGCCATCGACCAGCAGGGAGGCCCCGACGGCCCCGTCGGGCTGCAATGCGTCGCAAGGGGTGTCGCCGTGGATGGACCAGGTCACCGCCAGGGTGGCGTTCGTGTCGTCGTTCACCTCGTCGTCAGAGGTGGGATCATAGTCGCCGTCCTTGTTCCGGCAGCCCGGATCCGCCGCGTCCACCAGCCCGTCCGCGTCGTTGTCCACGCCGTCGGCGCACTGGGGGTTGGGGGTGAATACTACGGACGCCTCGGCCACGCCGCTGCCCGAAACCTGCAGCTCGGCGACGATCTCCACCAGGGCATCCTCCCCGGTGACCGGGTCCAGGAAAGGTTGATCGGACCCGCCGTAGGCCTGGACGCGTACTAGGTACGTGCCTTCGTCAACGGACAGATTGCCGGAGCCGGCTTCGTGGCAGGGGTGCACGCTGGACTTGACGTCCAGACCGGTAGTGAGGCTGACCAGGGTGATCACCACCCGATCCACCCCCCGGCGGGAGCAGTCGGCCGCGGAGGTGATCTCGCCGTCCGAGCCGGAAAAGGACCAGGTCACGTGATAGCTGCCGGTGGAGTCACAGCCGGCGGACAGGGCCACCGCGAACAGGGCCACCGCGAACAGCGTGGCACGGCAAGGTAGAATCAGTAGTTTTCGCATGAATAGTTGTACCCGATTACGCATGGCTGTTTGGTTCCAACGCTGGATTTAGAGCCAGCAGTCAGTGGCGTCGGTGGTGGCGCGAAGCACCAGGCTCTCCGGGTCGCCGACCTCGAGTCCCACGGAGAGCGCGAGGTCCGCCGAGTAGCAGAGCAGGTCCGAGGCGTCGTGTGCCTGCACGCTCAAGGTGTAGTCACCCACCTGGAGCCCGCAGATGATCTGTTCGACGTCGTGACAGGTGCCGAGGGTTGTCCCGTCCAGGGTGATGCCCCCGGATAATCCGGTGCAGTCAACCTGCCCGTCGGGATTGGGTAGGGCCGAAGCCGCGACAACGGCGGCGCCCTGGTCGTCGGTGAGCAACATGCGCGTGGCCAACGGGGGCTGCGCCAGATCGGGAACTTCGGAGCACTGGGTGATGGCGTTGGCCACCAGTAGCTCAAAGCGGGCATTGCCCAGGATGGGTATGGTGAAGTCACTCCAGCCGAAGTCCAGGGTGGCTGATTGTACGTCCGCCGCCACCACCGTCAGGTTGCCGGTCCCAAGCACGTTGGTGAGGGGGGTGTCGCCGCTGTCGAGGAGCTGGCCGGTCACCTCGTAGGTGCCGGGGGCCAGGTCCGCCAGGGAGTACGTGTCGCCGTCGCAGTCCAACTGCACGGCGTCCACCAGGGCGCCGCCGGCCTCATGCACGGTCAAGGCGATGGAGGAGGCACCGACTTGAGCACAGGTGGCTGCGCCGCCGGCGATCTCCCAGGAGGCGGTCAACCGGCCGGTGGACACGGCGAAGTCGAGGTCCACCCGGGTGACGCCGCCCCGCTTGATCTCCACGACGCCCAGCTTGGGCTCGGGCGCCGCCAGCTCTTGCCCCGCCTGATCAATGAAGAAGATCCGCACGTCGTAGTTGCCGTACTGCAGATCCTTGGTCACGTGCCCAAAGGCCCAGGTGGAGGAGCCCACCATCAGGTATCCCAGCGGGTACTGGGCCGAGAAGGAGTCGCAGGCCACCACGTCCGACACCGACTCCGGACCGTCGAGCTCGATGACGATGCGGTGGGCGCCCAGTGCGCCGCATGGATCGTTGCCGTCCTCGTTGGCGTGGCCGTTGAACTGCCAGGTGACGGCGAGATCTCCATCGGTAGTGATCTCGCAGGCGCCGAGAGGAACCAGGAAAAAACTGAGACTTATGAAGAACGCTTGCCGCATCCACTAACTGTAGGCCGTCGGGTCACCATGGGTCAAGCGGTGAGGGATTGCTTTTGCCAGGGTCGTGTGCCACATCATAGCCCGACATCGCAGCCCGATACCGCAGCCCAATATCGCAGCACCGACATCATAGCCCCGTTGGGTCCCGAACCCCAGGAGAGTGATCATGGCCAAGGACGACAAGAAAATCACGCCGCGCGACCAGGACTATGCCCAGTGGTATCTGGACGTCATCCGAGAGGGTGACTTGGCCGAGCCGGCTGAGGTAGTTAAGGGTTGCATGGTCATCAAGCCCCACGGCTACGCCCTGTGGGAGGGGATGCAGGGCGACCTGGACCGACGCTTCAAGGCCACCGGGCACAAGAACGCCTACTTCCCGCTGCTCATTCCCCAGTCCTTCATCCGGAAGGAGGCCGAGCACGTGGAGGGCTTTGCCCCGGAGCTGGCGGTGGTGACCCACGCCGGCGGCAAGGAGCTCGAGGAACCCTACGTGGTGCGGCCCACCTCCGAGACCATCATCGGTCACTTCTTTGCCAAGTGGATCAGCTCCTACCGGGACCTGCCCCTGCTGATCAACCAGTGGGCCAACGTCATGCGCTGGGAGAAGCGCACCCGGATGTTTTTGCGCACCACTGAGTTTTTGTGGCAGGAGGGGCACACCGCCCACTCCACCCACGAAGAGGCCGAGGTCGAGACCCGGCGCATGTTGGACATCTACGGCGACTTCGCCGAGGAGATCATGGCCATGCCGGTGATCAAGGGCGAAAAGACCGCCACGGAGCGGTTCGCCGGCGCCCTGTCCACCTTCTCCATCGAGGCTTTCATGCAGAACGCCTGGGCCCTGCAGGCGGGGACCTCCCACGACCTTGGCCAGAATTTTGGCAAGGCCTTCAATGTGCGGTTCCAGAACGAGCAGGGCAACCTGGACTACGTGTGGCAGACCTCTTGGGGTGTGTCCACGCGGCTGGTGGGCGCGCTGATCATGTGCCACAGCGATGACATCGGACTGGTGTTGCCGCCGAAGTTGGCGCCCATCCATGCCGTGGTGGTGCCCATTTTCCGCAAGGCCCACGAGCGCGAGCGGGTCATGGAGGCGTGCACGAAGCTGCGCGAGGAGTTGGTGGCCAAGGGACTCACGGTGGAGTTGGATGATCGGGAGGGCATCAAGCCCGGTCAGAAGTACTACCACTGGGAGGCCCGGGGAGTGCCCGTGCGGGTGGAGATAGGTCCCCGGGATCTGGACAAGGGGCAGGTGGCCCTCAAGCAGCGTCTGGAGGGTTCGGAGCGGGAGTTCGTGCCCATGGACCAGGCCGTATCACGGACTCTCGCCCTCATGGACGAGATCCAGGCCGAGATGTTCGCGCGCGCCCTCAAGCGACGCGAGGACGCCACCGTCACCGTGGACAGTTGGGACGACTTCCGCGACATCTTCCCTGAGGGGAAGAGCAAGTTTGTCTACGCCCACTGGTGTGGCGACCCCGAGGTGGAGAAGCAGATCAAGGAAGAGACCGGCGGCGTCACCATCCGCAACATCCCCCTGGACCAGCCCCAAGAGCCCGGCGAGTGCATCCGCTCCGGTCGCCCCTCCAAGCAGCGCGTCCTTTTCTCCCGCGCCTATTGAGCCATTTCTTTAACCGATAGTAGCCCCCTGGTCGCAGTTGGCTATACTGGGGCAGTGGATCCACCGAAGCTTCAGGTCGATGTTACGCGGGACGGGCGGGATGTGACCTGTCGCCTGGCCGGCGCGCTGACCCAAGAGCGGGGAAGTGAGCTCTTCAAGGCCGCCGCGCCCCACCTGCGGCGTGGGCGTGGGGTGTCGCTGGACCTGTCGGGCGTCACCCGGGCTGACGCCGTGGGGGTCTCGGCCCTGGCGGCTCTGCTGGATCTGGCCGAGGGTGGTCGCGGGGAGCTGCACATGGTCCAGCTCTCCGAGGCGGTGACCGCCCAGTTGGACCACATCCCGGCCCAGCCCACCCCCAGCCGGGTGGTGCACGAGGGGTTCCTCAGTCGCGTGGGCGGAGGCGCCGAGCAGCTCTGGCACTCCTTCGTCGCCATGCTCGTGTTCATGGCCGACGCTTTTTTCGGTTGCCTGCTGGGGATCTTCTCATCGCGGAACAGGCGACGGGGGTCCCTGTGGAGGGACGCCCTGGCCATCGGCGTGGACGCCCTGCCCGTGGTGGCTACCATCGGCTTCATCCTCGGGTTGATCCTGGCCTTCCAGGGGGGGCATCTGCTCAAGGACTTCGGCACCAGCATCTACGTGGCCAACCTCGTGGGTAAGGGCATGGTGCGGGAGTTCGCCCCCCTGATGACCGCCATCGTGGTGGCCGGCCGGTCCGGGGCCGCCATCGCCGCCGAGATCGGCGCCATGAAGAACAACGAGGAGCTCGACGCCCTCTCGGTGACGGGCATCGAGCCCGTGCGCTACCTGGTGGTGCCCAAGCTCTACGCCGTCACCGTTACCTTGCCCATGCTCAGCGTCATGTGCAGTGTGGTCTCCATCCTCGGCGGCTTCGTCATCGCCGTGACCTACCTGCAACTCGGCGCCACGGCGTACATGAACCAGACCCTCCAGGCGGTGGGCCTCAATGACCTGGCCAACTGCGTGCTCAAGAGCGTGGTCTTCGGCTGGCTCATCGTGGTCATCGGCTCCTTCATGGGCTTTCGGGTGGGGCGGGGCGCCGAGGGAGTGGGCCGGGCCGCCACCAAGGCCGTGGTGGTGTCCATCTTCGCCATCATCTTCGCCGACGGAATCATCACCACCCTGGACACCCTGCTTAGCTGAGCAGCCTCTCAACGGATACACGATTCGGACCCGGCCGTACCTTATGCGGACCCGGCCGTGGCTTGACCCGACCGTGGCTTGACCCGGCCGGATCTTCGCGCTAGCTTTTCGTACCAATCGCGGTGGTGGGATTTTCCCGCACCGCAGGCAACGAGAAACGAGACTCATGTACCGACCTGGTGGACTCACCGCATTGGCGGTTATCAATTTTGTCATCGCCGGTGTGCTCGGCCTGGGCCTCCTCGGTCTGGTGATGATACTTGCCGGCAGTGTGGACCGGCCCAAGGGCGTCTCCGAGGGCTATCTCTACGTGCGCGCGGCCTTTGTGGCGGGCGACGTGGGGCTGCTGGTGATCGCGGGTATAGGCTACCTGCGTATGAAGCGGGTCATGGGGCGCTGGCTGGGCTCGGCCGAGGCGGTCTACAGTCTCCTGTTTTTTGCCTATGTGCTCAGCTACACCCTCGGCGAGGGGCATCCCTTCCAGTTTTCCACTCTCCAGCAGCTCATCTATCCGGGAATCACGCTGGTGTTGCTCAACGTGGTGTTCCGCGAGAACCTGGTGAACTGACATGGGCTTACCGGTGAATCTCAAAGACACGTTGATCGTCACCCGGTTCGATTACCGCAACCTCGTGCGCAGTGGCCCGGGGGTGATCTTCCTGGTGGTCTATCTCTTCGTGGTGGTGCAGCTCGGGGCCGTCTCCATCGACCTGATCCCCTTCGGGGCCAAAGAGAACCCCATGTGCAAGCTGCCCGCAGGCAGTGCACCCAGTAAGGTCAAGGACAAGCTCCAGAGGGCCATCCCCCCCTTCTCCAACGTCTCCCCCGAGGCCCTGCGTTTCTTGGAGTGTGAGCGCCCGGTGGTGATGTCGGTGTTCTTCCTCTTCTCTCTGTTCGGGGTGCCCTTCCTGGTGTTGCTCTTGTCCTTCAACCAGGTGGCGGGGTACCTCCACCGCAAGTCCATCCGGTACATCTTACCCAAGACCGGACGGCTGGAGCTGTACCTGGGGCTCTTTCTTTCGAATCTCAAGTTTTTCACTGTGGTCTCCGGAGCGGTCACCCTCGCGGTGTCTTTGGGATGGCTCATCGTGGGGCGGAACCTCGCCTTCGGCACGGTGTTGCTGTTCTCTGTCCAGATATTTATCGCCCTGTGGCTCTCCGCGGTGCCGCTCATCGCCTTCATGTCCATGATGGCGGCCATGGTGGGTAAGCCCACGGGCACGTTCTTCCTGGGGGTGGGCTTCTACCTGGCCGTGGACATCATCGGCGGGCTCATGTCCCGCCAGACCGAGTACGCGAAGATCTTCTTTTACGTGCTCCCCCTTGAGGCCAAGTACTGGTTTGCCTACCCGAGCGTCGGCCACTTCCTCGGGGCGGCGGCGCTCATGGTCTGCTACACCGTGGCCTACCTGGCCATTGGCTGGGCCTTTTTGCGCAGGAGGAACGTATGACCGACGACCTCAAGCAGGCGCAGGAGGAGCTCCGAAAGGCCCAGGAAAAGCTCGCCGAGGCCCAACAGAAGGCCGAGGCCGAGGAGACAAAGTCCAAGGCCGGGGTCAAGCCCAAGCCCAAGCGCAAAAAAAAGAAGGGCCAGCTGGCCATCGACGTGAAGAAGCTCCGGTTCGCCTACGGCAACCTGGAGGTCCTCAAGGGCTTCGATCTCGCCGTAAGCCAGGGTGAGACCCTGGGCTTCGTGGGACCCAACGGCGCGGGCAAGACCACCTCCTTCAGCGTCATGGCCGGCTTTCTCAGGCCCAAGGCCGGGTCGGTGGAGGTGTTGGGTCATGCGCCCTTTTTCAGCACGAACCTCAAGGGCAAGCTCGCCACCCTGCCCCAGGACGCCCAGCTCATCGCCAATGTGGGCATCCACGGCCAGCTCGTCTTCTTCGCTGAGCTTTTAGGGTATGGCGGTAAGGAGGCCGACGAGGAGGCCTCCCGGGTGCTGGAGCTGGTGGGGCTGGCCGAGCACGTCAAGAAGTTCCCGGGCCATCTCTCCCACGGCATGGCCAAGCGCACGGGGTTGGCCCAGGCGTTCATCGGTGAGCCGGAGGTAGTATTGCTCGATGAGCCCACCGCAGGGCTGGACCCCTTCGCCGCCAAGCAGATACGTGACCTCATCGCCTCCATGCGGGGCGAGCGCACCGTGGTGGTCTCTTCCCACAATCTGGCTGAGATTCAGGACATCTGCACGGACGTGGCGCTGATCCACCAGGGCCAGATCATCAAGCACGGCGACATCGAGAGCTTCACCGAGAAGGACAACCAGCTTCGCGTTCAGATCCGTGGCGGCGTCCCGCCGGTGAGCTTCTTCCAGGAGATAGAGACCTCCGGAGGCGTTCGCAATGTGGAGTACGAGCCGAATCTGGGCTGGATGACGGTGAACCTGCTGCCGGAAGCGCCCCCCGCCGACGAGGTCATCAAGATGATCGTTGGCAAGGTCTTCGAGCTCGGCCTGTCTCTGGGTGAGATCCAACGCGGCACCAGCCTCGAGGATGTGTTCATGCAGCTGACCGGGCATCCTGGGGCGGGCCAGGCGGGTCCCGCCGGTCCCCAGGGCTACGGACCGCCCGGAGGCTACGGCGGTCCCGGTGGACCGCCGCGATGACGCGGGCGATGATTCCTTATGAGAAGGTCCACGGCGCGGGCAACGACTTTGTCGTGGTCGATGTACGTCAGACGCCTATTGACGATCCGGTCAGCCTGGCCATTCGTGTATGCCAGCGCCGACTGGGCGTGGGCGCTGACGGCCTCCTGCTCATCGACCACGCGGACGCCGCTGCTGCCGGTTGCGACGTATCCATGCGAATCGTCAACGCCGACGGGAGCCACGCCGAGATGTGCGGCAACGGCCTGCGCTGTGTGGTCAAGCACGTGCTCGACCCCGACCCCTCCCGGGACGCGCTCACCGTTCAAACCGGCGCGGGCCCACTGGCGTGCACGGCGCACCGAGGGGACGACGGCAAGGTGGACACGGTTCGCGTGGCCATGGGCAAGCCCATTCGAGACCGCGCGGCGATCCCCGTGGCCGGTGAGGGTACCGCCATTCGCGAGGAGATCACCCACCCGGACGGCGCGATTTTCCGCTTCACCGCCCTGTCCATGGGCAACCCCCACGCGGTGATCTTTCTAGACGAGGAGGAGCACGCCGACGCTGCCCCCGTGGATCTGGCCAAGCGCTACGGTCCGGGCCTCGAGTCCCACGAGCGCTTCCCGAAAAAGGCCAACATCGCCTTCGTTCGCGCCACCGGCGGGCACCTGGACGCCGCCGTGTACGAGCGCGGCGCCGGCCTCACGGCGGCCTGCGGTACCGGCGCCTGCGCCATCGGCGTTGCGGCCGGCCTCGAAGACCGCGTCCCCTTCGGCACACCCCTGCAGGTGGTGCTTCCGGGCGGCACGCTCACCATCGAAGTGGATCCCCACCTCGAGATGGTGCACATGACCGGTCCCGCCCGCCTCGTCTACCAGGCCGAGCTCGACCCCGACGCTCTCGCCTCCGTCGACGCCTGCCGCCTGCTTGCCGCTGCGCTTGAGTAAAGACGCCTTCCACACTTTCCACACCTTCCACGCATTGATCGCTGCACTCGACCCTCAGGGCGCCTCTCTCTTTGAGACGCTCACTCTTCACGCGTTTGGAATCCAATGGATCTTATGGGCGTTTGGCGGTCGTTGGCGAGCAGCGACCGCAGCGACGTCACGATGCCTCGGATTGACTCGTCATGGCTGGCGATCCTTGATTCCAACTCCGACAGTCGCTGAGCGAACTCTTCGTGCTGGGCGAGAATCGAGCGAAAGCGCACGAAGGCCCGGACCACAAACACGGACATCTCTACGGCACGAGGAGAGTTGAGCACGCTTGCGATCATGAGTGCCCCGTGCTCCGTAAACGCTTGCGGTAACACGCTTGAATGTTTGAGCTTACTGAACCGGTCACAACTTGTGACCAGTTCAGATTTCTCATCCTCATGCAGCCGGAGCATGAAATCGGGCGGAAATCGGGCGCGGTTGCGTGAAACCTGTTGGTTCAGTTTCTTGGTCGTTGTGCCGTAGATTTGCGCCAGCTCCGAGTCGATGATGACTCGCTGCCCACGCAGCCGGAGAATCAGGGGCTCGATTTCGGCAATTGGTTCCGTGGTTTCAGGTGACTTCGGCATCTTTATCCTCTGGGCTGATCAGCAGCTCTTGCTGATGGTTATCGGTGGTTGCGCCCAAAGGTTGCGTATCAGATGAGGCTACCCAGACAAATTCAACTCCCGGGGACTCCTGAGGGGCAAAGACGTCATCAAGATCCGCGGCAGGCGCCGTAGGGCAAATCAGCTCTAGAAGGATCAGAAAAGTTTCTTTTGGGGTTCGCCGTCGGTGGTGAGGCCGAGGTGGTTGGCGGCCAGGAGGGTCGCCACGCGGCCGCGGGAGGTGCGGTCCACGAAGCCGTGCTGCACCAGGTAGGGCTCCACGGTGAACTCGAGGGTCTGGCGGTCCTCGGACAGGGCGGCGGCCAGGGCCTCGATACCCACGGGGCGGCCGTCGAACCGCTCAAGGAGGCAGCTCAGGTAGGCGCGGTCCAGGGAGTTTAAGCCCGCCTTGTCCACCTGCAGATCCGACAGGGTGATGTTCGCGATGCGGCGGTCGATGATCCGGCTACCGTCCACCTCGGCGTAGTCCCGGGCGCGCCGGAGCCAGCGGTTGGCCACGCGCGGGGTGCCTCGGGCTCGGCGCCCCAACTCCACGGCGCCGTCGTCGGTGACACGCACCCCGATGCGTTCGGCGCTGCGGGTGATGATCCGGGTGAGCTCCTCGTCGCTGTAGTAGGTCAACCGCCAGGTGAAGCCGAAGCGGTCCTGAAGCGGTGATGTGAGCATGCCCGTGCGCGTGGTGGCGCCCACCAGGGTGAATCGTGGCAACGGCATGGTGATGGCCTTGGCGTGGGGGCCGTCGCCGATGAGCACGTCCAGCTGGTAGTCTTCCATGGCCGGGTAGAGGGCCTCCTCCACGGGGGGGGGCAGGCGGTGTATTTCGTCGATGAACAGGACGTCGTGGTCGGCCAGGTTGGTGAGCAGGCCGGCCAGCACACCCTTGTGCTCCACCGCCGGGCCGGAGGTCTGGTGTACGGTCACGCCCATCTCGTGGGCCACGATATGGGCCAGGGAGGTTTTTCCCAGGCCGGGGGGCCCGTAGAAGAGTAGGTGGTCCAGGGACGTCGAGAGTTGCTGGGCGGCCTGGACCATGGTGCGCAGGGGGCGCTTGAGGTCCTCCTGGCCCACATACTCGTCGAAGGAGAGGGGGCGCAGGGAGGCCTCGGCCTGGGGCTCCTCACCAATGGTGGTGGGCGTGGTGACCGGGGCGTCCTCGGGGGGATCTTCGTGTTTCTGACGTGCCATGGGTCTATTTCTGCAGCAGGTGCAGCCCCGCGCGGATCACGTCCGGGAGGCTCGCGCCGTCGGCCGCTTCCTTTTTGAGTAGCGGTATGATTTTGGTTACCGTAGCGGCCCTGTAGCCTAAGTTCAACAACGCAGAGCGCACTTCCTCCATGGAGACTCCGGCGGGCCCGGCTTTGTCGGCGCCAGCCTCCGTTCCCTGGGCCAACAGCAGGTCCTTGAACTTGTCTTTGAGCTCTACCACCATGCGCTCGGCCGTGCGCTTCCCCACGCCGGGGATACGCACCAGCCGGGCCAGATCGCCGTCGGCCACGGCCTGCAGCAGCACCGGCGGATCCATACCGGAGAGGATGTTCATGGCCAGGCGCGGGCCTATGCCCGACACGCCCGTGAGGCGCAGGAACACGTCCCGGTCGTCCCCGCTTTCGAAGCCGTACAGGTCGATACCCCCTTCGTAGACGTTGGTGTGGATCCACAGGTCCACGGGCTCGCCCAGTCCAGTGAGCCCCGCGCTGGTTTGGGGCGACACGGCCACGCCGTAGCCCACCCCGCCCGCGTCGATCACCACCTGGGTGATCTCGGCCTCGATCAGTGTTCCCCGCAGACGTCGAATCATCGACGACCTCCTTTCGGTTTGGCCCCTCGCTTTGTAGGCAGAAGCTCCGGTGGTGTGGCGGCGTGAAGGCAGTGGCAGATGGCGACGGCCAGGGCGTCAGCGGCGTCGGTGGCCGGTGGGCGCTTGAGCCTGGCCAGGGCGGTCACCATCTGTTGGATCTGTTCCTTGGAGGCCCGACCGTTTCCGCAGACGGTTTTTTTTACCGTGGCCGGCGGGTAGCTCGACACGGCGAGGCCGCGCTCGGCCACCACCAGCAGGGTCGCACCACGGGCCTGGCCCAGCACCAGGGCCGACCGGGCGTTGCGCTGGTGAAACACGTCCTCCATGGCGGCCTCGGTGGGACCGAGATCCCGGATCACCTCGCGCAACCCGGTGGCGAGCTCCAGCAGCCTCTCGGCAATGGGCGCCCGGTCCGGGGCGGCGATGGTGCCGCACTCGCGGTAGTGAAACCCACCGCGCTCGAGCCTCTCCACCACGGCGTAGCCCATCACCCGGGAGCCCGGGTCCAGTCCGAGCACGACATGGCTGGCCGCGGTCATCGGGGGCGCACGCCGGATCCGGTCAATCCAGCAGCTCCTCCATGAGCTTGTCGTCGATGTCGAAGTCCGCGTAGACGTTCTGCACGTCCTCGTGATCGTCTAAATTCATATAGAGCTTGAGCATCACCTCGGCGTCTCGCCCCTCGAGCTGGATCGTGGCGAGAGGCACCTTGGTGACCTCCGCGTCCGAGGGCTTGAGGCCGGCCTTCTCGAAGGCGTCCTGGATCTTCAGGAACTCCGTGGGCTCCGTGGTCACGAGCCAGTCGTCCCCGTCGTCTGTGTAGTCGTCGGCTCCGGCCTCCATGGCGGCTTCCATGATCCGGTCCTCGTCTACGTCCGCCTTGGGGAAGCGGAGGTGCCCCTGGGCTTCGAACTTGAAGGCCACGGTGCCGGGCTTGCCTATGGTGCCGTTGGACTTGGCGAAGACGTGCTTGAGCTCGGCCACGGTACGGTTTCTGTTGTCGGTGAGGCACTCCACCAGAACAGCCGTACCCCCGGGGCCGTAGCCCTCGTAGACGATCTCGTCGTAGTTGACGCCTTCGAGCTCCCCGGTGCCTTTCTTGATGGCGCGGGCGATGTTGTCGTTGGGCATGTTCTCGGCCCGGGCCTTGTCGATGGCCGTACGGAGCCGGGGGTTGCCGCCGGGGTCGCCGCCGCCCTGGCGGGCAGCCACGGTGACCTCCTTGATAAGCTTGGTGAAGACCTTCCCGCGCTTGGCGTCAGCCGCGCCCTTTTTGTGCTTGATGGTCGACCATTTGCTGTGCCCAGACATATGGATCTCCTTGGCGAAGCCTCAGTCACCGGCTAGCCCGATGGTGGAAAATCTATCATCTGCGGTTGCTGGTGACAACCGGCTTCGGGCCGGCGTGAGCCCTCGGTGAGCTCTTAGCAGGCCCCAACGAAGTGAGTGCCGCCGGCGCCGTCGAGGGCAGCAGGGAGGGTCTCGGGGTTGGTGATCAGCGCCCGTTTGCCACCGGACTCCAGGTAGTTGAGGATGGACTGGATCTTCGGCCCCATGCTCCCGGCCGGGAAGTGGCCGGCGGCCATCTGGCTGCGCACCATCTCCACGGTCAGCGCTCCGAGGGGGCGTTGGTCCGGCTGGTTATAGTTCAGATATACCTGGGGAACCTCGGTCAGGATGCAGAAGAGATCAGCTTTGACCTGATGGGCCAGCAGGGCCGAGGTGTAGTCCTTGTCGATCACCGCTTCTACGCCCTTGTACTCTCCCGTCTCCCGGTCCTTGGTGATGGGGATGCCGCCGCCGCCGCCGGCGATGACGATGTTACCCAGCTCCGCCGCCGCGCGGATGGAGTCGCGCTGGATGATCTTCAGGGGCTTGGGCGAAGGCACCCTGCGCCTCCAGCCCCGGCCCGCGTCCTCCACCACGTCCCAATCCAGCTCCCGGGCCCGTCGGAGGGCCTCCTCCTTGGTCAGGAAGGGCCCGATGGGCTTGGTGGGGTTGTCGAAGGCGGGATCGTCCTGGTCCACCTGCACCTGGGTGACCACCGTGAGCACGTACCGCTTGATGGACCGCTTGCGCAGTTGGTTGAGGAGGGCGTTTTGCAGGATGTAGCCCAGGCTGCCCTCGGTCTGCGCCACGAGCACGTCCAGGGGCATAGGGACCACGTCGTCCTTGCACGCCTCGTTCTGCAGCAGGAGGTTGCCCACCTGGGGGCCGTTGCCGTGGGTGATCACGAGGTTGTATCCTCGTTCCACCAGGAGCATCATCGCGTCGCAGATCTTAACCGCGGCGGTCTCGTGCTCTTTGATGGTGCCCTTCTGGCCTCGCTCCATGAAAGCGTGGCCGCCCAGTGCCACCAGGGCGACGGGGTTGTCATTTTGCGGAGTCGTCATGTGCGGTGGTTCCTCTAGGACGGCTTGGGTGAGTATCTGACGACAATAGCGTTTTTGCGGGGCCAAGCAAGCCCCCATAGACGTTGACGCTACATACGTAGTGAGAGGCGTAGGGAGAGACTGGACGAATAGCGGTGGATCTCTCATACTGCGGTTTCTATGCCCCCAGCTCCCACACGTCCCTGGTTCACCTCGCCGCTTCTACCGACGGTGCTGTGCCTGGCCGGGATCACCGCCCTGCTGCTCGATGGTTTGACGCCCTTTCAGACCTTTATGCGGCGTCGTACTTGGACATCCGTGAAGGGGACGCTCTCGAGCGCGGTGGAGCGGCGCACCAAGCTGCGCATGTCGGGTCGGGGTGAGACCCGGAGGGACTATCTGGTCAAACGTTCTCAGCGGCGGATCTTCTCCAAGGTGGTCACCCGCGGCTGGCCCCTCAAAAGCAAAAAGCGGGTGTGGATCGTTCGAATTACCTACACTTTCCCTTGGAAAACCCGACAGAAAACCCGACGGATTACCCGAATTGCAGACAGTCCGACCCGGGAATTTGAGTCTGCTAAGGATGCCCAGGAGTTTTTGGGTAAGCGCCTCAACAAGGGGGCTGTCCAGGTGTGGGTGAATCCCAAGGACCCTGGCCAAGCGACGGTCTTTTTGGACTACCCTTCCGTACTAACGCTCGTGCTTGGATTTGCCATGTTGGGGCTCGGGTTGCTCTGGCTCATCGTCGCTTTATTGCTTAAGCGCGCGCACGTACGCCAAGAGATCGTGTAACAACGGTAAGGCGCATCGCAAAAACCCTCGTGTTATGAAGTACTTGTACACAACTGTATCGATCGGATGAAAAAAGCCTTGCAAAATTTCACTGAGACGCAATAATACAACTAGATCGTAACCGCGAGGACAAGATACTCGCCAGAGGTTGTCGAACAGAGCGTCAAATTAGCACAAGGATACGATGGAGATAGAGGGGGCCCAGCCTTTCCCCCTCCCCAGTCCCCCCATTGGTCTTCCCTCTATTCTCCATCGCATTTTGAACCACCATCTTTTGATGGTGGTTTTTTTATTTTGGGTCAGGAGCGGTTGGTCAGGAGCGGGGGGCCTTAGGAGCGGGGGGCTTACTTAGGAGCGGGCCATGGCGTCCAGGTCCCCCTGGGGATCTTGTAGTCGCTTGGCGGAAAGATCCAGATACTTTTTGTCCAGCTCCACGCCCACGTAGGACCGGTCCAGGGCGGTGGCCACTACGCCGGTGGTGCCTGAGCCGTTGAAGGGGTCTAACACCAGGTCTCCGGGGCGCGAGGCCGCGCGGATGATCCGGGACAGGAGAGCTACGGGTTTCTGCGTAGGGTGCTTGCCGAAGCGCTTTTCGGACTTGTAGGGCGGTTTGATGGACCACAGACTCTTCATCTGCTTGCCGCCGTTCTCTTCTTTCATGAGCGGGTAGTCGAAGTAGTGCTTTGATTGCAAATCCCGGGCCGCCCAGATGATGGTCTCGGTGGCGTGGGTGAAGTACCGGCAGGACAGGTTCGGCGGAGGGTTGACCTTGAACCAGGCGATATCATTGAGCACCTTGTAGCCAAGCTGCTGCATGGCGTATCCCACCGAGAAGATCGCGTGGCGGGTGCCCGACACGAAGATGGACCCGTTCGGGGTGAGCACACGCTGACAGGCCTTCAACCAGGCGAGGTTGAACTCGTGGTTGGCCTCGGGGCCCTGGCTGCGATCCCAGGCACCCTTGTCCACCTTGACCATGCGTCCCGACTTGCAGGTCATGCCGCCGTTGGACAGGAAGTAGGGCGGGTCCGCGAAGATGAGATCCACGCTCTCGGCGGGGAGCCGCTCCATGACCTCCATGCAATCGCCCTGCATGAGCATCTGCTGCCCGCTGTCAGTGACGAAGTGAAGCTTTCCAGCGTTCGTGGCCGCGCTGATGGCGGCGCCTTCCTTGCGTACTGTGGCTTCCATGATGTGACGGTAACATCTTGAGATCAGGTGTCAAATTTTCACCCGGGCGGGATCTAACCAGGGAAGATTCCCCAGAAAAGGTGGGCTTAGCGGCTGCGAATAATGATGAGCAGAGCCCCACAGTACGGTGAGCAAGACCAGTCCCCCGGCTCGCCCACATCAGGCGCGCAGCTCTGCGGCCAGCATGTGGTGGGATTCGTCCCGGGCGAGCTTCTCGGCGGCTTCCGGGTCGGGGCGATCGGAGCCGGCGCAGTGGAGTCGCTTGAACGTGGCCACCCGGGCCGCTGATTCCCGTAACCGCTCGGCAAAGGCGCTGTCTCTCTCGGCTCTACGCACCAGCGCTCCGATCATGCGCTCCTGGCGGGCCGTGTCGTGGCAGTTGGAGATGAGATCCACGCCGGCTAGCAGGCACCGCTCGGCCAGGTCCTCGGGCTCGGCCAGGTCCGCCACGGCGCTCATCTCCATGTCGTCGGAGAGGATCAGCCCCTCAAAGCCCAGCCGACGGCGGAGCACGCCCTGGATCACGGTTTTGCTCAGGGTGGCCGGCTGGTCGGGGTCCCAGGCCTCGTAGATCACGTGCGCTGTCATCATGGCCGGCAGGTCCGGCGCCAGGGCGGCGAAGGGCGCGAGCTCCACCCTGTCGAGGCGCTCGGTCCCGTGGTGCACCACGGGCAGGTCCTTGTGGCTGTCTTTGATCGTGTCTCCGTGGCCGGGGAAGTGCTTTCCGCAGGCGGCCACACCCGCGGATCGTAACCCCTTGACGAAGGCGGCAGCCCGCCGGATCGCCGCGTCGGGCGAAGTGGCGAAGGCCCGATCACCGATGACCGGGTTGTCCGGGTTGGTGTGGACGTCCAGCACGGGCGCGAGGTTCAGGTGGATGCCGCAGCTCGCCAGCTCGCGCCCCATGGCGTGTCCCACCCGGGTGATGCGCTCCGGATCGTCGGTCTCGCCCAGGACCCGGGCCGCAGGCCAGTCCGCCCAGGGCTCTCGCAGCCGTCGTACGCGACCGCCCTCCTGGTCCACGGCGATGAGCAACGGGAGGTCCGGCGGCGCCGCCGCCATGAGATCCCCGCACAGGGTCGCCACCTGGCCCGGGCTCTTTACGTTGCGGGAAAAGAGGATCACCGTGCCCACTCGCCCGGCGGTGATGCGTTTGGCCAACGAGGGAGGCACGGTCAGCCCGTCAAACCCCACTCCCAGCAACTGTCCAGCGGTCAGAAGTAGTTCTCGCAAGTCAGGTTCTCGTTGTCGCGGTCATCTCGTTGTCGCGGTTACGGGGTGGGTTGCGAGATGTCACATGACAGGGCTTCGTCCCAGGGTTCGCAAATGGTCGTGGGCTCGATGGTGAGCGCCAGCTCGAGGGCGTAGTAGTCGTTGGGGCCGTTGTCGTAGTAGAAGCTGAGGATAGCGTTCACATCTCCCGGGCTCACATTCAATCCGGGGTCGGGCATGACCACCAGAGCGGCCTCGCAGCTATGGAGCAGGTTGGTGGGCTGCTGGCCCGCATTGCCCGGGTCCACCAGGCCGATGGCCTGGTAGTTGGTTGGCGTGCCATTCATGAGCAGGTGCCACGTGCAGTTGTTGTTATCGGAGAAGCCGTAGGGCAGGTAGTAGGTGGTGCGGTAGCCTTGGATGGAGCACAGGTTCGCCGTGTAGGCGCCTGCGTACCGTAGGGTGCAGTCCAGGTCTGCTTCCTGAATGGACTGCGCCATGCACTCGCCGGGGTCGGGGTTGGGTAGGCAGTGGTGCCAGATACCGCAGCGGTCCGCCGGCGCCATCTCAGTGCCCACGGCGAGGCACTCGCCCCAGATCTCCCCCTCCGTCTCATTGCAGGCCATGTGGCCCTGGGTACAGTCTCCATCGTCGGCACCCTCCAGGTAGCAGATGCTATCGGCGGAAGAGACCTCTCCATCGCAGTTGGTGTCCACCCCGTCACACACCTCCATGGCGCCGGGGTACACGGCGGCGTCGGAGGGCGCGCAGTCCACGAGCCTAGACTCCATGGATTCGCAGCGTCCACCCTGGGGATCGATCGAGGGATCCCAGGAGCCGCACTCGTTGTAGCCGTCCCCGTCGAAATCCCACCCCTCGTCGCACTTGCCGTTGCAGTTGTCGTCCCGGCCGTTGCAGTCCTCAATGATGCCCGGGTGGACGTTGGGGTCGGTGTCGTCGCAGTCGGGGATGGCCTCGAAGGAGCAGGTGCCTGTGTCGTGATTGATGTGCGAGCCGGAGTCGCCGCAGTCGGCGTAGCCATCGAAGTCCAGGTCGATGTTGTCTGCATTGTCGCACTTGCCGTCGCAGTCGTTGTCCTGGGCGTCGCAGATCTCCGGGGCGCCCGGGTAGACATTGGGGTCGGTGTCGTTGCAGTCCCCGGCGCAGGCGGTGACGTTGTCCCCGTCGAAGTCGTCGTCTCCGCCGGGATCAATGATGCCGTCGCAGTCGTTGTCCACGCCGTCACAGTCATAGCCCTCTTCCACGCCCGGGTTCACCTCCCCGTTGAAGTCGTTGCAGTCCTCGAAGGCCTCCCATCCGTCGCAGTCCATGTCCGTGGGGCTGCCAAAAGTGAACTCTTCGTATGCCGGGTCCCGCATTTCGGACGAGGTCAGGCAGCCGGTGACGGTCCAAGACATGTCAAAGCTATGGGCCGCCGGGCGCAGCTTGATCGTGCGCTGGACGATGGCGCCGGGCTCGAAGGGCTGGGACGCGGGGTCCATGAGCTGGCCGTACAGCACGCCCACGCCGTTTCGTTCACCCACCACCACCACGCGGACTTTCTTCATGTCGGGGCCGCTTTTCGCCAGGAAGAGCTGATAGGGGTCGGCCAGCAGGTTGTGCCCGGTTACGTCCACCACGATGCCGGCCGCGGCGTCGTTGAGGAGGTAGACGGCGTGGTCCGGGTGCTCCACGGCCACATAGAAGCGCAGGGTATCGATGAGCTCGGCGGCGTTGTCTGTGGGGACGGTTTCGTGCAAGGTCACGTTCAAGCGGATCCCCGTGTTGGATTCGGTGTCTACGCCGCAGTTCGCCACCAGGCCCATGGCCAACGCGATGCCCAACCCCGCCATCACTCCGTTCAGTCTGGGTTTCATGGGTTCCTCCAGGGAAATAGTCTTAATAAATACCTACCCATCAACCATTATAGAGAACATTTCCGGACTTGCCCAGCCCTACTGCTCTATGACCAGGGGGATGATGAAGGGCTTTCGATCCAGCTCTTTGCGGAAAAAGCCTCGCAGGCGGCGGCGAACCACCTCGGCGAGCTCCTCCGGAAGTCCCCGGGCCGAGGGGGGCAGCTCTTGTATGGTCTTGGCCAGGGCTTGGGTGGCCCGGCCCAGGATCTCGTCGTACTCCTGACTTCCGAGGACCCCCACGGCGGTCAGCTCCGGCGGCCGGACGAGGTCGCCGCCCGAGGAGTCCAGGGTGAGCAGGGCCACCACCGTGCCTGTCGCGGCCAGGTGGCGGCGGTCCCGCAGGACCAACTCCTCAACGTCTCCGACGCCCTTTCCATCGACCAGGACGCGGCCCACCTCCACCTGACCGGTGGTGCGCATGGACTGGTCATTGACCTCGATGACGCCGCCGTTCTGGGGGATGTGTACCCGCTCCACACCCACCTGGTGGGCGATATCGGCGTGCTCGATGAGCATGCGGTAACGGCCGTGAACGGGGATCACCCCCCTTGGGTTGAGCAGCAGCAGCATGCGGCGGAGATCTTCCCGGTAGCCGTGTCCGCTCACATGTACCCGCCGGTCCCGTACCGCGTCCACCACCGTGGCACCCTGGCGGCACAGCAGATCCACCAGCCGGTTCACCTTGCGTTCGTTGCCTGGGATGATCCGGGATGACAGCACCACCGTATCTCCGGGCTGCACCGACAGGTTGGGGTGATCCCCCAGGGCCAGGCGCCGCAGCACCGACCCGGGCTCGCCCTGGGTGCCGGTGACCATCACCACCGCTCGACGGGAGGGCAACGACTGCAGCTCCTCCAGGGTGGCGCGCAGGCCCGGAGGGAAGGAGACCAGGCCGAGGCTCTCGGCGTGACGGGTGTACTGCCGCAGGCTGCGTCCCTCGAGGGCCAACCGGCGACCGAAGCGGCGACAGAGGCGAGCCACGGTGTTACACCGCTCAATGTTCGAGGCGAACTGGGCCATGATGATCCGTCCGCTGGTGGTGGCGAAGAGATCCGCCAGGGGCTCGGCGATGTCCCCCTCGGAGCCACAGAGCCCGGGCTCCAGGGCCCCTGTGGAGTCGGCCACGGCCACCAGCACACCCTCGGCCCCCAGCTCCTCGAACCGCTCGATATCCGTACCACCCAAAGGCGATTTGTGGCCTTGGCTGTGGTCATGGCTCGGGTCCTGGCTTGGGCCCACCATTTTGAAGTCTCCGGTGTGCACCGCCAGCCCGGCCCCGCAGCGCAGGGCCAGGGACACGGCGTCCGGGATGGAGTGGGCCACTCCGATGGGCTCTACGGTGAACGGCCCTACGGTCACCCGCTGGTGAGGGTGGATCTCCACGAGCTCGACTTTGTACCCGGGGCTGTTCTCGGCGAGCTTCTCGCGGAGGAGGCTCAAGGTGAAGCCCGTGGCGTAGACCGGCGCGGGGGCTTCCCGCAGGGCGAAGGGCAGCGCGCCCAGGTGGTCCTCGTGGCCGTGGGTGATCACGTAGCCTCGGAGGGATGCGGCCTGTTCGCGCAAAAAGCTGAAGTCAGGCAGGACGAGGTCTACGCCGTACATGCCGTCCTCGGGGAACATCAGCCCGCAGTCCACGGCGAGCAGCTCGTCATCGTAGCGGTAGCAGGTCAGGTTGAGCCCGAACTCGCCACAGCCACCGAGGGGGATTACTTCAAGAGGCACGGACGCTGACATCGGACGCATGATACCATACTGTCCATGCCGCGATTTGTCTGCCGACCTGGCCGTCGCCGTGGTCGTCGACTTGGTCGTCGCCGTGGTCGTCGACTTGGTCGTCGCCGTGGTCGTCGACTTGGTCGTCGATCGGGCCCGAACCCCGTGACCGTGCTCCTTCTGCTCTTATGGGGCGCTTCGCTGGCGAGGTGCATCTGGCCCACCTCCGAGCCCTACCTGGCCAACCAGGATCCGCCGCCCCTGGAGCTGGTGTCCACCGTGCCGGAGCCTGGAGACGAGGGTGTGGAGACCAACGGCGTCCTGGTCTTCACCTTCGACGCGCCCGTACACCCGGACGCCGTTTCCCGGGAGACCGTCTGGCTGACCGCCGGAACCCAGGACGTGGCGTCCGCCCGTCGGGTGAGCCTACTGGACTGCTCGGTCACCTTGCGTCCCCATACGCCCCTTATTCCCCTGCTGTCCCATCGGGCCGAGGTGGAGGGGGTGTACGGCTTCACCGCCGGCCCTCTGGCCGAGCCTTTTGCCGTGGTGTTTACCACCGGGGACTCCACCGTGGTCGAGCCCTCCCCGTCGACGCCGTCGCTGCCAGAGGTGTTCTCGGCGGTGTTTGCGTCACGGTGCGCGGGCTGCCACTCGGGTGCGCTCCCACCGGCGGGCCTGAACCTGGGCACGGTTGAGGAGGCCGCAGCCGGCCTCATCAACCGGGAGAGCACCCTGCGTCCGGGGTCCACCCTGGTGGTGCCCGGACGTCACGCATCGAGCTATCTGATGTGGAAGCTACTGGACCTACCGTCGGTTTTCGGCGACCCCATGCCTCCGAACGGCGACTGGCCCACGGATCGCGGTTGCGCCAACACCGACGCGGACCTGCGCCTCATTGCGGATTGGATCGACGGTTTGTAGAGGCGGATCCTTAGCGACGTCGCACCCTGCGCCGGAAGAACTTGTAGAGCAGGGTTTTGACGATCTCTTTGAAGACCTGGTTGTGGGAGGTCACCCCGGTGGCCTTGGTGACGTAGGCGTACCAGCGCTTGTGGCGTCGTTTGCGACAGCGTTTGTAGTAGCGTCCGTCAATGCGCCCGCAGCGTTGGTGACGTTTTCCGATGAACGTTTTTTCGTACCGTTTGTAGGCCGCGTGGCCCGCGGCCCCGCGGCAGGTGTTGACCACCCGGGTGCGCTTGCGCAGAAAATGCGTGACGATGAAGTTGGCGTAGAAATGGCTGCCGTAGCAGGTGTCGGAGGTGGCGTACAGGTACAGCCTCGGGAAGGCCTTGACCGCGGCGAAGATGCCCGCTCCCGGACAGCAGCCTGAGCCGGAGTGGGCCATGAGCGACCAGCTCCGCACCTTGATGCCTTGCTTGCGCAGCAGCCGGGCGAGCTTCTTGCGGTAGACCTTGAAGTTAAAGCCCTGTCCGAACACCGAGGGCAACCCGCCGCGGTTCTTGGAGCAGGCGCCGTGGTGGATGGGCTCGGCCAGGACCACCGGCCAAATCTGGCGGCTCCTTACATACTTTGAGACGAGCTTTCCCAGGCGCCGTCCTCCACCCAGGCTGGGGTGTCGGTCCAGGGATTTATTGTTGCCGTGCAGAAGGATGATCACCGGGGCTGTTCCGCCGCAGGAGATGCGGGCTGGGATCCACACCTGGCCACCCTGCTTGTACTTGAGCTTCACCAGCTTGTCGCGCTTGCGGCAGCGCCGGCGGCGAGCGTCGGTATCGGTGGAGAGGCCGGTCAGCACCACGGTCGCCGAGAGGAGAACCACCAGGATCTTTGTGCATCGAATCATCGTTTTGAACCCTTTGGAGCCTTAACAGCGGACGCTGGGCCAAGCAACTTGATTCACACCTTTTTCCACATCGTGTAGACGGGGATGCCGACGTACTACCGTCGTGGAGTCGGGGATCTTCCCTCTCCGTCTTGCCCGGCTTGACCGGCGGGCGCCCAGCCCCTAGGGTTTTGAGGGCAGAGGTCCCTGTCATGAGCAAAGATCGACAAAGAGCGCGGCCGGACTCTTCAGCCCAACGGGAACCGGGATTGGAGAGCAGTCTGGGCCGGGCCCTGGAAGTGCTGGAGCGCATTGGTCGGCTGGTCCGGCAGGCTCGGGAGAACGCCCAGGGGCTGGTGGGGAGGATTCTGGGGAGCGGAGCAGGAGGGAGATCGGGCCAAGAGGTGCTTGAAGATGAAGACGAGCACGAGCACGAGCATGGGGGTGGGGACTGGGACGGGGAACCTGGGCGGGTGGTGTTGGTGTCCAGGGATCCTGAGTGGCTCTTTTGCTATTGGGATCTCGCACCGGCTGCGCGGGAGACGGCCAGGGTTCCGGGGAGCCGGTTCACCCTCCGGCTTCAGGATGTGACTGACATCGATTTCGATGGCTCCAATGGCTGGTCCCAGCACCTGTACCCCTTGACTGAAGAGGCGCGGTGGTGGCATGTGCCGGTGCCCCAGGACGGGCGCCGTTATCTTGCCGAGGTGGGCTACTGCAGCCGGGAGGGCACCTTCTTCGGCCTGGGACGGTCCGAAAGCGTGGCCACCCTGTCTGACCAGGTGGATTCTTCGGGTGAGGTGGAGATGGCGACCCTACACATGGACGCGCCCCTGACTGAACAGGTTCCACGTAGGCCCGAGGATCGGCGCGTACCTATGGACGCGAACAGGGACGGGGCCGGGGACAGGGACGAGTACGGGGACGAGTACGGGGACGAGTACGGGGACGAGTATGGGGACGAGTACGGGGCCGGGGACAGAGACGATCACGAGGTGGTGAACGCTGGTCTGAATGGTGAATTGGCCGACTTGGACGTATCGCTTCGGGCGCCGGATGTCGGCGGTGGCGGCGTCACTGGATCACACCTGGGCTCGTCCGCCATCTGGAGCAAGCGGCGTTGAGTGATGGGCGGGGGGTGGGGCCGGGATCGGAGCCCCTGGGGTATCTTGCCATCGTTCTGCACGCCCATTTGCCTTTCGTGCGTCACCCGGAGCACGAGTTCTTTCTGGAAGAGGACTGGTTTTTCGAGGCGGTGACCGAGACCTACATTCCTCTGCTTCGGGTAGTCGAGGGCTGGGTCAACGATGGGGTGGATTTCCACCTGGCCCTGTCCATTTCGCCGCCGCTCATGACCATGCTCGATGACCGGCTGCTCTGTTCCCGGTACGAGCGACACCTGACGCGGCTCACGGCGCTGTGCGACGCCGAGCTAAAGCGCACGCGCTCAGAGGAGCAGTTGCACCGGTTGGCTCGCCAATACCGGGAGGACCTGGATTCCACCTGGGTCCAGTGGCGCCGCTGGGACGGCCGGCTCCTTGGTGCCTTCAGGACGCTTCTTCAGACTGGGCGGCTGGAGATCCTCACCAGCGCCGCCACCCACGGTTACCTGCCTCTTATGCGTCCCCATCCCGAGGCGGTGCGGGCGCAGATCGCCGTGGGGGTACAGTGTTATGAGCGCGCCCTGGGTCAGGCGCCGCGGGGGATCTGGCTTCCCGAATGCGCCTACTACCCCGGCCTGGACGAGGTCCTCGCCGCGCACGGACTGCGCTACTTCGTGGCCGATGCCCACGGCGTGAACCTCGCCAGGCCCCGGCCGCGGTTCGGCGTGTATGCGCCCATTTATTGTCCCACAACGGGCGTGGCGGTCTTTGGCCGGGACCTCGAGACGGCGCATCAGGTGTGGAGCCGGGAAGAGGGGTATCCGGGGGATCCGGACTACCGGGAGTTCTATCGCGACATCGGCTATGACTTGGATCTGGACTACATTGGTCCCTGGATGCAGCCCGACGGCGCTCGTAAGAACACCGGGCTCAAGTACCATCGGATCACCGGCCCTGGTTCGGACAAGGAGCTGTACGATCCGGCCCGGGCCCGCCGGCGCGTTGAGGTGCATGCTGCTCACTTCGTGGAGGCCCGGCGACGGCAGATCGCCTCCCTCGCCCCAGACCTGGGCCGCGCTCCGGTGGCCCTGGCCGCCTACGACGCTGAGCTCTTCGGACACTGGTGGTATGAGGGGGCCTGGTGGCTCGATGCTGTGGTGCGTGGCATGGCCGCCCGAACCGGTGACCTGGCGTTGACCCATCCGGTGGACTACCTGCGTCACCACCCCACCCAGCAGGTGGCCGCTCCCGCGGAGTCGAGCTGGGGGGATCGCGGCTACCATGAGTTCTGGTGCGCTGAGCCCAACGCCTGGATCTATCCTCTGCTCCACCGGGCTGCCGAGCGCATGACGGACCTCGCTCGTCGTTTCGACCGGGCCGACGGGCTGGTGCGTCGCGCGCTGAACCAGGCGGCCCGGGAGCTGCTGCTCGCCCAGGCCTCTGACTGGGCCTTCATCATGAAGACCGACACCGTGGTGGACTACGCCCGGCGCTGTACCGAAGATCACCTCTCCCGCTTCGACCGGCTCTGGGAAATGTGCTGCGCCGCCGCCAACGACGAGGTCGACGAGGTCGACGAGGTCGACGAGGTCGACGCCATCGACGAGCCCTGGCTCGCCGACATCGAGGCTCGCGACAACATCTTCCCCAAGATCGACTATCGGGTCTACTCGTAGACGGGCGCATATCCAATAGGGGACTTGTCCAAGGGCCGCGCAGACTAAATCGTTGAGATTTTCGCCGATGGCACTTTGCCGCTGGTGCAAAAACTTCATCCCAGCGCCCCCAAGCCCAGACACATCGCAGGCGCATCATCGCGTTGATGCCCGCCGACCAATACGCCATTCCCGCCTGCTTGCATTAGAGCCTGGATATCTCATTTGTGTACGCTCTCGATTGCGCCTTTGGGACGTAGCTGGCGATGGCGCACGCTACTGGTTGGCCCGAGCGTCGGGCGAAGTCGCGAACGCTCGGGCGTGCCTTCATTTTTTCTGACCAATGGAATTCCGGACGCCCCGACGTTAGCGGCCACCCATACCGTCAGCGTCACGCACCGAGCTCGCGGTCAACTGCTTGTCGGTCCCGTGGGAGAAGGATGAAAATCGAACGCCAGAGACGCGCTATCCAGTGGCGAGGTAGCCTAACGTACCGGAATCCAGCACTCTGGGATCCTGGGGGCTATCCCGCTGGGGATCTTAGGGCGGTCGCAAAGTCGGAATATTGGTGTCATCCCGACCGAGCAGAGCGAGTCGAGGGATCTCTCACCAACGCAAGGAGGAGAGATTCCTCGACTCGCCTTTGGCTCGCTCGGAATGACAAGCAGTCTATCTGAGCTGGCCCACGGGCAGTGAGGTAGGACTCGAGCGATACGTCAATGACAACCGTCGGCAGGTGGGCCAACCGCGACTTTGCGACCACCCTGCTGAGGATCTGCACCCTCGTAGACCCGTCGGATGATTCCGGCTATGGTCTGGACGGTGCTGCGGTGCTGCGGTGCTAGCGGTGCTAGCGGTGCTAGCGGTGCTGCGGATGCAAAAGAAGGAGCGGTTATGAGCAACCTGGATTTGATGTTGTACCGGTTGGCCTATCGCATGGCCACTGTGGACGGTGAGGTCTCCATGAATGAGGCGACCCTCCTGGATGTGCTGGGCAAGAGTCTCGGCCTGAGCGAGGAGGACACCGCTGGGTTGAAGCAGGAGGCCGAGCGCATCGACTACACCATGCTGCGAAAGCTCTTTCCCGAGCGGCAGCAGCGGTTTCGTCTCTTCGAGATCGCCTGTCTGGTGGCCATGGCTGACGGTCGCTCCGACCTGCAGGAGTGGTCCCTTGCCACGAAGCTCGCCGAGGCCCTCTCCCTGGATCGCGACGAAGCCAAGTTCTGCCTCGAAGCCGCCCGCAAGCGGCTCAGAGATCTAGCCAAGGACCACGACCTGACCCCTGAGATCCGCGCCAATCTCAAAACTCACGGCATCGAGTAGTAGTTCCGCTGTCCCGGAACGCGTTTCCACGGTGTGGGACTACTCGCCCAGGGGGTGGACGTAGCCGTAGAAGCGAATGATGCGGCCCGATTCGTCGGCTTCGGGAGTGAGCCAGGACATCATGGGGATGCGCTTGCCGTCGGGTTGGGTAAAGGAGAGGATCCGCTGAATGGGCTTTTTATGGCGGCGCTGCACGGCGGCTTTGAGGTCTGTGACGATGTTCGGGTAGACGTAAGCCAAGCGGGTGGAGTCGATGAGGCGGCCCTTCATCTCCCGCTTCTTGATGCCCACAAATTGCCGGAAGGCGTGGTTTGCGGCGATGATCTGTGCCTTCCGGTCGAGCTGAAACATGGGGAAGGGGCACTGGTGGAAAAAGCCCCGGTAGTGGGCCCCGCCAGAGGTGCTCGTGGTGCGGCCGGGCTTGGTGCGCGTGGGGCGGCCGTCGCGCAGGTTGAACATCTCCATGAGGGTGCGCAGCTCGAAGATCACTTGCCCCATGGACTCGTGGCGCCCGATGGGATCCTTGTCCAGGGCGCGCATGATGAACCCCTCCATCCGTTCGTCCAGGGGCTCGGTGAGGGCATCGGAGGGGGAGGGGATGGCGGTGTAGAGCTGGTCGTTAATTACGTCGGCTATGGAGCCGGTGAAGGGCAGCTGACCGGTGAGCATCTCGAAAAAGAGCACCCCCAGGGAGTAGATGTCCATGGACGGTTGCGGGGCGCGGCCCCTGATCAACTCCGGGGCCATGTACTCGGGGGTGCCGGCCACTTCAGCCCTGGCCAACTGCAGGCCCGATGCCTTCGAGCGGGAGAGTCCGAAGTCGATGAGCTTTACGAGGGTGCGCTGGCGGTGCTCGGACTGGCGTTTCACCAAAAAAACGTTCTCGGACTTGATGTCGCAGTGGATCACGTTCTGGGAGTGCATGTAGTGCAGCGCCTCGGCGGTCTGGAGGCCGATCTCCAGGGCCGACGGGATGGATAGCGACAGGTTCTGCCCCATCTCCCGCCGTATCCGGGCGTGTAGAGTCTCGCCCTTGAGGTACTCCATGACGATGAAGGCGCCGAGCTCGTCGTCGAATCCGAAGTCAGTGACCTGCACGACGTTGGGGTGGTCCATGACCGAGGCGATCTTGGCCTCCCGGAAGAAGAGTTGCTCCAAGCGCTTGGCCGCGTCGGACTGTCGGTCTACCACCTTGAGCGCGAAGATCTTGCCGAGGTTGAGGTGGCGGACCTTGTAGATGCGCGCCATGCCGCCGTGGGCGAGGCGCTCCTCCACCCGGTACCGGTCGGCAATGATCATCTGGGTGTTGTCCGGTGTGGGCTTGGGGGGCTGGTGGCCATCCCAAACGTCAGTGTCCTGCTCGTCGAGGGTACTGACGTGTACCTCCGAGATCCTTTGAGGGTCCGGCAGAGGAGTCAGCGAGACGGACGATTCGATCTCAGAGGAAGGAATCCGCATGGGCTTGGTGATCTCGTCTTGCCGGTTCTTCGTGCTCAACGGTGCTCCTCAACGGTGTTCCTCAACGGTGCCTCGGGCAGCTACCATGATAGCCTCGCTCCGGACCGAAACCAAGGATCCTTATGACCCCGAGGCACCGAACCAGGCGAGGATCGGTGGGATGAGCCAGGTGATCCAGACGGCGATCCACACCGCGGAAACCAGATTCATGATCAGGCCGTTTTTCATGAACTTGCCCAGGGACACCCCCTTGATGCCGCCGAAGGCCAGGGCGTTGACCGGTGTGGCCACCGGAGTCATGAAGGCGCAGGTGGACGCCAGGGAGACCCCGAGCATGAGCAGCAACGGGTCCACCCCGATGGTCCCGGCCACGGCGGCGGACAGGGGGAACAGCACGGTGGAGACCGTGGTGTTGTTCAGTACTTCGGTGGCGAAGATGGTCACCAGCACCAGCACCAGGGACACGGGGAACAGGCCCGCGTGGTCGGGCAGCAGGTGGGGCAGGGCACGGCTGAGCCAACTTACGGCGCCGCTTTTTGCCACCACCACCAGCAGCACCAGCACCCCCAGGCCGAGGAGCACCCCCCGGAGGGGCACCTCGCGCCACAGGTCGCGGATTCGGAGCAGGGGCGTTCGTTCTTCGTCGCCTCCGGTGCTACTGCCGGTGCTACTGAGGGTCACCCGCCGTCCGAACAGCAGCAGCGTGAAGACCGTCGATCCGGCCAGGGCCACCAGGTCCAGGGTGGTGACGTCGAAGCGGCCCACCAGGCGCCAGGCGGCGCCCACCGTGGCCCGCCCACCGCCGTGGATCAGCGCCGCCGTCAGGATTGCGGCCCAGCCCACTCCCCACATGGCCGCCCAACGCAAGGCCGCGCCAAACAGGGGGCCCCGCTCCGTACGCTTCCGGTCCCAACCCGGTAGGCGGGTGGCCATGGCGCGCCGCTCGGTGAGCCGGAGCATGCCCCAGCCCAGCAGCACCAGCGTCGTCGCCATGGGTAGGCCGAACAGCAGCCAGGAAACAAAGTGGAGGGATTGGCGGCCCGCGATGTCGAAGATGGACAGGTTCACCAGCAGGTACAGGTTCGCCGGGCTACCGAGCAGCGAGCCCACCCCGCCGAGGTTGGCACCATAGATGAGCGCCATGGCCAGCACCGTGCCGAACCCTTTGTCCGTCCCCTTGTCTATTCCCTCCTGGGCCCAACTCTTGAGCCGAATCACCACCGGGATCAGAGCCAGCACGGTCAGGGCGTTGGGTACGATGGTGGACAGAAGAAAGGCCGCGAGCATCACTCCCAGGACCACCCGGGAGGCGCGTCCCCGGCTCCAGCCCACCAGCCAGTCCACAAACACCAGGTGGGCGTCGGCCCGCAGCACCAGGCGAGACACCAGGTATCCCGTGACAAAGAGACAGACGGTCTGAAGGCCGGTCACGGGATCTGGATCTCCAGGCGGTGCAAGAGCGCCACGACGCGCGTCAAGGGCAGGCCGATCACCGCGGTAAAGTCCGACCCCAGCACTCTGTCAAACAGGGCGATGCCGAGCCCTTCGATCTTGTAGGACCCGGCGCAGTCCACCGGGTCATCGGCGTCCACGTATCGGGCGATCTGTCCGTCGCTCAAGGCGCGCAGGCGCAGGCGGTGAATGTCCAGATCCTCGGCCCGCTGCCCTGTCCGGGCGTCCAGCACACACAGCGCCGTGAGGAGCCGGTGCTCCCGATCGCGTAGCTGTCGAAGTTGCCGCCGAGCCCCCGCGGCGGTGCCGGGCTTGCCGAGGATCTCCCCATCCAGCTCAGCGGCCTGGTCCGAGCCGATGATCACCGCGTCGGGGTGCGCCGCCGCCACGGACTCCGCCTTCTCCCGGGCCAACCGCGTTACGAGCTCCTCGGCCGCCAGCCCCCGGCCCTTGAGCCGGTCCTCATCACAGTCCGGCGCCACCGCCAAAAACTCCAACCCCAGCCGCTGTAGAAGCTCCCGGCGATAGGGCGAAGTAGAAGCCAACACGATCACTCGTTTCTGCTCGGCCTGCATGGCCCGCATCTTAGCGGGAATCCGACTCCCGGCCAATCGCGACGATGGCGACAATGGCGGCGTCACCCAATGGGCCACTCCATTGCATGTTACTCCGAAACCAATTACCAATTGGTTCATCACCAATCTAAGGAGTGGGAACGATGAAAATTTTGCTTTTGGGAATGTTGGCGGTGGGGATCGTGGTTGTGGCTCCTGTCGACCTGGCCTCGGCCAAGTGCTATCGGTTCAGCAAGGCGCCTTCTGACCACTTTTTCTGTGTCAAGGGGGACTCCTTCGCTGACCGCAAGAAGGCCGGAAAATGCTGCAAGCGTGTGGCCGGCCGGAGCTGTGGGTCGGTGGGCAGCTCCTCGTCTTCGTGTCATTCCAATTCCAACAAGTGTTACGACCAGAACTGCAAGGCCCACCGATCCCTGCGTGGCTACGCACGCCTCCTGCGGCGGGTGACCTTCTCTCAGGCGGTACGGAACCTCTTCGCTCGACGATGACTGTGTGTCAGCCGCCTGCACGTTCACCTCTGCCGGTAGAGTCCCAGACCCACCACACTCGAAGCAAGCGGAGTACGCCTTTGACCTGTTGGGCTTGACTCCGATGTCGGAACGCTCTGTACTGTGGGCTCGTGGGATCTATGAGTAAGCCGGACAAACATAGAGAGCGTGATGGCGTCGAGTCTGACGGGCCTGACGGGCCTGACGGGGCAGACGGGGCGGACGACCTGTATGTGGTGTCGGATCTGCACCTGAGCATGGGGCGGCCTCCGGGGCAGCTAAACTATCAGCGGCTCGAGAGTTTCTTTTTCGACGCTCAGTTTGGGCGGTTCGTGGATCACATTCTGCGGGAGCGCAGGCGGCGGGGGCGACGGGTGACGCTTCTGTTGGGGGGGGACGTCTTTGATTTTCTCACAGTGACCGAGGTGCCTGGCCGGGCCGAGGCCCAGAAGCGGGGCATCGTGGTGACCAACGCGCTGAGGCGGGTGGGGCTGAGCTCTACCTCTCGGCACGTGAATTGGAAGTTAGAGCGCATCGTGGAGGGGCACCCGGCGTTTTTCGAGGCGCTGGGGAGGCTTCTGGCTGACGGCAACCGGATGGTGCTCATGGCGGGCAACCACGACGCGGAGTTGTACTGGAGCCGCGTGCGCAATACGTTGTATGACGCCATTCTCGACGGTATGAAGCGCGTGGCTCCAGACGCGGATCCCGAGGAGGCCGCCGCCCGTATTGAGTACCGACAGTGGTTTTACCACGAGCCCGGGCGCATCTTCTTCGAGCACGGCAACCAGTACGAGGCGTCCAACTGTTTTCGGTACAATCTCTGCCCGGAGTACCTGGGACGGAGGCGTCGTCCTTCGGGACAGCTCGATCTGCCGGTGGGATCCATGTTTGTGCGCTATCTGTACAACGCCGTGCGCAAGCGTAACCCCTACCTGTCGAACATGGTCTCCATGGAGCAGTACATGAGCGCCGTGGCCCGCCTGAACCTGGCGGAGATGCTCGGTGTGCTCTTTCGGCGGCTGCCCTTTCTCTTCCAGGCCCTCAAGGCCACGCAGACCTTCCGGACCAAGGCCCAGCGGCGCTGCCAACGGATCCAGGAGTACCGCCTCGCGGAGCTCTCCGAGATCGAGGGGCTTCCGGTCAAGTCTCTCAATCGTATCCAGGAGCAGCGCGCCATGCCCGCGGGCATGACCAAGTACCGCCTGGTGGATTCCATCATGCGGCCCGTGCTGGGCAAGGTGATCAAGTACGCGCTGTTCGGCGTGCTCGGCATGTTCCTGTGGTTCCTGGTGTTCAGCCTGATCCAGAGCTCGGGTTGGGTGGCCCAGTCCGTCTTCACCAAGGCCTCCTTCACGGCCGTGCTGACCATGGTCACCATGGTGGCCTTCTTCGTGCTGTTCAACCGGTTCTTCTCCCGGATCCGAGAGCCCTCTTCGGGGGTGCCGCCTGGGATTTACGATGCGGCGCGAGTCATCGCCGAGGAGACCGGTGTGCCCTACGTGGTCATGGGCCACACCCACCTGGCCGAGATCAAGGTGTTGGACAAGCGGGGTACGCTCTTTGTGAACACGGGCACCTGGACCACCATCGCCGGGGTGTGGGACGCCCTGTGGCCCAACAACCGCCGCTTCACCTTTGTGCGGATGCGGGAGGGAGACCTGGAGCTTTTGCGTTGGAATGACACCGCTCGCCGGGTGGACGAGGTGCTGATGTTCGACGACTACAAGCGGCGCCCGGCGGACCTGCTGTTTCCCGAAGACCCGGTTCAGACCGTGCACTCTCCGCTGGAGAGCTCCGTCCGGATACCCATTGCCGGCGATCAGGAGTGACTCGCCGAGATTCAGACTCAGACGTAGACTCGGACTCAGACTCAGCGGCGGCGTCGGATCCAGCCCACCAGCCCGAGCATCGTTAGCAGGAGCAGCAGTCCGCCCAGATCGCCGGACCCTGGATCGGCGCTGGTGCAGCCGCAGCCCTTGCTCGTGGGCCGCGCTACGCAGGTACCGTCGAGGCACTCGTCCGAGTCGGCGCAGGGGGTCACCACCGGCTCGAGGCAGGTGTCCCCGTCTCCGGCTTCGCCGCAGGTCCAGGCGTAGCCGTCGGCGTCGCAGCCTCCCTCACCGGCAGCGCAGTCGTCTGTACACACACAGTCGCCGTCTGCGCAGATCTCTTCGGCGCCGCAGGTCGAGGAGATCTCTTCCCAGCAGTCATCGCCATCGTCGGCTTCGCCGCAGGTCCATGGGTTGTCGTCGGCATCGCAGCCCTGATCCTCTGGCGCGCAGTCGTCGGTGCAGGGGGCGCGACAGCCCGCATCCCCGGTGGAGAGAATCGCGCACTCTGTGCCGGCGGGGCAGCGCTCACCCTCGGGGAACCCATCGGCTGAGCAGGTCACTACGATGTCGTCGCCCTCGTCCGAGGATCGGCACTCGCCGCTTTCCGGGAGGTCGCCGCACCCTGATTCCAGGCAGAAGAAGTAGTCATCCGTAAGATCCCAGCCGCAGCGCTCGCCCGGATAGCAGGCCTCCGCCAGGGCCTGGCCACCCTCGCACCAGACCGGGATCCCGTAGATGCAGTCTCCGGTGAAGTCAAGGTCTCCGCAGTCGGAGTTGCACTGGAAGTCGCCGCCGCAGGCGTCGGTGGGCGGGGTCTCCATCCGCTGGAGGGTCCCCACGGGGCGGGTGCGGGTCACGCAGTGGATGGCGCCACCCCACTCGATGATGTCCTCGGAGTCGATGGCCACCACGGTGCGGCCGCCGAAGGCCTGTTCGAACACCGCCAGGGCGGAGACCTCGTGGGTGTCGTGGTTGCTGTAGGTGGGCACAAGCACCAGGTCGTTGACGACGATGCCGTTGGTGTAGCTGCGGAAGACGCCGTCGCTGTTGTCGGGCATGGGGACGCGCAGCACCTCGAAGGGCTCTCCCGCGGCGTTGGTCTCGCCCGCCAGCAGCGAGGCGTTGTAGTCCAGTACCGCCGCGTTGGCCGGATCCACCGCGGCGTCGTACTCCCCGACGATGAGCGTCGTGGCCGAGGCGTTTTTGAAGAACATGTCTACGTGCCCGGTCTCTTCGTCGAACATGGGCTCGAGCCAGAACATCTTCTCGCAGCCGAAGTAGTCGAAGAGCTGGTCATTGATCTCCTGTTCGGTGAACGCAGCGTTGTAGGCCACGTGGACGCCGGTGCCAAAGCAGGTGCCCAGCCCGTCGGAGAAGAGGTTGCCGCCCTCGAAGCCCAGGTCAGGGCGGAAGACGTTTACGCCGAGGGCGGCGGCCAGCTTGGTTGGGACCGTGTCGTCATTGACCCGCCACCAGTAGTAGCGCGGATCGACGATGGACAGCACGCCCGATCCGTCCTCCACCCAGAAGGGACCAAAGTCCACGGTCCAAAAGCTTTCCAGGGAGCGATCGTAGGGCCACTCGGTCTGCCATTCGTAGTAGTCGCCAAGGGTGGCTACATCGATGAACGATGCGTCGGTGGGATCGTCTCCCTGGCCGCTTATGGTAGCCTCCAAGGTGGCCCGGTCCGCGGCACCGTGGTGCAGGATGTAGATCGTGGAGGTCGAGTCGACCATGAGCTCGTGGGTGATGGAGTGGAAGAAGGAATCGAAGACCCCCGGCTCCCAAACGTAGTAGACGGCGTCCACCGGTGCGTACTCGGCGTAGAAGGTCACCTGCCCCACCGGGGGAGTAGTCACTCCGTACAGCTCTGGGTGCGCCGTGCGGAAGGCGTCGAGCTGGACGTCGGTGTCCTTACGAAATCGGGCCATGCGCTCCCACCGGGTCTCCCAGGCGGGCAGCACGAGTCGGCCGTCGATGAACTGGGGCTCGTCGTCCATGGCTTGGCGGTCGGGGGTAGCGAAAGAGGGGGTTGCCAGCGCGGTGGTCAACAGGCCCGAGAGGAGCAAAGTTAAGGTAAGGGTACTGCACATTAAATGGTCTCCTGGAACAGTGATTATGTGACTGGAAAATATTCTGCCGTCATGTGTGTAATATTCTACATCACCAGGCGGCGATAGGCGATAGCTTCGGCCACATGGGCCGCTGCGATGTCCGCGGCGTCACCCAGATCGGCGATGGTGCGGGCCACCTTGACCACGCGTTGCATGGCCCGGGCGCTCAGGCCCATGCGCTCCACGGCGGTCTTCAGGATACGGTGTCCGCCGGCGTCGATGGCGCAGTCCCGGTCGTACTGCTCCGGCTCCAAACGTGCGTTGCAGCGTCCCGGCCCGGGGCGGTTCTCCTGACGCCGGCGAGCGGCGATCACCCGGCTCCGAACGTCTGCGCTGCACTCGGTGGCGGCGTCACCGGTCATCTCCTCGAAGCTCACGGCGGGCACGTCCAACAGCAGGTCGATGCGATCCATGAGGGGGCCCGACAGGCGGCTCCAGTACCGCTCGATGGCCCCGTTCGAGCAGGTACAGGTGCGGCGGGGATCGCCCCGGTGCCCGCAGGGGCACGGGTTCATGGCGGCCACCAGTTGTACGTCCGCCGGGAAGCTCATTGAGGCCCGGGCGCGGGTGATGGAGATCTGTCGGTCCTCCAGGGGCTGGCGCAGCGCCTCCAGAGTGGGGCGCTGAAACTCGAGGAGCTCATCTAAGAAGAGCACCCCGTTGTGGGCGAGGCTGAGCTCACCGGGTCGGGGGCCGGGGCCACCGCCCACCAGTCCGGCCTGGGACACCGTGTGGTGAGGCGCCCGGAAAGGGCGTTCGCGTATCAGGCCGGTGGTGCCCAGCAGGCCTGTGACGCTGTAGATGCGGGTGACCTCCAGTCCCTCCGCGAAGGTCAACGGCGGCAGGATGGAGGGTAGCCGCCGGGCGAGCATGGACTTGCCCGATCCCGGGGGACCCACCAGCAGCAGGTTGTGTCCGCCCGCGGCAGCGATCTCCAGGGCTCGCTTGGGTCCCGCCTGACCCTTGACGGCGGCCAGGTCCAGCAACGCACTGGCTGGCGGCGGCTCTGGGCCCGGCACATACAGAGGGATCTCCTCGGCGCCGCTCAAATGACGCGCCACCTCCTGTAGGGTAGAGGCGGCGCGTACCTGCAGCCCGGACACCACGGCGGCCTCCTCGGCATTTTCCCGCGGGACCAGCAGCTCACGCATGCCGAGTCTGTGCGCCAGGTCGGCCACGGGCAACACCCCGTTGACCCGCCGCAGACCGCCGTCCAAGGCCAGCTCGCCCAGAGCCATTCGTCCAGCGAAGGCCTCAGGCGGCAGCAGCTCGTAAGCCCCAAGGGTACCCAGGGCGATGGGGAGATCGAAGGCGGCCGTGTCCTTTCGCAGCTCCGCGGGAGCCAGGTTCACGGTGACTCGTCGGGATTCGAGCTTGTAGCCGGAGTTCAGGATCGCGGCGCGGACCCGCACCTTGCCCTCGGTGACCCGGGCCGAGGGCAGGCCCACCAGGGAGTAGCCGGGCATGCCGCCTCGGGAGGCGTCCACCTCCACAACCACCCGATAGGCATCCACGCCATGTACGTTTCCGGTATTGACTTTAACCAACATGCTCGGTGGCGGTATTCAAGACCCGTGCCGAATGAGAAATCAACGAACAGTAGGGGCCAGCGGCCTCCAGGCGTGCGGTGGACCGTCCCTCGCGTCCGAAATCCGGACGCTGAAGTGCGGAATCCGTCCCCTCGAAGTGTAGGGAAGCTCTTAGACGGTGATGCGGAATACCTGGTAGTTCTGGGCGGTGGTCTGGGGTTCCAGCGGTACGACGTTGCCCCGGGGATTGGGGACCTGGTTCAGGGTGGTCTCGGTGACGTGGATACCTCCGGCGGGCCCCAGCAGGCAGGACTGACGGGCGCGGATCACGGGGGTTCCCAGTGCGGTGTAGAGCAGACGATCGTTGGGCCCCAGGACCCCCACGGCCAATTGGCCGCGATCCAGCCCCAGGCGGATGGCGATGTCTGGCGACAGGCCGAACTGTTGCCCTAGATTGGTCCACTCCCGCAATATTTCATGGGCGGCGGACAGGGCCCAGGCCGCGTCGCTCTCCGCGGTGGACTGGCCGCCGAAGATGGCCATGCCCGAGTACTCGCGCATCCACACGAGGGTGCCTCCGTTGCCGAAGACCGATTCGTAGATCAGCGAGCGGAGGCCCACCACCATCTCCGACAGCGTCGATTGGTCGAGCTGAGTGACCAGCCTATCGAAGCCGTCGATCTCCATATGTAGCACGGTGGCTTTGAGTTGCTGGAGGCCCAGGAGCGAGTCCCGGGGCTCGAAGAGCCGCTCGAGCACCTCGGGGGCGTGGAATCGATCCAGGATCTTACAGCGCTGCCGGAGATCCAGGGCGTCGGCTTCCATCTCTCGCAGGGCCACCGCCTTGGCCAGCAGCGCGCAGATGCCGACGACGGTCTCGGTCTCGGTGCGATTAAAGCTGCTGCCCGCCGCCCGGGACAGGTACAGGACTCCCACGGCCTGGTCTGACAGGAGCAAGGGAACGGCTAGAAGAGCACCGGCCTGGTAGGCCATCACTGAGTCCCGGTGGCCGAAGGAGGGGTCCGTACGCAGATCCGAGCTGAACACGGGTTGACCGGTCTCCAGAGCCTTATCCACCACTGCGCGGCTTACGGGAATTTCATCCCGCTTGAGAGGATCGTTGTGCCGCACGGACACGGCTCGGAGTTGGCCGATGTCGGTGCGGCGCACCAGCACAGCGGTGTTGATGTGGAGCCGGGCCACCATCAAATCCAGTACCTGATTCAGGTACTGCGAAAGGTCGGCGGTTTCGGACATCATCTCCGCCGCACGGAACACGAGCAGCAGAGAGGCCAGATCCGCTGACTCCGCCCTCCGCTCTCCCGCCTGTCCGGTGGCCAGGGATTGAGCCAGGTGTTCCACCCGGGCGACCATCTGGGTGGACGGCTGGTTCGAGTCACCGCCGCCAAGCTCCACGGACTGGAAGGCCGGCGCCAGGCCACCACGTACAAATCGCACGTTGAGCTGGGAGTCCCCCACTGCCTGGCTGATGGGGGACAGCTTTGGGTCCGAACGTTGGGCGTGTGAATTTATCGCGCGATTGAGCCCCACCGGGGTGAATTCACTGTCGGTGGTCATCACGCCCGTGGTGACCTCGTCGAACCGACCTCCCCCCTCTTCCATACGGGTGACTCCCTCTCCGGTAGACTCGGGGAGGTAGTCTTCCCGGCGGGCCTGGGTCCGTCCGGTTGGGTTATCCATGAGATCCGAGCCGGGTACGAGGATCATCCGGAACACGCCGATGTCCACGTGGTCGCCCACTTTCAGGCCGGCGGATCGTATTTGCCGGCCGTTGATCTTGGTGCCGTAGGTGGAGTCGAGATCCTCGATCTGGACGTTCTCGACATCTACAGTAAGTACGGCGTGGTTCCGAGAGACTCCGCGTCCCACGATGATCAGATCGTTGGCCTTGCCTCTACCCAGACGTAGGGAGCCTGACCGGATGGGCCATTGCTTGGCACGGCCGTCTGGATCAATGATCAGGAGGCTGAGGGACAAAAGGGTTCTCCGCAGGTAACAACTGCCTGGAATAATACCCTAAACCACGGCGAAATACCAGTGTATTCAGGGCGATCCGTGACCTTGGGGATCCTCTTCGGAGCCCTTGGTTATGGCCACCGAACCCTCCCGGCATCGCAGTGTGTCGCGCACCTCACGGCCTAGGGCCGACTCCTGAGCTTGGCGGGTTTCGTCGTCCCAGCCGAGCAGATCGCCCATGCGTTCGGCCGTAAGCGAGGCCACCTTCAGGCAGCCCTCTGGATCGCGGAGCAGCAGCTGCGTGCGCCGGGCGAAGAAGTCGACGAGGGTCCGAGCATGCTCAGTGCGTACGTTGTAGTCGATCTCGGCCCAGACGTAGGGCAGCGGTGGGCACAGGAGCTGGAGATCTTCGGGAGCGGCGGAGCGGAGCAACTCTTCGGCGCGGCAGCCGTAGGTATTAGCCAGATGCGTGGCCACCACGGGCGGGAGGTTGTCGCGATCCGTCAGGCGCGCGGCGAGGTCGTCCAGATCCGTCTGGTCGCGGATACCTACCGCTCCGGGCAGGGAGCGATCCCGGGTCTGACAGGAGGCGATCTTCGGCCCGTCCGCATGCCCAGGCCTAGGCTTGGTCGCCAGGATCCGGGCAGCCTGGTCCACAAGCTCCCGCGCCATGAGTCGGTAGGTGGTGAGCTTGCCGCCTACCATGGTCAGGAGCCCGCGGGGCTCCTCGTGGATCACGTGCTCTCGGCTCACCGCGCTGGCGGATATCTGGGCGTCTGGGGCTACCAGGGGGCGGATCCCACACCACGAGCTGACGATATCTTTCGGCGTGATCCGCGCCTCTGGGAAGTAGTGGTTGAGGGCCTCTAGGAGGCTGTTTAGATCCCGGGTGTCAGCGTGGATGTGATCCGGATCCTCCTCGGTGTCAAAGTCAGTGGTGCCCACATACACGTGGGGGCCCCAGGGGATGATGAAGAGCGGGCGCTGATCTTCGGGGTGGATCATGGCCACGGCGTGGTGCACCGGGAGACGCCCGGCGTCGATCACCAGGTGGGCCCCCTTGGTGTTGCGGAGCGTGGGGCGGGTGTGGACTCCGGTGAGGGCCAGCAGCCGGTCCGTCCAGGGGCCGGTGGTGTTCAGGGTCAGCCGCGCCCGGACGTTCACCGTCTGGTCCCCCAGCGCGTCGGTCACCCGGGCGCCGGTGATGTGTCCGTCCGCGTTGGAAACCAGGCCCGTGACCCGGGCGTAGTTGACGGTGACGGCGCCGAGCTGCTGGGCATCCAAGGCGTTCTCCAGGGTGAGGCGGGCGTCGTTGGCGGCGGTGTCGTAGAAGGTGAGCGCCCCCCGGAGCCCCTCGGCGCGCAGGTTCGGTTGCAACGTCAGGGCTTTGCGGCGGCGGTACTTGCGGTGGATCTTCGGGATGCGGAACAGCGCCAGGGCGTCATAGACCCACAGGCCCAGGTTCATGAACCAGAGGCTGTGTTTGTGCTGGGCGTACACCGGCATCAAAAAGAGAATGGGCTTGACCAGGTGCGGGGCAACCCGGGTCTGCACGGCCCGCTCGGCAGTGGACTCCCGCACCAGCCCCAGCTGGAAGGTTGCCAGGTACCGTAGCCCGCCGTGTACCAGCTTGGCCGACCGGGACGACGTCCCCGAGGCCCAGTCCCGCTGCTCCACCAGGGCCACCTTCAACCCCCGCTGCGCCGCGTCCCGTGCTGCGCCACATCCATTGATGCCGCCACCGATGATCAGCAGGTCGAACTCGCCGTCGGCCAACTGCTCGAACAGGTCTGCTCTGGCTGTCATGCTCGGTTCGTCCGTAGGTCTTGTCTCCATGGGAGTCCCACAGTATCGTATCGCCTCCCGGCTGTCAGGTGGCGTGGGGTGTCAGCCACGTCGGATCACTCTCTCGCCCCGGCTGACGCCGGGCGACGCCGCCACGCCCCGCAGGGGTGTGGCGGCGTCGCTCACGGCGCAGCTGTCGCTGGCCCCACTGCAGTGGGGAAGTTTTTTTAACGACAAGAATCCGGAGAAGACCGACGCCGGGGCACGGCTCAGACGGTGTTGAAGGCCTTGGCCTCTGTGGTTGCTCGCACACAGCTGCAGCAGGAAATGCTTGGCCACCTGGCCCCAGGTCGGCGTCGGATGTCCAGTGCGTGTTGTTCTCACACAGCCTGTGCGATCGGCAGATCGCAAGCGCACTGTTCAGCCCCAGCGTCGATCCTCTTTTCGGGCGTGTACCCCAAGATATTATTCCGGGCGATTTTTTCCCCTGCCAAAATGAAAATTGGCGCTGCCCCAGCGTAAGAGGCGACCACCAACGCTGTCTGCCAGCCACCGCAGCACGCGTCGCTTCGGCGACGTCCCCTCAGTAAGGCGGTGGCAACAAAAGAGCGAACCCCTCACACCAGGACCGACACTTTCGGGGAACGTGCTCGCCACCTCCCATGAAAGTGTCAGTGATGGGGCCGTGAGACCGACACT
>JAOZUO010000062.1:6667-43219 GCA_029938605.1 Deltaproteobacteria bacterium | reverse complement strand
CTCTCCTGTTTTACCCTTGGGAAGGAGCTTCACTCTGCCGCTCCAGCGGGACGCTATTTATTTCTGTTTCAGGCCCATGAGTCCTGTTGCGAAGCAGCGGGGATCCATCTGGGCCAGGGGTTTGGCCATGAGGGGGGTGAAGTCGATCTGGGCCAGGACGTCGCGCTCCAGATCCAGGCCGGGGGCGATTTCGATGAGCTCCAGGCCGTCGGGGGTGAGGCGGAAGACGCAGCGTTCGGTGATGAAAAGGACTCTCTGGCCTCGTTTGATCGCCGTGGCGGCGCTGAAGGTGCGCTGCTCTACCTGTTTGACGAACTTGCGGACCTTGCCTTCGGCAACGACCTTCAAGCCGCCGTTCGCGATTTCGACTTTGGCCCCGGCCACCAGGGTGCCCATGAACATGAGCCGCTTGGCGTTCTGCGAGATGTTGATGAATCCCCCGCAGCCCGGCAGCTTCGGCCCGAACCGGCTGACGTTGGCGTTCCCCGCGGGGTCCACCTGCGCCGCGCCCAGGCAGGACACGTCCAGCCCGCCTCCGTCGTAGAAGTCGAACTGGCTGGGTTGCTCGGTGATGCACCAGGGGTTGGCCGCCGCGCCGAAGGAGAGCCCTCCGGCCGGGATCCCCCCGGTGGGGCCCGCCTCCACCGACAGGATGAGGTCTTCGAGGATGGACTCCTCGTTGGCCGTGGGGGCCACGCCCTCGGGGATGCCGATCCCCAGGTTGGTCACGGCGTGTTTGGGGATCTCCAGCAGACCGCGCCGGGCGATGACTTTGCGCTCGCTCATGGGCAACGGCTTGATGGACGACAGGGGCACCTTGATCAGCCCGAGGTACGCCGGGTTGTAGTCCTCGGCGTAGGTCTGCGGATGCAGCGCGGGCGGCGCGATGGCAAAGTGATCCACCAGGAAGCCGGGGACGCGCACGTCCCGCGGGTCCAGGGAGCCCGCCTGGGCCACTCGCTTGGCCTGGGCCACGACGGTTCCGCCGGAGGCCTTGGCGGCCATGGCCATGGGGAGATGCTCGATATACAGCGCCTCCTCCTCCATGGTCAGGTTGCCCTGCTCGTCGGCGGTGGTGCCGCGGATGAAGGCCACGTCGATTCGCTCGGGGGCGTGGAAGTAGAGGTACTCCTCGCCGTCGAAGGGGAACTGTTCCACCAGGTCTTCGGTGCACAGATCGTTGGCTTTGCCCCCCTCCAGCCGCGGGTCCACGTAGGTGCCCAGCCCCACATGGTGTACGGTGCCGGGCAGCCCGGCGGCGATGTCCCGTAGCATGTGGGAGATGACTCCCTGGGGCAGGTTGTAAAAGGCGATCTCCCCGGCGAGGATGCGCTTTCCCAGGGCCGGGGTCAGGCCCACGTGCCCGCCGATGATGCACTTGACCAGGCCGGGGTGCGCCAGTCGGTTGAGGCCGCGCGTCTTCCCGTCGCCGATGCCGGCGCAGAAGAGCAGGGTGATGTCCTTGGGGTGGCCCGTCTCCAGGAAGCGCTCCTCGAGTGCCTGGGCCAGCCCCTCGGCGAAGCCGGCTCCCACGAAGCCACTTGTGCCGAGCACGCCGCCGTCGGGCATCAGGTCGGCGGCCTCACGGAGGGTGAGCTGCTTGGATCGGAGCTTCTCGGGCGCCTCCTCCCAACGGTCTGCTCCCAGGGGAGCCTCCCCAAAGAGGGCGCCATCCATGGGCTCGAGCGGGTGCAGGTCCAGATTCGGCCGGAAGGCCATGTGGTCCAGTACGTCCTCCTCCAGGCGAAGCCCGGGGGCCAGCTCGGTGATGGCCAAGCCGTCGTCGGTGAGGCGGAACACCGCCCGCTCGGTCACATAGAGCACCTCCTGGCCGCGCCGCAGCGCCTGGGCGGCGCTGAAGCTGATCTGCTCAACCGCCTCCACGAAGCGTCTCGCCCGCCCCTCCCGCCGTACGGTGACCCTTCCGGGTTCGAACTCCAGGTGGGCGCCCACGGTATGGGTCCCCAGGAACACAAGCCGCTTGGCGCTTTGGGAGATGTCAATGAAGCTACCGCAGCCCTTGAGCGTGCGGCCATATCGGGTGACGTTCACGTCGCCGCGCGCGTCCACCTCGATCATGGGCAGCACCGCGCAGTCCAGGCCGCCCCCCTGGTAGAAGTCGAACATGGAGGGCTGATCGATGATCGCCTCGGGGTTCAGGGTCAGGCCGTAGCTCAAGCCTCGGGCGGGCATCCCGCCGGCGGCCCCCGACGCCACCGTGAGGTCGATGCGGTCTAAGAGCCCCTCCTCCAGGGCCACCTGGGACAAGGCTTCCGTGGGGCCATGGTACATGTTCACCACGTCGCCGGCTCGGATCTCCAGGGCCGCCCGGCGCGCGAGCACCTTCTGGATGTCCGGTGGTCGGGGCGCCGACGCGGTCAGGGGCGCCTTCACATCCCCGAGGTAGGCCGGGTTGAACCGTTCGCCGAAGGTTTGCCAGTGTTGCTCGGGAGGGGCCACCACCAGGTAGTCCACCAGGTTGCCCGGGACCTTTACCCGGCGGGGATCCAGCGATCCCTTCTGGGCCAGCCGCTCCACCTGGGCTACGACGATGCCGCCGCAGTGGCGGGTGGCCTGGGCGATGGCGAGGTGATCCAGGGGCGCGGCCTCCCGCTCGTGGGAGAGGTTGCCGTTCAGGTCGGCGGTGGTGGCTCGGATGAACGCCACGTCCAGGTGCTGCGCTGGGTAAAACAGCACCTCCCGCCCTCCAAGCTTGGTGACCCGCACGAGCTGGTCGGTGGTGACGGCGTTGGCGCGTCCCCCCTCCAGGCGTGGGTCCACAAAGGTACAGAGCCCCACGTGGGTGAACACGCCCGGCTTCCCCGCCGCGATGTTGCGGAACAGCTGCGTGAGTACGCCCTGGGGAAAGGTGTAGGCCTCCACGAGGTCCTCGGCGATGAGGTCGCACAGGCCCGGGGACGTAGCGAAGTAGCCGCCGATGATGCGGCCCAGCAGCCCGGGCTGGGCGAGTTGGCCCAGACCCCGGTCCCGCCAGTCCCCCTGGCCCGCGGCGTGGATCAGCGTCAGGTCACCCGGTCCGGAGGTTTGGCGAAATCGCTCTCCCAAGGCGTCTACCAGCGCTTCGGGGAAGCCGGCGCCGATATATCCGGCCGTGGCCAGGGTCTGGCCGTCGCTGACGAGGTGGGCCGCCTGGTTGGCGGTGATCTGCTTCACCCTGGACATTGCGTTCGTCTCCTTGCCCCTCCCACAGGGCGGCTGGAACTGGCGGGTTTTGCGGTCAGCGCCGCAGGGCCACGAGCTGCGGCAGGGCTTATTTCGGCGGAGCCGTGCGGTTCAGGGGCAGGAGCCCGCGGTACAGACCTCGGTGCCGTCGCAGGTTTCACCGTCGCACTGGTTGTCGTCGCAGTCGGTGTCGCCGTCGCAGTCGTTGTCGTGATTGTCGCCACAGATGGACTCGTTGGCCTGGGCGGTTCCGCCGTTGCCCGAGCACACACAGTTGCCGCCCGAGCAGATCAAGCCGTGGGGACCGCAATTGCCATTGTTGCAATCGCTGTCGGCGCAGTCGATGTCGCCGTCGCAGTCGTTGTCGTCACCGTCGTTGCAGGTAGATTCACTGCCCTGGGGCGTGCCTCCGTTGCCCGAGCACTGGCAGGAGCCGCTGATGCACTCCATGCCGTCGTTGCCGCACCAGGCCCCGTTGCAGTTTGGGTCCGCGCAGTCGGTGCTGCCGTCACAGTCGTTGTCGTGGCCGTCGGTGCAACTGGACTCGTTGCCCTCTACGGTGCCTCCGTCGCCCGAACACTGACAGGAGCCGCTGATGCACTCCATGCCGTTTGCGCCGCACCAGGCCCCGTTGCAGTTGGGGTCCGCGCAGTCGGTGGCACCGTCACAGTCGTTGTCGTGACCGTCCGTACAACTGGACTCGTTGCCCTCGATGGTGCCTCCGTTGCCCGAGCACTCGCAGGAGAGGCTGATGCACTCCCTGCCGTTGGCGCCGCACCAGGCTCCATTACAGCTCGTGTCGCCGCAGTCCGTTGTGCCGTCACAGTCATTGTCGTGGCCGTCGGTGCAACTGGACTCGTTGGCCTCGGCAGTGCCTCCGTTGCCCGAGCACTGGCAGGAGAGGCTGATGCACTCCCTGCCGTTGGCGCCGCAGGAGGCGCCGTTGCAGTTGGGGTCGCCGCAGTCCGTGGAGCCATCGCAGTCGTTGTCGTGACCGTCGGTGCAGGCGGACTCGCTGCTCTGTACAGTGCCTCCGTTGCCCGAGCACACACAGTTGCTGCCAGAGCAGATCATGCCGTTGGCACCGCAGGAGTCGCCACCGCAGTGGCTGTCGTCACAGTCGATGTCGCCGTCGCAGTCGTTGTCCACGCCGTCACCGCAGTTGCTCTCGCCGGAGGGGGTGGGGTCGCCGAAGCATTCACACACGCCGCTGTTGCAGTTGCGGTTGTAGGGGCAGTTGGCGCAGTTGGCGCCGTTGTCGCCGCAGTTGCTGTCGGTTTGGCTGCTGAACGGCACGCAGCTAGTGCCCGAGCAGCAGCCGTTCGGGCAGGAGATGGAGTTGCATTGGCACGTGGCGGCCGATCCGGTGCCCACGCACATCTGGCCCCATCCGCATTGGGCGCCCGATCCACAGCGGCAGTTCCCGTTCGTGCAGAGGTTCGCGATTTGGGCGTTGCACGGAACCCCGCACCCACCGCAGTGGGATGTGGAGGTCATCAGGTTCACGCAGAGGCCGAGGGTCCCGCAGCAGTCCGGGGTGGTGCCCATGCACACGTCAATCCCATCGGGTGTGGAGGGGTCGCAATCATCGTCCCAGGTGTTGCAGATCTCCATCTGTCCCGGGTTGATGTTGGGGGTGGTGGGGGCGCAGTCGTTACACCCTACGATACCCGAACCGCCGGGAAAGGCTTCGCCGGCGCAGGAGGAGCAGGCGATGTAGCCGTCGTTGTCCTGGTCCACTTCGTTGAGCGGCACACTGCCGGAGCAGGTGTCGTCAAATCCATTGCAACGCTCGGTGAACTCCGGCCCGACGAAGTCCGAATCGCAGAGGTAGTGAATGTTGAGGGTGTTCAAATCGGTGTGCGTGTAGTCGCAGCCGACAACCAGCCCGGCTACGCACTGGCCGACGTCGGTGCCGCACGGGTACCCCATCATCACTTCGAGCAGGTTGTCGCCGTTCGGGGCGTCGTTGCGTCCGTCGCAGTCGTGGTCCGCCGCGTCGCACTCCTCCGGGCCGGGCGGGGGCGCGAAGAAGCAGCGTGGCGAGGCCACGGCGTCCATGTCCTCCCCGTTGCACATCACCCGGTTGGTGCCGTCTCGGGCTGAATTGGGCTTCTCCTTGGCACAGACACAGCGCCCCGGCCCAGGGGTCACGCCGCAATCCCCGTCGTTGTCGTCGTTGCAGTAGACGTCCACCATCTTGGTGCCCAGCGCGTCGGGGTTGCCTTCGTCTACCAGCCCGTCGCAGTCGTCGTCCACGCCGTTGCACACCTCGGTGGCGCCGGGGTGGACGGCAGCTCCAGCATTGCTGTCGTCGCAGTCTACCGAGCTGTCGAAGCCGTCCCCGTCATTGTCGTTGACGCAGGCGGTGTCGGTGTTGCAGTTTTGCAAAACGCCGTCTCCGCAGATGTCCGGAGCTCCCGGGTAGACGTTGGGATCGTCGTCGTCGCAGTCCTCCGCCCCGGCGTCAGGAGTGCAGCCGGCGCTGGTGTTCTGATAGCCGTCCTGATCCCGATCGCAGTTGGTGGGCAGACAGCCCTCGTCCACCAGCCCGTCACAGTCGTTGTCGATGCCGTCGCACAGGTGCATGGCGACGTGCGTGGCCGAGCAGGTGGCCGTCGTTCCGCCCTCCTCGCCCCCACAGTTCATCGTGATGTCCGGGTGGACGCCCGAGTCGAAGTCGTCGCAGTCGACCCCCTTCCCCGGCGGGTAGTCGGGTTCCGGACATGAGGGATTCGAGGTCGGGTCTAACCGCTGATATCCGTCCCCGTCGAGGTCGCAGCTGACGCACCCCTCATTGACTATATCATTGCAGTTGTCGTCGATATTGTTTTCGCAGTCCTCGGTCTGCCCCGGGTAGATGTCGGGGTTGTTATCGTCGCAGTCCTGGTCTTGGGGGCTCCCGTCGCAGTCGTCGTCGATGACGCAGGCGGCGTCCTGGTAGTCGCAGTCCTGGTCTATGCCGTCGCCGCAGGTTTGGACGGTCAGGCCGTTGCAGTCGTTTGGCATCTCCGCGTGCTCGGGGTTGCCCGGGAACCGCTCGGGGTCGTTGTCGTCGCAGTCCAGGTCCTCGGGCGAGCCGTCTCCGTCGGCATCCCGGCATTCGGCGTCCTCGCCGTCGCAGTCCTGGTCGATACCGTCGCCACAGATGTCCTTGGCCAAGGGGTTGATATCGGGATCGTTGTCGTCGCAGTCGGCGTAGTCGCAGTTGATGGACGGCGAGTCGAGCTGTTGGCAGGCCGCTTCGGAGATGAAGCCGTCCTGGTCCCCGTCCATGCCGGCCGTGAAGATCAGCTGGATGCTTTTCTCGGTGGTACGATTGACGTGTTCGACCTGGGTATACACCTGCCAGGGACCCAGGGACCGGCCCACTATATGGATGAGGTAGGTCCCCTTGTCTTCAAAGTCCAAGGCCAGGCGGAGCTCGCTGCCGGGCTCGCTGATGTCGCGGGTGGGATCGTCCGAGTCCACGGGCTCTCCCACTACCTCCAGCATCACAGTTTTATTTTTTCCCAGTTTCACTACTGTGAGATCATAAGTGTCCACTCGTGACTCAGCCGAGACCTTCAGGAGCAAGGCGTGGGGTTTGCATCCTCCCAGGGGCCCGAAGACCAAGAGCAACGCAAGCGCCATGGACCCAAGACGCCACGAGGTTACGCGTGGATGGACGGCAGTGTTACTGTTCATGAATCGGCTCATTATCCCTCTGGACTCGTTGACCATTATAGAGAAGCCGAGGAGGAATGCCCAGCGGTATCGACGAGGCCTGAGCCGTCTGAGTCGCCTGACTCGATGGTTATCGAGGAAGGACTGTCGCCTATGAATCACACCTGTGGCACAAAGCGCACTACGCGAAGCGTCCGCCGGTGACCTCCCGGAAGACCTCGCGGTAGCCGTCAGCCATGCGGTCCCAGGAGAAGTTGTCGCGGGTGAACTCTCGGCCTCGCTGCCCAAGGTTGGCCAGTTTTGCCGGGTCGGCCAGCAGCGCTTCGAGTCGGGTCACCCAGGCGTCAGCGTCCATGGGGGCTACGTGGACGCCGTTGCTGCCGTCGATGATGGCGTCGGTGATGCCCTCCATGCCCGCCACCACCACCGGCAGACCACACATGGATGCCTCCAGGGCCACCAGTCCGAACCCCTCGGCGTCGCCCTCCACGGGCACATTGGGCATTACGAACACATCGGCCGCAAGCAGCGTCTGCATCATGTCCGCAAAGGGCATGGCGCCCAACTCGAAGGCCCGTCCCTGTAGCTGGGGCAGGGCCAGGGCGCGCTGGATCTCCGGCTCGTCCACAGGCAGCGCCAGCACCTGGATGAGCGGTTGCTTCCAGGAGTCGGGCAGCCACTCCAGGGCCGCTGTCGTGCGCTCCATGGTGTCACTTCGCGGGCCGATCATCAGGAAGATCACGTCCTTGTCCAAGCGACGTAGCACGTGGTTCAGAAACCACGAGATCCCCTTACGCCGCACAGCTCTGCCTATGTGGACGATGACCCGCCGCGAGGTCAGATCTATCCCCAGCCGCTCCTCCAGTCGGGCGCGATATCGCGGGTCCGGCCGGATGTCTCCCAGCGCTATGTCCACGCCGTTTTTGACCACCCGCAGCTTCGATGGGGCCACGCCGCGCTCCCGACAGGCCTGGGCCGTGCCCTCGCTCACCGGGATCACCGCGGCGTAGCGGTTGAGGCGCCGCACGGTCACGTGCTCCCACAGCGCGAGGGGGAGCACTACGTCCAGCCCGTGTACGGTCACCACGATGGGCACGTCGGATAGGGCCGTGAGCGGCAGCACGGCGAGCCCCATGAGGGCGTCGCAGAGATGCACCACCGTGATCCCCGGGTTCGCTCTCAAGATCCCGAGCGCCCGCGTGGCGGCCGTGGCCAGAAACAGCGGCAGCGGCGAGTGGCCGTCCCAGATGAGCCGGTGTACCCGGTGGGTCCGCTCAATGGAGTCCACCAGCGCTTTGTTTTGGATCTGGATCCCGCCGATGGAGGGCGGGTGTTTATAGGAGATGAAGAGTGCTTCCATGGGGTATCGGTCCATCGGCTACGCGGGTCAGTTTCTACCAGGTATGCGATGGTTATCCAATATTCGTGCCAGGCATCCTGGCCGTCGGGGCCAGGCCGGTGTCGGGCCTGGTGTCGGGCCTGGTGTCGGGTCAGGTTGACACTGGGCGTGGTCTCGGCAATCCTGCGCCACGGTTTCGGCAGTTCCGCGCTACGAAGGAGGCCCCGTGCTTAGCCCATTGCTACAGGTAGACCTCACCGGTCGTCGCGCCGGTGCGCTGCTGGAGGACGTCGGCATCACGGTCAACAAGAACCTCATCCCCTTCGATTCCCGTCCGCTGGCCGAGACCAGCGGTATCTGCATTGGTAGCCCGGCGCTCACCAGCCGCGCCATGCGCGCCCCCGAGATGGAGCGTATCTGCGACCTCATCCACCGCACCCTCGCTCACCCGGACGACGCCGGCGTCCACGCCGAGGTGCACGCCGAGGTCCGAGATCTCTGCGAGGCGTTCCCCCTCTACGAACGCAGCTACCATATGTGAGTCTGGGGATCTGATCAGTCGCTCAGGGGGTCGTCCACCACGGACCAGATCCAGGAGATGGCGCCGCGGCTCATCTTCTGGAAGCGGATACCCATGCCGGGGACCTGATCCTTTTCGGCGTTGGCGGAGGTGACCACGTGCTTAACCACGCCGCCGATGGAGATGGCCGAGTGGCCATCGGGCAGTACCCGTAGGGTGCAGAGGGTAGACTTGGCGTCCAGTAGGTCCGAGGCGATGAACACACCCGTGCGGCTGAGGTTCTGGGCTTTGGCGTCGAAGGTGAGGTTTTCACTGTGATAGATGATGGGAACCACGATGTCCACGCGGTTGGCGGCGCGGCGATCTGGATCGCCGTTCAGGTCTCCGGCTAGGTCTCCGTTCAATTCCTCATTAAAGCGGAGATCGGAGAGGGAGCTGATGTTGATGGGCTGGGTCTTTGACAGCGGACCCCGGAGCCGCCACTTGTACCCACACTGGTGGCACTGCTGTTGGGTCATGGGCACCTGGGTTCGGCAGTCTGGGCAGGTGCGTTTCACCAGGTCGGGAAGGGGCAGCTCCGTAGAGTCGCGCACCAGGGTGATGGGTGCGTGCTTATAGGTGGGCCTGGCACTCGGACCACTCTCGCTCCTGCGACGTGGTTGGTGAGCCACCGGGACCCGGATGGGGACCGTCTCGAACTGCTCGTCGGTTTCGGCCCCGTGTCTGTCCACCACCGCGTCGTCCTCCTCCTGAGGTATGGCCGCGCCCGGGCTGGTGACGGCTTCGTCCATGAAGGTCTGGTGCGATGCGACCACGACCAGGCGGAGCCTCACGCTGCCGACCTGCAGGACGTCGCGGTCATGGAGGGCGGTCGCGGACTCCAGGGGGACGTTGTTGAGCTTGGTGCCGTTGCGGCTGCCCAGGTCCCGCACGGTGATGCCGCCGGCGGTGACGATGATCTTCACGTGCTTGCGCGAGACCGTGTGGTCATTGAAGCGGATGGGGCAGCCAAGCCCCCGGCCGATGACAACCTCGCCCTCGAGGAGGTCGACGCTTCCACCCGGATGTTGTAGCACCGCTTTAATCATGGTCACTTTGAATACTACCCGGTCGTGGTCCTGCGACGAAGGGTAAAAACAACCAAAACGGAGGCGGGGCAGGAGACTGTCTGGGCTTGCTGAGTTGCAGTGGGTCTTTTACAATCGAAGAGTAGGGATGTCTACCCGGACGGGACTGCAAAGAATGGATGAAGCGCTGGAACGGAGCTTACTTCCCGGTTTCGGTATCGTCGGACCCTTGCCCGGTGCCCAATCGGCTGTCCGTGCCTGGGCTGGGGCCGGTGATCGTTTCCTCGTGCGCCAGGAGGAGCTGGGAATCGAGGCCCTGGTGGAGGTGTTACCGCCGCCGGACGGGTTGGCCCATGAGGATCTGGAGTGCTTGCTCGACGCTGCCTCCCGGGTAGGCGGTTTGACGCACCGGAACCTGGCTGGGCTGATGCTGGCGGGGCGCGTGGAGGACGGACGGTTTTTTCTGATGACCGAGGGGTTCGGGGAGGTGACTCTCGCAGCCGATCTCAAGGACCTCGGTCCGGAGCCGATGCCTCTACCGCGCGCGCTGTCTCTTTTGGCCCAGGTAGCCCAGGGACTCGATGCCGCCCATTGCGCCGGCGTGAGCCACGGGGATCTACGTCCGGACCAGGTGTGTTTTGGGCCCACCAAGCCCCAGGACGTGGTGGTGCAGCTCCACGGTGTCGGACGGTTGGCGCTGGTGGCGGCGGCGGGGCTGGTCCCTGGCGGCGTCGCGGACCTGGTGAACCCAGCCTACGCTTCGCCAGAGCAGCTCAGCGGGGAACCGCCCCCCGACACCGGTGCGGCCGCGGATATCTACTCGCTGGGCGTGCTGGCCTTCCAATTGTGTACCGGACGGCTGCCCTTCGAGTGCGCCACCCCGAACCTGTACAGGGCGGCTCACCGGGAGTCCGCGCCTCCTCCTCCCCGGGAGCGGCGACCGAGCTACGTGGCGCCCCTGCAACAGGAGGTGGACGCGCTGATCCTGTCCTGCCTGGAGAAGGACCCGGCGGATCGGCCGGCGGCGGGGGAGGTGTCTGGGCGCTTGGCCGAGGCGGCGCGTGAGGCGGCCCGGCAGGCGCTCGACGACGAGCGGGCGAAAGGGGGCCTGGGGACCTGGCTCCGGATCCGCGCCAAGGCTCTTGAGGTGGCTCGATACGTGCAGTACGTGCGGCTTGGCAGCGAGCCCATGGCCGAGGCGCTGGCGGCCCTGGAACCCCATGACGCCGCCCAAGGGGAGCGAGACCGGGCAGCCGAAGAGGCCGGGGAGCAGTGGGACGAGCAGCACGGCGTGGGGCAGGGGAGGGTGCATCGTCTGCGGTGTGCGGTCCTGGCGCTGGGGCTCGATCGCGGGCGACTGGTGGCCCGGGGCGCCCAGAACCAGCCCGGGGAGCGCGACCTGGCCGGCCAGATCGACGAGTTGTTGCGAAGCGTGGCGGCTGCCCAGGAGGAGGCTGCTTCCGACAACCGGGCGGCCACCGTGGATCTGATCCGGTCCCGCCAGGTGGCCCAGGATTGGAACCGTCGGTTGGCAAATCGCGTCATGGACCTGGTGGAGGCCGTGCGAGAACGCCGTGACGCCGCTGGGGACCCATCGCTCCACCAACGTATCGACGCCCTGGTGGAGCTCGTGGACCAGGTCGACGGCGGCACCGTGCCTACCCTGTCAGGGCATTGAAATCAAACCAGCAGTCGCTTGGCGTTGAATAGCTCCACGTGGAGGCGCTCGCGATCGGCGTGGGTAAACCGACGGTGGGACCAGTAGCGGAGCTCCCAGTCCGCGTCGTCCATGTGGGGGGACTGGCGCCGGGCCTCGGCGAGGTGGCAACGGGCTGCGTCGTGGTGGCCTTGCAGTTGCATGCACCAGGCGCGTACCAGGTGGGCGCGGTAGCGGCGGGCGTCCCAGTCTTCCACCATGGCCAGGTAGTCAACGGCGTGGCGCTCGGCCTCGACGAGCTGGTTCGTGCGCAGGGCCATCAGGGCCAACGACAGCACAATGCGCGGCTCTTTGGGCAACAGGGCGCGGGCGTTCTCGAGCTCGACGTAGGCCTCTTCGGGTTTGGCCTCGTAGGAGTGCGCCTGGTGCGCGCGTTTGTAGGCCCGTACTCCATCCATGTCCGAGGTGGCGCGGAAGGGGTCGGCTGCCTTCACCTGCAGCGGGTAGGCCCGGGGCTGGCCGAAGTGCGATAGCTCCTGGGCAAGGTCGAACTGCACATAGCGCCCCAGGGCCGACGGGGCGGAGTCACAGGTGGTCCAGAAAACCCGGTCCGTGACGTCGGCCACCACGGAGCTGATGTTCAGATAGTTGCACACTACGTCTCCCAGCGGGTGCGGCTCGCCGGTGGGGTGCTCGTGCTGGGCGCGCATCATCGCGATGAGGTCGTCCACGGTCAGGGAGCCATAGCCTTCGGCCAGCTTGCGACGAAGCTGGGCGTACCGCTTCCGCGTGTTCACCGTGTCCACCAGCGACACATGCGGAATGGTGGGTATGGTGTCCTGATTCAGGTAGTGGTTGGTGGCGGCTAGGCAACCGCCCAGGGGCTTACGAATGCCCAGGCGGCTCGACGAGTACTCCGCGACGAGGGACTCGCCCGTGGGACCATGGGAGAGCAACACGTTGAAGCCGCTCACAGACTTGTTGCGGTCCAGGATGGCCACGGCCTCGTCGAGGTTCGTGGCCTGTCGCACCACCTCCTCGTTCACGGCCAAAAACGGCATTCCGCCCAGGGACACGTCCTTGGTGGGGGACGTGTTGGAGCCCAGGAAAATCCCCGACTCGTTCATGCCCGTGAGCGCCGACGAGTGCACGCCGGCCGAGGCGATCAGCACGTAGGCCTGTCCGTCCACCGGCTTGCAAAAGGCCACCGTGGGATACTTGTCGAAGGTGCCGATGCCGTCGTAGTCCAGGTTGCGCGACTGGAGGAGGTGGCCATCGGCGGTGGCGGAGGGCTGGGCGATGACGCCGGAGCAGCCGAAGCCTACGCCGCCTCCCCTGGGCATAGGGGATACTGCCATCCCCGCACGCCAGGCGTAGTCCGCCATCCCCACCACCCACATCATGGTGTCCGGTACGGCCAGGGCCATGTCCGCATCCCGACGCGTCAGCCCGGCGGCCTCGGCAATAATGTGGAGCTCCCGCCGAAACTGCGCGGGCGCGTTTTTCGCCACCCGTCGGGACAGCCCCGTCAGCAAGGCCTCAATCGCGCGCGATTTGACGCGAGACACCAAACCACTGTCGTCCTTGAGCTGCTGGGCGAGGAAGTTGGCCATGAGGGGCACCACGCCCTTCTGGATCTCGTCGCGCAGCAGTTCCCCGTGCTGCCGGGCAATCTCCTCACGCGTACCCTGCAGGTGCAACACATACACATCAGCGTCCCGACGCAACATCCCCATTCCATCAGCGGTGTAGGTCGGTGGAACCGGGGGAGTGGTGCCGGTTCCGGTGCCGGTGGTAGTCGCAGTCGCAGTGGTCGTCGCAGTGGTAGTTGCAGTGGTAGTCGTAGCCACGGGCGCCTCCTTGGCTGCGGCCACCATACACGCGCCGGCTACCCCGGGGCAAATCCACCCGCGCCCCCGGCAGGCAATGGACACCGCCTGATGGACAGAACTCAATGGTTGACGTATCGTCCATGGAGTTCTGTCCCATATAGGGACCAAACTCGGACGACGATGCGTCAACCAGCGAGTTCTGTCCCATATAGGGACCAAACTCCGTCGACGATGGCTCAACCAGCGAGTTCTGTCCAAACCGGAGAAAGCACTATGCACACCTGGCACTTGACCTTTGCTACGGACGGTAGGAATCCGCTGTTTCCGGAGGAGGCCGTGTATCGGACGGCGGTACGTGCGTTGGGGCGGGTAGCGGGAACCAGCGCGGTCCTGTTCAATATCGTGGACGAGCACATTCACCTGCTGTTGTGGTGTGACCGTCCTCGTAGCGGACGATTGGCCCAGGCGCTATTGCGGGCCATGCGTCCGCTTGCGTCTGCGGTCGTCGAGCCAGCTCGGATACGGCCGGTGGAGAGCCGGGCCCACATGAAGAGCCTAGTGGACTACGTGCTGTCCCAGACCATCCACCACAAGATCCCCGTTCACCCCGCCCTCTGGACTGGGTCCTGTTTTCCAGACCTCATCGGCGCACGAATTCTTCGGGGGCTGGAACTCCAACTACGTCAGGCGTTACCCCGTTTCCGGATGCGAGACGTCTACCAAGCCGTCGGTCTCACCAATGGGCCACTGGCGCCTTGTCCTCTCGAGGCGGTACGGTCCGCGGGGATTTCTCGTCTCGTCGCGGCCACCAGCGCCGCGCTGGCCGTCGGGCCCATATTGACCGGCAACAGCGCTCCGGTAGTTCAAGCTCGTCGGGTAACAGCCCAACTCGCACACCAGTCAGAGATAGCCATCGCAGAGGTTGCCTGGGCTCTGGATCTCGCCCCACGCTCAGCGTACCGTCTTCTCCAGCGACCGGTTGACCCGGCAACGAGCAAAGCAGTGCGCATCCGACTAGCCCTGGAAAACGCAGTCCAATGACAGCACCTGCGACTCCCTTCGGATCACATAGTGGCACTAACTGGTACGAATGCCGTGTCCAGAGGCGAGGCGCTCTACGGCCCCGCACCGGTAGCGAGCTTTCGTTTCCGTTTTCGCTTTCGCCTCTGCTTCCGCTTCCGGCGGGCAATGGACAGAACTCAATGGTTGACGTATCGTCCATGGAGTTCTGTCCCATATAGGGACCAAACTCGGACGACGATGCATCAACCAGCGAGTTCTGTCCCATATAGGGACCAAACTCGGGTGACGACCTGTCAACCAGCGAGTTCTGTCCCATAAGGGGACAATACTTCGGACGTCTGATGCGCGGTGCGGGACGCTGCCGGGTCGTCGCGGGCGGGTTTGCCTGGCAGTCCGCGTCGGCGGGTACTCTTTGCGCCGGGGCGTGCCTGGATTTTTTGTTTTGAAGGGAAGGGGGGAAAGATCACGGACCATGAATCACGGCATGGTGTGCTGCCCCGGCGTCGGCCTTCTCCGGATTCTTGTCGATACAAAAAATCTCCCCACTGCACGGGGCCAACGACAGCTGCGCCATGAGCGTTGCCGCCACACCGCTGCGGGGCGCGGCGACGTCGTCCGGCGCTGGCCGGGGTGAGAGAGTAATCCGACGTAGGCCGGTACCCATCGCCCTCCCGGTAATGCGGAGGCTGTGCTAGCATCCATCACGAACCGGCAGGACTAGGGACCGTAGCGCGGACGCGGTCCCTGTCAGGGCGGGCGATTGCCTTCGTCTTCTGGGGAGGTAGGAGTGATCATGCCAGAGGCTGGGAGCGTTCAGGATATCGTTGGTGGCGGAACTGGTAGAGACGGCAGGTTGTATCAGGAGAGCGGCGCGGAGTTCGATCGGGCACGGAAGTACCGGTACCGTCTGTGGCGCATTTGGAATCGCGACTTACCAGAGAGTCCACAATGAAATAGTCCTTTCCCCAAAAAGAAAACCCCCTGAGATTTTTGTCTCAGAGGGTTGTGGTTGACCCCAACGGGATTCGAACCCGTGTTGCCGGCGTGAAAGGCCAGTGTCCTAACCACTGAACGATGGGGCCAAAGCCAGAGCCAAAGCCGAAGTCAAAGTCAAAGCCAGAGAATGAAGGTCCGCGCCACTCCTTTTGGGGAGGGACGCGGTGATGAGCCCAGAAGGATTTGAACCTTCGGCCAACGGATTAAAAGTCCGGTGCTCTACCAGCCTGAGCTATGGGCCCGCGCGGACGGCTTTTAGCAGGGGGGGTGGGGTCTGTCAAGACGATGAGAAGCCGCTCCTTGACTTAGGGACTTTCGCGTGCGTATTATAAATATACGAACGGAAGAAATAGACATCACCATCCGTTCTAGAAGAAGAGGTGAAGCGCTCCGTGGAAGTGGTCATCGATGGTAAGCAAATCGCGCTCAAGTCGGATTATGAGCAAGCCTACCTCGATGACTTGGCAAACTTTGTGGAGGAGCGTTATCTGGAGGTCAGGTCAACCCGAGGAGGCAACCCCTATAGCAAAGGCGTTCTCGCCGCTTTGAACATCGCAGACGAGTTGTTCAAGGAAAAAAAGCGGAACCAGAAGCTACAGGACGGTGTCAAACGACGGTGCGATCGGATCCAGGACCTCATTTCAAAAATTGACCCGGTCTTCGCGCGTAAGCGATGAAAACCAACGATGACCGGGTCCGCAATGGCAGGAGGCTGAAAACGGCGTAGCCTATTGCAACACAACGGGTTTTATGATATCCCCTGCTCGGTGCGAGCTGAGAGAACATACCCGAGCCAACACCTCAGAAAAGGGAGCTGCGTCATCTCGTGGTGTGCATCCCCTCGGAGGGGTTGCCTAAAGCGAGAGCTAGGCACCCACTTCAACACGGTTTTGACCGACGCAGGTTCGACATGTTTCTCACCCGGCCATAGCGGGGGATTTTTTTAATTTTTTCCATCTGCAAAACGCAGATGTTCACATAGATTCTGAGGCAACCAGCCGGACGTGGCCAGCCAAGGAGCTGGATCGACCCGGAAGCAGATAGTCGGTAGGCGTAGCATCCCAGCGATGCGATTCATTTCTACCGATGGGGTTCACCCATGAACGTTGGGACCGATTGGTCCCGGCGCAAGACAGGTCCGAACCCACCTGGCCTCCCCAGAGTCTAGACGTTGGCTGCTCCACCACGTGGAAACGCCGTCGATCTGGGACTTTACGGACGACGTCTACCCCGCGGGCAGCCGATAGGGAGATGCACTCATGGATCCCCTCTGGATGGCAGCAGTCTTGGTGGCGCTTGTCTTTGGGTTCGCCGCCGGTCTCAAGCTCTACACACTCCGTTCAAAAAAACAGACCGACACCGACCGGGATCGTCTCGTCGAAGAGGCTCGCCGGGAGGCCGACGCTCTGCGCGAGGCGGCCGAGCATGAAGCCCGGGAGACTGTGCTTCGTGAAAAAGAGAAGGTCGAGCGGGAGCACGGCGCGCAACAAAAGGAGCTCAAGAACCGTGAGCGCGATCTGCGCAGGCGGGAGCAGGAGCTCAAGGCGCAGCAGCAGCGGCTGGGCAAACAGGAGAAAGACACCACCCGCCGCGAGAAGTCGCTCAAGCAGAAGGAGCAGGCTGCGGAGTCCACGGCTCGCAACGCGGAGCGGAGCCTGACCGAGGCCAAAGAGGGCTTGGAGAAGGTCGCCGGCATGAGCCAAGAGCAGGCCCAGCAGGTCCTCAAGGAGGAGCTGCTGGACGAGGCCCGCGCCTTGGCCGTCGTCGAAATCAAGAAGATCGAAGATGAGACCGAGGCAGAGTGCGACGCCCGGGCCAAGTCGATTCTGGTCACCGCCATCAGCCGCTACGCCGGAGACTATGTGTCCGATCGCACGGTGTCGGTGGTGCAGCTCGCCTCGGACGACATGAAGGGGCGGATCATCGGACGGGAGGGGCGCAACATCCGCGCCTTGGAGGCCGCCACGGGTGTGGACCTGATCATCGACGATACGCCGGAGGCGGTGATTGTCTCCTGTTTCAACCCCCTGCGCCGGGAGATCGCGAAGATGGCGCTGACGCGTCTCATCGCCGATGGGCGTATCCACCCTTCGCGCATCGAGGAGGTGGTACGCAAGAGCCAACGGGAAATGGACGCCATTTGCAAGGAGGACGGCGAGCAGGCGATCTTCGACCTGGGGCTCCACAAGATCCACCCCGAGCTGGTGAAGATGCTAGGCAGTCTCAGGTTCCGGTCCAGCTACGCCCAGAACCTGCTGAAGCACAGCGTGGAGGTGGGCTACCTGGCGGGCATGATGGCGTCGGAGTTGGGCATCAACGTGAAGATGTCCCGTCGAGCGGGCCTGTTGCACGATATCGGCAAGGCCGTGGATCACCAGCAGGAGGGCTCCCACGCCGAGGTGGGGGCCGCCGTGGCCAAGAAGTACAACGAGGCGCCGCGGGTGGTCAGCGCCATCGCCTGCCACCACTCCGATCCAGAGCCCGGATCCCTCATCGACCACATGGTGCACGCGGCCAACGCCCTGTCGGCCCGGCGCCCCGGGGCACGACGGGAGACCCTGGCCTCCTTCATCAAGCGACTCGAAGACCTCGAGCAGTTGGCGCTCTCCTTCAAGGGCATCAAGAAGGCGTACGCCATCCAGGCCGGCCGGGAGATTCGCATCCTGGTCGACACGGAGAAGGTGTCCGACGAGCGTACCCTGGTCCTCTCCAAGGAGATCGCCCGCAAAGTGCAAGACGACGTGAACTATCCAGGTCAGATCTGTGTGAACGTCATCCGTGAGAGCCGCGCCACCGGCACGGCCAGGTAGCTCCCCGTCGACACAGAGGCCAGAGGTCTGAGGTCTGAGGCGAACGCGATGATTCCCTTCGTGTACTTCAACGGCGACGTACTGGCGGCCGACCAGGCGCGGGTCTGCGTGGCGGACCGAGGGTTATTGTTGGGTGACGGCGCCTTCGAAACCATGCGCGCCTACGGCGGCCGGGTCTTCCGATTGCGCGCGCACCTCAGCCGGCTCTATTCCACCCTGCGTTGGTTGGAGCTGGAGGTTGTCGAGTCGCCGAACCGTCTGGCCGAGGTCGTAGGGGATGTGTTGGCGCGAAATGAGCTCACCGACGCGCGGGTTCGGGTGACGATCACGGCGGGGCCCCGTGCCGATTGGGTTGTGGGCGCCGCAGGTGAGCCCACCCGACTGGTGGAGGCCACCCCCCTCGACGCGCCCCCCGCGGAGGCCTATCGCCAAGGCGTGCCCGTGATGCTGCACCTGTTGAACCACGGTGTGGGGCTTTGTTCCGGCCGTAAGTCCACCAGCTATATTGGTAATGTCATGGCCCGGCGGATCGCCACCCGGGCCGGCGCGGCGGAGGCGATCCTGGTGGGCTCGGGGCAGGAGGTGGTGGAGGGCGCCATGTCCAATATCTTCGTGGTCCGGGACGGCGGTGTCTTCACCCCGCCCCTGTCGGATGGGCCCCTGGCGGGCATCACCCGGCAGGTGGTGCTGGAGCAGCTCGCCGAGTTGGAGCTCGAGGGCGGCGAGGCGCACCTGCAAGCGAGTGATTTTCAGACGTCGGACGAGGTTTTTCTGACTTCTTCGATCGCCGAGGTGCTGCCGGTCATCAGCGTGGATGGCCGGCTGGTGGGAGACGGTCGCCCGGGCCCGGTCACCCGGCGTCTCCTCAGCGCCTATCGGGCGCTTGTTTGATCGTGTGGGCGCCCCTGGGAATACAGGGCTGAACGTCCTAGAACAACTGGAATTTTCCAGCAAGTCGCCAGGGCAAACGACGGGGCAAAATGGGTCCGCTGGAAAGTGGCTGTAGGTGCGGGATCGTGCTAGTGTTCAGTCCTACTTCTGTGCTGGGAGCGGAGGATTTACATGGAGCGAAGGATTTGACTGTGCGGGTATTGGCCAAAGGTGGAATGGTAAGCGTGGCTGCGGTGCTGTTGTTGTTCGGCAGCGCGTATCCCGGACATACGGGACCGGCGGTACCCCGGACCTCCAAGGCTAAGGTCGAGTCGCCCAACCAGACGTCGTCCCGCTATGCGGCCTTCAAAGGTGGACGCAAAATCTGGGGTCACGGCGTGGGCCGGAAGATCACCTTCACCTTTGACGATGGCCCCCACTACCAGACCACCCCGAGGTTGCTGGATCATCTGGACGCCTACGGGCTCAAGGCGACTTTCTTCATTAACAGCCGGCGGGCCAACCCCTTCGGTCTCGGCTCGGCGAAGAGCTATGCGGCCCTTTTAGAGACGCACCGCCGGGGCCACCTGCTGGCGAACCACACCCACGCGCACCCGAACCTACGCACCATCCCACCGGCCAAGCAGAAGAGACAGATCGAGCTCACCGACCGGCTCATTTCGCGGGTCACCGGTGAGCAGAGCTATTTGTTCCGACCACCCTATGGCGCCATGTCCCCCTACGCGAAACAGCTGCTGCGCAAGCAGGGGACCACGGTGGTGATGTGGAACCTCGGGTCCGAGGATGACAAATACTTCAACGTCTCCAAGGTGTTAAACGCCGTTATGGCGAAGGTTGAGCGGCACGGTGGCGGGATCATTCTCATGCACGACACCCACTACTGGACCATCGAGGCGGTGCCCCCCATCATCCAAGCCGTACGGGTGGAGTCCTGCGTGAACCTGGCGCGGGGGGAGGAGCCCTACGAAATGGTGGGTCTCAAGTATTTCTGGAGAAAGCGGGGCGGGGGTACTGTGCCGCGGAGTCGGGCCGATCACCGGCGTTGGCTTTCGCATCGGGCCGCCCTCGTCAAGCTTTGCAACTCGCAGCCCCGGGCCCCGTTGCCCGCATTCATCCGCGGAGAGTCATCGTGAGCTGTCCCAACTGCGGCGTCCCCTTTCAGCCCGACAATATCCGCTGTGCCGTCTGTGGCGTAGAGCTGCCTCCGCACTGCCACGGCTGCGGCATCGAGGTGCCCAACGGCATCGAGATCTGTATCCACTGTCGCACGGAGCGAGCACCGGCGGCCTTGGACGCGCAGTCCCTCACATCCAAGACCTTCGAGGTGCCCGACGCCGTCCTGCCCAGCGGGCTCGATCTGGCGAGCGTCTTCGTGGGCCGGACCTCCGTCCTCGAGCAGCTGCGTGAGCGGTTCGATCTGTGCTGCAACGGGCGCGCCTTCCAATTCGTGACATTGATGGGAAAGCCGGGCTTCGGCAAGACGGCTCTGTTGGCGCAGATCGCCGAACATCTCAAGGAGGAGGGTTGCTCCGAAGAGGTCCCCCCCCGGATCCTATACGGCCGCGCGGGTGGTCATGGCGCTCCGCCCTTTGTGGCGTTCATCCGGGTGCTGGCTCAGCTCTTCAATTTCCACGAGGGTCAGACCTCTAACGAGGGCCGGGAGGCCATCCTGAAGGGGGTCGCCGAGGTGATCCCCGAGTCGCGTGTGACCGAGGTGGCCCATCTCGTGGGGCAGCTCATGCGGGTGCCTTTCGTCGGCAGCCCGGTACTCGAGCCGCTCCTGGCGTCTCCGGCGCAGCTCGAGATGCGCATGTTCATGGCCATGCGAAGGCTGCTGGCGGCCTACGCCGAGAAGTCCGCCGTCTTGATCATGTTCGACCAGATGGAGCGGGCTACCCCCGAGACGGTCAACTTGCTTCACTACCTGGCGGCGGGCCTTGGCTCCAGCCCCATCATGGTGCTGTTGGCAGGGCGCGATGCCATGCTGGATCTGCACCCGCGCTTTGGGCAGGGGGAGTTCGACTCCGTGCAGATCGATCTGCCCCCCTTGGAAGTCGAGGAGAGTGCGGAGTTGCTCAAGGCCTTGCTTGCTCCTTGCGGCGAGATCCCCGACGAGATCCTCGCCATCGTACGGAGCCGGCCCGACGCCAGCCCGCGGTTGGTGGGGGAGATGATGCGTCTGTTGCTGGAGGCCGGCGTCGTCGATGCGGACACTGACCCCTGGGGCACTGACCTCGAATTGATGAGTGATCTCATTGTCCCGGCCACCCATGAGGGCATCATCAGCAAGCGGCTCGAGTCCCTCGCCGAGGGGGACCGCCTCGTGCTCGAGAAGTGCGCCGCCTGCGGAGAGGTCTTCTGGTTGGAGGCTGTGGTGGCGCTCATCCGATCGGGCTCCATCGCCTCTGGAGAGCCCGACGGACCGAACCTGGATGTCATCGCCGACACGGGCGAGCGTACCCACCAGTCCGTGGCCGAGGCGTTGGCGCGACACCAGACCCGCGGCTTCATCGTGGAGTCGGAGATCTCTCAGATCCGCGGTCAGCGGGAGTACCGCTTTGCCTATCCGCCCATCTGGAACCTGGTATACGAGCGCATCGACGCGGTGGACCGCTGTCACTACCACCAGGTCATCGCCCAGTGGCTGGAGCTGCGTCCGGAGGGAGGCAACGCCGAGAACCAAGAGGAGGTAGCCCGTCACCTCGAGTTGGCAGGTGATGGATCCGCGGCGGCTCAGCGATACCGCCGAGCGGCGGATCTGGCGCGTGTGATGCACCTCAACGACAAGGCCATTCGGCTCTACCGCCAGGCGCTGGCTTGCCTGGCGGAGCAGGACGTGGGCACGCGCATGTACCTGTGGCACGACATGGGCTCGGTGTACGCGCTCCGAGGAGATTATGATGACGCCCTGGCCGCCTTCGAAAAGATGCTGCGGCTGAGCTGGGTCATGAACAGCCGCTCCAAGGGCGGCGTGGCTTTCAACAAGATGGGGCGTATCTACCGTCAGAAGGGGGACTTGGAGCTGGCCATCCAGTACCTCGAGCGGGGTCAGGCGCTGTTCGATCAGGCAGGGGATCAGCGTGGCATCGCCGGTTCCCTGGACGATGTGGCCCAGGTGTTCCGTCTCCAGGGGCACTACGAAGAGGCTCTGGAGAAGAGCTCCGTGTCCTTGGAGCAGCGTCGCCGCATCGGGGATGCGCGATCCATCGCCGTGTCTCTCACCAACATCGGCAACATCGAGCGCGACCGGGGGTTGCTCAACGAGGCCGCCGCCTGTCACGAAGAGGCCCTGTCTCTACGACGGGAGGTGGTGGACCAGGACGGCATGATCATGTCGCTCAACGCCCTGGCCATCATCGATTACGTCCGCGGCGGCATGGAGCGCGGCGTGGAGCTTTGGCAGGAGGCGCTGGCCATCTCCGAGGAGATCGGCGCCATTCCCCACCAAGCCATGCTGCTGAACAACCTCGGCGAGGCGGCCATCGCCATGGGCGAGACGGTCAAGGCGCGGCAGCGGCTGGAGGAGGCCGTGCAGCTAGCGCGGCTCATGGACGACCGGCGGGTACTCACTGATGCGCTGCGCAATATCAGCGATCTGGAGGTCCAGGGGGGCAACACCGATCGGGCCCGGAAGCTCGCCGAGGAGGCCATGGACGTGGCGAAGCGGGCCGGTATGCGGGAGTACGAGGGGCGCGCCCTGCTCGCTTTGGGGGAGGCCTACGGAGCCACGCTCTTTGACGACACCGGCACTGACTCCGCCCAGCTCGCCAAGGAGTACTTCGCATCCGCCGTGGAGCTGTTTCGGGAGCTGGACAACCAGGCAGAGCTGGCCAAGGCCCTGAGCCAGTACGGCGAGTTTCTCGTGGAGCGCGGCAACCCGGACGGGGGGAAGATCCTGCTCGAGGAGGCCCGACACATCTTCCAGAAGCTCGGTATGAAGGCTCGGGAAGCGGTCTCCAAGAAGATCAACGACCTCGGTACCGGAGAGCACATCCTACCACCGGAGCCCGTTCCCGAGTCGTAGTCAGACCCGGTCGCCAGATGCGCAACTGGTGTCTTTAACCCTTTCATTTCTTGACCCCGGAAAAGGAGCATTCAGATGAAGAAAGTAATGATCGCTTATGTCAGCCGCACGGGAAATACGGCCAAGATGGCTGAATACATTGCGGAGGGGATCCGTTTCTCCGGCGCTACCGCCGTCACCAAGAAGATCTCGGAGATAAAGAGCGCCGATGACCTGGCCGGCTTTGACGGCTACATCTTTGGTTGCCCCACCTATCACAAGGACATGACCGGCGGCATGAAGAACTTCCTGTTTACGGCGCAGAAGGCCGAGCTGAAGGGAAATGCCGGAGGCGCCTTCACCTCTCACACCCACAGCGGTGAGGCCGGCCCCATGATCGCCGATACCATGGAGCACGTATTCAAAATGGACATGTCGGACCTCGGCGCGCTCAACCTCAAGGAAGATTTCATTGGTACCGACGATGGTCTGAAAGCCTGCCAGGACTACGGGAAAAACCTGGCGGAAAAGCTGGCGGGTTAGCTGTTGCCGATGGCCCCTTTCGGGGCCTTAGAAAGATCCCGACCCGCCGTTGCCGCAGTTCGCGCACTCTGGTGCGGTGGGGTTGGTGTTGCACGACAACGGGCAGTAGCCGATGCGGTGGAAGATGTACGAGCTGCCGTTGTCGTCGATGTCTTCGCACTCGATGGAGAGGCCCAGCACGGACATCTCGCCGTAGCCGCCGCTGTTGGCGAACTGCGCGGCGCAGGTGGAGTTGGCGGAGGTCCAGCTCGGGAGGTTGGGTAGGTCCTGCACTACGCCGGGGGTGTCGTACCAGGCATCCACGCACACACTCACCACGATACAGTCATTCACCGGATCGGGGTTGTTTTCGTCGCCGGCCCGGAGCGTAAAGCACAGCTCGTACTGGCCGGCACAGTCCACGTTGAGGCGGTTGGTGGACCAGTCGGTGCCAGGCTCGGGGGCGGGCGGCGGGGTCTGGGAAATGTTGGTGGGGCACTGGGCGCCGCCGCCTGCGTCAAAGGTCGAGACTGCATAGATATCGCTGCCGTTGTAGGTGATGAAGCAGGGGGAGAGGTTGTCGATCTCCCAGCTCCCCATGGAGAAGCAGTTGCATGCCTCGGGTCCCAGGGTCGCACCCTCCACCGGCAACACGAACCCCTCACAGGGGCCCCACTGGCCGATGAACTCATTGAAGTACTCGCAGGTGGTCACGCCGTCGGTGCAGATGCCCCGGTCTCGATCCACGCGCAGCCCGGGCCAGCAGGGCGCCGTGGCGCCGTGGGGCGCGCAGGGGCAGCCCTCGCGATTTTTGTCGTCGGGGCACTCCGGGGTGCCGCCGGGCATAACCGCCGCGTCGGCGTCTCCCGGTCCACAGTACTCCGGCGGAGGGTCCTCGGCGAAGAAGGCGTCCCAATTCGGGGCGGGCATGGCGTCCTGGGGCCCGGTGGTCGAGTCCCAGTAGGGCACCGAACCGTCCGGATTGTAGGTACTGCCGTCCTGATCACCGCTGGTGTTGTTATCACCGCCGGCCCCGCTTGTCGGGCCACAGCCAGCGAGCACCACCGCCGTCAGCACGTGTAGGATTCCCCGCGTATTCATGACTACTCTCCTTCTGCACTGCGGTTTTTGTGATCTTAAAGCATGCCGTGTTGATTGGCCAGCATGTAGAGAAACGATCGGAGTTGCCCACCGGGACAGTCCGATTGTAGGAACGGTGTGAGCTTGACGTGGGGGGCGTGTGCGTATTTGCCGGCGGCCGCTTAGGACATCGCCTTGGCGTTTGACGCGGGGGCTTGGTTCGCCAGGGAGTTGGAGACGAGCTCTTCGACGGGGGCCAGGGGCGCGGTGAGGAGCTGGATTGTGGGGGCGGTGTCGGTATCGGTGCGCTCGCCGTAGAGGGTGATGTCCAGGACGAGGTTGGAGCGGGCTACGTCGATGAGGGGCTCTTCCCGGCTGACGACCACGCGGTTGTCTTCGCTGTCCTCGGCGCCGCCCATGAGCACTTGCTCGTGGTCCACGATGAGAATGAGGCGGTGGGACCAGTAGCTCTCCAGCTCCGGCTCGGCGATGTCGTAGGAGAGCTGGGTGCCCAACCCCTCGGGGAGGGGAGTGAAGGAGAAGAGGACGAGCTCGGCCCCGTCCTTTTGGGCGGACAGGAGGGCGTCCTGAAGGGCCTTGGCTTCCCGCTGCCAAAGCGACGCCATGATCACCTGCCGGGCACCGCCGATGATGCGTCGGGCTTCGTCCAGCATCCCGGTGTAGCCCTGGACCGTCCAGGTGGAGACCTCGTCTTGGGTTTGCGCCAGGTTTTCTATGCGAGCTCGGACTTCGTCGAGGTTCCGCGCGAACCGTGACTCCAGCAGGTTGAAGAGGCGCTCGGGTGGTACCGGAATGTATCGCGCGGGCTTTTCCTGCACGACGTTCACGAGCCCCTGTCGTTCGAGGCTCCGCAGCACATTGTAGATGGCAGACCGTGGCACCCCTGATGCGGTAGCCATCTCGTACCCCGTGGCGGGATGCCTTTGCAGCAGGGCCAGATAGGCGCGGCTCTCGTTGGCGGTGAAGCCGAGCCTTTTCATGGCCTGCGTGAGATCCTGTTCCATTTGACTATCGCTCCTTGACCCTGTCTTGTAGGCGTTGTAATAGTAACTCTATAAGGAGTTACTACGCAATGGGCAAGCCTGAGAATAAAATAGAGAAGATGAGTCGTTCCATCGCCGCATCCGTTCTCTTTGTGACGGGTGCGCTGTTGGTCGTGGGGTGTGGCTCGCCGGGACCCATCGGTGACAACAACAACGCCCAGAATTGGAACACCAGCGACAACAACAACAACGGCGGGACCAACGCCAACTACAACTATAACTACAACACCAACTACAACAGCACCGGTGGTTGCGAGAACCTGGACTGCGGTGTTCATGGCTCCTGTGTGGAGGATGGCGGCGTGGCCCGGTGTGAGTGCGATCTAGGCTATACCGGCACCTTCTGTAATCAGTGCTCCTTGGGGTATCACATCGACGGGACTCAGTGCGTGGTCGACACGGACGTGTATTTCGGCACGCCCACCCTGGATGGCGACGTCACCGAGTCCACCGGCGATTGGACCTCGGATCAGCACGTGGGAGCTGACACCACCGCCTCGGATTGGGGCGCCAATGTGCTCACGGATCTCTACGTGGCCTACGACGCCAACAACCTGTACATCGGCGTAGTCGGCTTTGTGGAGTCCGCCAACTCCCTGGTGGTGTACATCGACACGGACTACGGCCCCACTAGCGTGGGGCTGCCTTCCATCGCCGGCGCCACGGACAACTCCGGAGCCTTGGACAACAGCGTCAGCGCCGACATCGCCTGCACGGATTCGAGTTGGCAGGCGGACTGGGCCGTGGGCACCAAGGGCATGGCCTCTATCCAGGGAGCCATGAGCGACGATGCCGGTTGGCGCAACATCGGCCTGGACGGTACGAACTTCCCCTGGGTCGCTGGAGACGTGGTGACCGGGACCAGCGGTTTCGAGGCGGCCATCCCGCTGACCTCCCTCTTTGGCGGGCCGCCCGCGGCGGGCACCACCATCGCGCTGTTCGCCCGCCTGGTGAACGAGGATGGCCAGTCCCTGGCCAACCAGACCGTTCCCACGGACAACCCCGCGGATCCGGGCGCGGTGAGCCAGGTGATCACCATCACCACGGGCGGCGCCCCCGGCACCTGTAATAACGATGGCGTCTGCGACGCGGGGGAGACCTACGTGAGCTGTCCGAGCGACTGCCCCCCGCCTTCGCTATGCGGCGATCCCGCGGTGTTCCAGTGGGAGGACGCGGTCATGTACTTCGCCATGGTGGACCGGTTCTACGACAGCGACAACAGCCGCGACTCCGTGTCCGGCGTGGACTTCGAGGCGGACTATCAGGGCGGCGATTGGCAGGGCGTAGAGCAGAAGATGACGTACCTGGAGAACCTGGGCGTGAACACCATCTGGCTGTCTGCCCCCTACGAGAACCGCAACACCGCCGGCGCGGCCATCGACCCGGGCAGCGACTCGCACATGTATTCGGCCTACCACGGCTACTGGCCGTCTCCGGCGAACATCGACTATTCGAACCCCAACAGCCCGGTGCCCACGCCCCAGGTGGAGAGCCGTCTTGGGACGTCCCAGGATCTGCACAATCTCATTGGCACCGCCCACGCCGGCGGCCTGTACGTCCTGTTCGACTACGTCATGAATCACGTGGACATCGACTCCGGTCTCTACGAGGACAACAACGGGTGGTTCGCCACTGACACCAACGGTGACATCGTGCTGTGTGCGCCCGACAACTGGGACAACCCCACCTGGAGCACCCGGTGCGCTTTCACGGACTACCTGCCGCCCTTCGAATTCAGCCTGCCGAACGCGCGGGACTGGTCGGTGAACGACGCCATCTGGTGGGCCAAGGAGTACGGCATCGACGGCTATCGTCTGGACGCCATCAAGCACGTGCCCTTCGATTGGCTCACGGACCTGCGTGCGGCGCTCAACGCCGAGTTCACCATGCCCACGGGCGGCCGCTTTTATCTGGTGGGTGAGACCTACGACTATGGCAACCAGGGCGCACTCGCCGCCTACATCAACCCCCAGACCATGCTCGACGGGCAGTTCGACTTCCCGCTCCGGCTGCAGCTTTGCGACACGTTCTTCTCAGGGTCCCAGGACCTGAACGCCCTCTTTTCCTGGATGAATGGCAACGACGCCTTCTATCCGGCCGGTGCGCTCATGTCCACCTGGATCGGCAACCACGACATCCCTCGGGCCATCCACTTCGCCAATGGCGGGTTCGGGGGCAACTGCTACGAGGGATCGAGCGTGGGCAACGGCTGGAACCCCGGCGCCTACACCCAGCCCGCAAACGCCGAGCCCTACGAGCGGCTGGGGCTGGCCTTTGGCGTCATGCTCACCAACCGCGGCGTCCCGCTCATCTACTACGGCGACGAGATCGGCCTGGCCGGTGGTGGCGATCCGGACAACCGGCGCATGATGCAGTGGACAGGCCTTTCCACCCACCAGCAGAACCTGCGGGATCTGGTGACCCGGCTCATCCAGATCCGCACGGACCACGTCACTCTGCGGCGCGGCTATCGCCAGACCGTCACGCCCGGCGCCGACACCTATGCCTATAAGATGACCGGCTGCGGCGCGGAGCATGATGTCTACGTGCTCATCAACAAGTCCTCGGCCACGGCCTCCATTTCGGGCCTTCCCGCGGGCAGCTTCACTGAGCAGGTCACCCAGACCCAGGTCACCGGCGGCGCCCCCCTCTCGGTGCCCGCCCGCTCCATCCGCATCCTCACCGAAGACCTGCCGTAACGTTCGCGCCCTGGCGTGCTATAGTCCGGCTCCGACCCACTGGGGAAATCAGCGCCTGAACTGCGGAACCAACTACCGGACCATTCGCCATGAGTGATGTAACTGCCTGGAAGTGTGAGGTTTGTGGGTATGTGCACGAGGGGTTGGAGCCACCGGCCAACTGCCCCGTTTGTGGCGTGGATCGGGAGATGTTCAGCCCCTTGGCCGCTCCCCAGGCCGCGCCCGCGGGGCTGCCGCCCACGTCCTGGCGCTGCACGATCTGTGACCATGTGCATGAGGGAGCCGAGCCTCCCGCGGAGTGCCCCGTGTGTGGGGCGAGTGCGAACCTCTTCGAGCCCGTGACCGAGGCCGGCTCCACGGCGGGTGCGGGCGAGACGGGGCCCGTGGTGGTGGTGGGCGCGGGTATCGCCGGCGTCACGGCGGCGGATCGGGCGCGGGCCACGGCGCCGGACGTGGACATCACCCTGGTGTCCCAGGAGCCCGGGCTCCCGTACTATCGACTGAACCTCACGCGGTTGTTGGCGGGGGAGGTGGACTCCGAGAGCCTGCCCTTGCAGCCTGAGTCCTGGTACGCCGACCGGCGTATCGATCTTGTGCAGGGCGAAGTTACCGGCATTGATCGGACCGCGCGGAAGGTGCGCCTGCGGGACGGCCGGGAGCTGAACTACCGCCGGCTGGTGTTGACCACGGGCGCCCACGCTTTTGTGCCGCCCATCGTGGGCGCCTCTCTGGAGGGGGTTCATGTGCTGCGCTCGGTCCGGGACGCCGGGGCGATCCTGGAGCGTGTGCAAAGCGGTGCTCGCTGCGTGGTCATCGGCGGCGGGCTTTTAGGGCTGGAGGCGGCCGGCGCTCTTCATCGTCAGGGCGTGCAGGTGACGGTGGTTGAGGGGTTTGGTTGGCTTCTGCCTCGGCAGCTGCCCGAGCCCGCGGGGCGACTGCTGGCGGACCACCTTCAGGAGCTCGGTATCCGGTTGGCAGCCAAGGCCAAGGTCACCGCCATCGTGGGGGACCAGCAGGTCCGGACAGTGGCGTTGGAGGACGGTAGGTCGCTGGAGGCGGATTTCGTTGTCCTGTCCACGGGCGTGCGACCCAACAGCTACCTGGCGCGCCAGGTGGAGCTCAAGGTGGATCGCGGTGTCCTGGTGGACGACGGGATGTTCACGTCGGATCCGGACATCCTGGCCGCGGGGGACGTGGCCGAGTACCGGGGCGAGGTGCAGGGCATCTGGCCCACGGCCTACGCCCAGGCCGTGGTGGCGGGCATCAACGCCGCGGGGGGGGCTACCGAGTACGCTACCCTGCCGCGTTCCAATCGCCTGAAGGTTATGGACGTGGACCTTTTCAGCATCGGCGTGGTGGCGACTGACGACGGCAGCTATCAGGAGTGGGAGCGGCGGTCGAACGGCGCCTATATCCGGCTTGTTTCCCGCGACGGCCGGCTGGTGGGGGGAGCGCTCTACGGGGACACCTCCCTGGCGGGGCCTTTGAAGGAGGCCGTTGAGTCCGGTCGGCAGATCAAGGAATGTAGCGAGCTCACCGACTGCCTGCCCACCTGGGCGGCGACCATGGGGCTCTCCTGAATACGAAACGAATTCATTGGACCAACAGAGGAGGACAGCATGGCTGATCTGAAGGGAAGCGAGACCGAGAAGAATCTACTCAAGGCGTTCGCGGGCGAGTCCCAGGCGCGTAACCGGTACACCTACGCCGCGGGCGTGGCGCGCAAGGCGGGCTACCTGCAGATCGCGCGGCTCTTCGAGGAGACCGCGGACAACGAGCGAGCCCACGCGAAGGTCTTCTTCAAGTTCCTCCAAAGTGGCGCCGGCCTGGAGATCACGGCCATGTATCCGGCTGGTAAAATTGGCGACACCGCCGAGAACCTGCTCGCCGCGGCCGAGGGCGAGAAAGAGGAGTGGACCGAGCTGTACCCCGCCTTCGCCGCCAAGGCCAAGGAGGAGGGTTTTGCGGAGGTCGCCGCCGCCTACACCATGATCGCCAAGGTGGAGAAGGAGCACGAGGCGCGGTATCGTCAGCTCCTCGAGCGGGTCAAGGCTGAAGGCGTGTTCAAGCGTGCCGAGGCCATCCGCTGGAAGTGCGCCAACTGCGGCTACATCCACGAAGGCAACGAGCCGCCCCAGGTCTGCCCCGCCTGCGCCCATCCCCAGTCCCACTTCGCCCAGGCCGAAGATAATTACTAACGCCCCAGTCCCCTCCAAGCTCCCCGACTTGGCGTTGGCCACGAAGCCTAGATAGTCCTACCCGGCGAACTGAGCGGACAGCGCTGCCAGGCGGGCTTTGTTGTTGTCCATGATGGCCTGGCGGAGCCGGCGCATGAGGCGTTGGTAGAAGCGGAGGTTGTGGGTGGTGGCGAGGGTGGAGTAGAGGATCTCCTTGGTTTGGTACAGGTGCTTCAAGTAGGCGAGAGTGAAGCGTTGGCAGGTGAGGCAGTCGCATTCCGGATCCACGGGGCCGTCGTCATGGCGGAATCTGGAGTTGGCGATGTTGATGCGGCCCTCTGGGGTGAAGAGCTGGCCGTTTCGTGCGTGGCGGGTGGGGATCACGCAGTCGAAGAGATCGATGCCGCCCTGCACGGAGGCCACCAGGTCTCGTGGGAAGCCGACGCCCATGAGGTATCGGGGCTTTTCGGCGGGCATCTCGGGAGCGATGGCCGATACGACGCGGTCCATCTCCTGGGGCCCTTCCCCCACGGCGAGGCCACCGAGGGCCAGACCGTCTGGGGCGAGCTCGGCGATGGCCGCCAGGTGCTCGCGTCGCAAGGCCAGATCCACGCCGCCCTGGACGATGCCGAAGACCGCCTGACCGGGTGCGCGCGGCTGGTCCAGGCACTGGGCGGCCCAGCGCGTGGAGCGATCCATGGCCTCGCGCTTGAATGCGTCCGAGGCATCCGCTGCCGGGCAGTGGTCGAAGACCATGGCGATGTCCACGCCCAGGCGGCGTTGGACCTCCATAACGAGGGCGGGCGTCAGGCGGTGGCGGCTGCCGTCAATGGGAGAGCGCAGGTCCACACCCTCGTCGTCGATGCGAAGCATCGACTTGAGGCTCATGAGCTGAAAGCCACCCGAGTCAGTGAGGATGGGACCATCCCAGCCCATCATCCGGTGCAGGCCGCCGTGTAGATCGATCACCTCCAGCCCCGGACGCAGATACAGGTGCAGGGTGTTGGAAAGAATGATCTGGGCGCCAGTGGCCCGGACCCCGTCGGGGGACATGCCGCGTACTGCACCGTAGGTTCCCACGGTCATGAAGGCGGGCGTCTCCACCGTGCCGTGGGCGGTGTGAATGCGCCCGGCGCGGGCGTTACCACAAGTGGCGTCGAGCTCGAAGCGGAACTCCTGGCTCGTGGTCGTAGTCGTGGTCGTATCGTTCATCGGATCAACATCGCATCGCCGTAGGAGTAGAATCGGTAGCCCTCGCGTACGGCGTGGCGATAGGCTGCCAGCACCCGGTCCCGCCCGGCCAGGGCCGAGACCAGCATGAGCAACGTGGAGCGCGGAAGGTGGAAGTTGGTGATCAGTGCGTCCACGATGCGGAACTCGTATCCGGGGGTGATGAACAGAGACACCTCCCGTGCGCCCGGTTCGAGCTGGCCGGGCGCCGTAGCCATTCCCTCCAGCGCCCGAACCGTTGTCGTGCCCACGGCCACAACCGGTCGGCCCGCGCTCTTGGCCCGGCTCACCGCGTCTGCCAGCGCCGGGGTGACCTCCACCCGCTCGGCGTCCATGCGGTGCTCGGCGATGTGGTCGGTGCGCACGGGGCGAAAGGTGCCAGGGCCCACATGCAGCGTCAGGTAGGCCAGCTCGATGCCGCGTTGGCTGAGCGACGTGAGAAGTGGGTGGGTGAAGTGCAGCCCCGCGGTGGGCGCGGCCACCGAGCCCTGCTCGCGGGCGTACACGGTCTGGTACCGTTCTCGATCCAGGTCATGCTCGCCTTCGGGGCGCCGGATGTAGGGGGGAAGGGGAGTCTCCCCCACTTCCGTTGCCCAGGACAGGAGCCACCCCGATCCCTTCGGCGGCGGCGTCCCCCGACGCTCAAAGGCGAGGTCCGCGCCTCCGTCGGGCAGGACCCGCAGTACTTCGGCCACAACGGTGGGGTTCTGGTCATCGTCGCCGAATCGAATCTCCCCGCCGGGGGTGAGCCCCTTAGAGCTGCGGCACAGACAGCGCCAGACACAACCGTCACTACCGCTACCCCCGTCGGACGTCTCGTCGGTGGCGGGGCGTGGGCTCACCAGTAGCACCTCCACGCCACCCCCCGTGGGTTTGTGTCCCCGTAGGCGCGCCGGGAATACACGGCTGTCGTTGAACACCAGCAGTCCGTCGGCGGGGAGCAGGTCCGCGATCTCGTGGAATCGTCTGTCCGAAGGGGGACCGTCCGTCCGGTCGAGTACCAGCAGGCGCGAACCATCGCGACGGGGCGCGGGTTCCTGGGCGATGAGCCCCTCCGGCAGGTCGTAGTCGAAGTCTTCAGTCTGCACGGATGGACCTCAAACGGTGTTCTCGTTGCGTTCTAGCGGCGCACGAAGCGGCGCTGGTACAGACGCTCATCAAGCAGGTGCGTTCCGACGAGAAAAAAGCGCGCTTCCTGCTTCCAGCGTCCCACCAAGTAGGCGATCCGCAGCACGGGGACTTGCCCGACACCGTCTGGGCTCCAGGTGCAGGTGGCGGCGTGCCCGGAGAGGTAGCCCAGATCGATGACCTCGCACTGGCCGCCCGCCAGTCTCAGCACCCGGTCCCGAGCCAGGATCAGGCGAAACTCCGTACGTTTTCGAATGGGCGTCGCGGTGTGTAGCAGGTTGCCCGATAAGGTGAAGTTGTTTCGATTGACTCGGAGATACACATAGCGCTGCACGGTCACCGCGCGTCGTCGCAGAAGCTCCCGCCGACGACGGATGGACAGGACGGAGTGGCTCGCACCTCCCTGGGGGCGGTTGTCACGAAAGTGGCGGAAGGTGGCGCGGCCTCCTGGGCCGATCTCGATCTCTGTCCGACGACCGGCCGAGGACTCGTGCACCCACCGTCCGCGAAGACTCGTGAGTTGATGACGGGCCGTGGCTTCGTCGACGGCCACGGGTTTAGGCGTTAACAGCGCCATGAGCGCTGGTGGCGCCCTCAGGCCCAGGGACACGTCCAGCCGGCAGGGTTGCTCGGCGATCAAGGGGTTGGGCAGGGCGATGACGCACCGCCGTTGGGCAGGGGTCAACTCCATGCAGGCCCGCAAGGTCTCGTCTGAGTTCAGGCCATAGTCTTTCACCAGTTGCGCCTGGGTGCGGTGCAGTCCAATCTTGGCCAGCAGTGCCGACAGGTGTGTGATCCGGGCCCGGTACAGGGACAGACAGGCCTTCCGGATCTTGAGCCGATCGGATGTGGGGCCGGCGGTGGCTCGCTTTTTGCCAGGGCGACGCCGGGGTCCGGCGGCGGCCGGCGTCATGGGACTGGGCCGCATGGGGGGCTGTTTGGACGCATTGTGGCTCGCGGACCCACTACGGTCAGCCGTGGGCTGCGAGCACCTGGCCGGGGCCCAGGCGAACAGGACAATGATGACGAACGGCCGGTACATGGAGGGAGGGACCATAGCACCGGCCAGGGCTTCTCACCAGCCGCCTAAGGATCCAAGCTGGAGGGAGACATCGCGGCGATCATGGGGCATAATCGGTGGCATTGAGGGCTGGAGAGGCGATTTTCAATTGGCAACCTCTCTTTGGCCTCTTGATCCCTATGACGAAATCCAAGGACGCACTGGGCGCTTCGGCGATCCCGAACCACGAACAGCCCATCGCGCTGGGGCGCTACATCATTGATGAGCTCTTGGGCACCGGCGGTATGGCGGAGATATTTCGCGCCAGAGTCACGGGACCCGAGCGGTTCGCCAAGTGGGTGGTGATCAAGCGCGTTAAGCCCAAGTACGCCGAGCAGCAGGTCTTCGTGCGGATGTTCATTGACGAGGCGCGCATCAACGCCGCGCTGGATCACGCGAACATTGTGTCGGTCTTCGACTTTGGCGAGCTGGACGGCCACTACTACATGGCCATGGAGTACGTGGACGGCATCGATCTCCAGGTGGTGCACGTCCGGCACAAGGAGCGCTACGGGCGGCCGATCCCCTGGGAGGTGTCGGTGTTGGTGGTCCGAGACCTGCTGCGCGGACTCGACTACGCCCACAACGCCACGGACAATGACGGCGTACCCCTGGGTATCATCCACCGGGACGTGAACCTGGTGAACGTGATGCTCCGACGGGACGGCGCCGTGAAGCTACTGGACTTCGGCTGCGCCAAGGCCAGCTCCGCCATCCGCCAGAGTCAGACCGTGGTGGGGGTGATCAAGGGAAAGCTCGGCTACATGTCCCCTGAGCAGACCCAGGACAAGGAGCTCGACGTCCGATCGGATGGTTTTTCGGTGGGCATCGTGCTGCACGAGCTGTTGACGGGGCGACGGCTCTTCTGGGGCGAGAACGAGCTGGACATGCTGCGCGCGGTACAGCAAAAGCCCGTGCCGGACCCTCGAAGGTACAACCCGGATCTGCCTGAGTCATTGGCGCAGGTGGTACTCAAGGGGTTGGCCCGGGATCGGGAGGAGCGGTACGCATCGGCGTCGGACATGGCCGATGCGCTGGAGGCGATTGTTCTGGAGCACCGCCTCCCCATGTCCCGGGTGTCCGATCTCATGCGGGATCTCATGGACGCCGATGCTCTCCCCGAGCAGCGGGACGTGACACCTCGCCAGCGCAAGGTCACGGTGGTCACCTGGCTCGATCTTCCCGTCCAGGAGTCCGCACCGCCGCGCATGGTCTCTGGGGAGGTCGCCAGCCTGGAGATACAGGAGTCGAGACCTGGCGGTGAGCCGAGCCCCGGCCTGGCACCGGCCATCACCACTGACCAGCGTTGGGCTCCTTCGGCTGCGCCCGTGGACGAATCCAGGGCTGCTCCCGGCGTCGGGAAACTCACCGCGCGCTCGTCGGAGGATGATGCCTCGCCCACCCTGCAGTGGTCGGCCGATCAGGTCTCCGATGCGGCCGCCACGCAGCCCACGCAACTGCCCGCCATCCGGGACGCCGGGTTCGGGTCGGCCTCCAAGGCCTTGCTGGTGATCATCGCCCTGTTCGCGGTGGCCGCGGTGGTCGTTGGGCTCTGGGTCTTCTACGTATAGCTCTTTGGGCGCAGCTCTTATTTCTTTTTCAGAAGGACTTTGGCGGTATTGCGTCGGTTTCGGTTGTCGTGAAATACGCCCACGAAGCGCCCGCGTTTGAAGTCCACGGTGCCGCTGAAGTTGTCCAGGCCGTAGAGACTGCCCGGGGAGTGACGGATGATCCGGGTACCTTTGAAGTAGACCAGCTTTCCGGGGAAGGTGATGGTGAAGGTTTCGTCAGCGGACCCACGGCCGCCGCGCAGGGGGAAGGTAATGTGGAATCGTCCGAAACAGGCGTGTCGAGTGCCCCAGACCTTGCCCCGCAGGAGGTGGGTTTCCTGCAGATACATGGCGCCCACCCAGGTGCCGTACAGGGCGCGGCAGGGGTCCTTGGGGCGCTTGATGCAGCGGTTGAGGTGACAGGTCTTTCCGGTGGGGCAGGTCCCGCAGGTGCCACCGCAGCCGTCGGTGCCGCATCTCTTTTTGCGGCAGTCAGGCTTGCAGGCGCGGCTTCCCCGGGGGGAAGCCGGGGCCATCCCCGGGGCCGGCGAGGGGGCCGGCGAGGGGGCCGGCGAGGGGGCCGGCGGGGTCCATAACCCGCCCAGCGTGGCCACCATTGTGACCGCAAGCCAGCCGCCTAAGAACATTGAGCGAACCATTGGAGCCAAGCTCTACTTCGTCCAGAGGATCTTGTATACCTTGCCCTTGCGGAACATCACGTCGCAGGCGGATCCGTCGGAGTTGGACCAGGTGCGATGGGTCACGTCCAGGCCGGCGGTGCTTCCAGTGGGGTTCTCATTTCCACGGTTGCCCAGTACCTTGGCCACCTGGATGATGTCCATGCCGTTTTTCACCTTGCCGCATTGGGCCTCGGTGACCTTCTTGCACCCCGGACCCGAGGCGAGCGCCAGCGCCAGCGCCAGCGCCAGTAGCATGAGAGTGATGCGTAGCGATCGAACCATGTCTGCTCCTCCTGTAGAATATAACGTATGATGGCTCAGCGAGGCGGAAGTTCCATGAAGAAGCTCACAGTTGTCATTGTCTTTGGTGGATAT
>JAOZUO010000062.1:0-6567 GCA_029938605.1 Deltaproteobacteria bacterium | reverse complement strand
GCGAGGCGGAAGTTCCATGAAGAAGCTCACAGTTGTCATTGTCTTTGGTGGATATGGAAGCGGTAAGACCCGGCTGGTCAGTCGGTTGGCTGACGCGTTGGGCTCGGGGGTACGGGCGGCGGCGCTGGTGCAACAGACCGGGCCGGTGAACCTGGATCCGCTATGGTACTCAGGGCTGCCCGTGGTGGCCATGGAGAAGGGGTGCGCCTGCGATGGTGGGGGCGAAATCCTGGATTGCTTGCGCCTGCTGCGGGAGCGGGATTACTCGGTGGTGCTGGTGGAGCTTGCGGGGGATCAGGAGGCTGAGCCCTATGCGCGGGCTGTGGCTGAGGGGGATGGGGCGGAGGTGATTCTGGTGGAGGCGGAGAGTGTGGGGGATGGGGGGGATGTGGGCGAGTTGGTGGGGCGGATAGTAGAGGAACTGGAGGAGGGGCCGGGGGAGGGAGAGGGAGAGGGGCCGGGAGAGGGAGAGGGGGACGAGCATGAGCACGGGCACGAGCACGTGGAGGGATGTGGGGAGGCGTGTGGGTGTGGGGATGGGCATGGTCATGAACATGGGGGCGGAGGGTGTACTTGTGATGAGAGGCGGGGGGATCCGCAGTGGATGCCTTTTGGGTTTGCGGAGGGGGGGGATGAGGAGGTGCTGATGGAGGCCTTGGGGCGGTTGCCCGAGGCAGTGATCCGGGTGAAGGGTGTTGTGCGTTTGGGAGAGGGGAGATGGTTGCGAGTGGATCGGGCGTCGGGGGTGGTGAACCGGCAGACCCTCATGGCCGCAGATTTGCCGGAGCTCTATGACGTCGAGTCCCTGGCCTTGGGGGATGCGTTGGAGGCGGTGCCTCCGAATGGTGGTGGGCTACTGGTGCTTTGGACCCGGGCGGCGAGTGAAGCTGACTCCGTGGTTTTGGAGTGGGAGGTGTCCCGGATCCTGGCGGACTGCTTGGGCGTGGAGGGGGAGCCGGCAGAGGTCGCGGCCTTCGCGGTCGATTCCCTGGAGTCTGAGGAGCTGATCTTCGAGGCCCTCACCGCGGCGCGCGTCGCCGCCGTGGCCGAGCCCCAGGTGGCGGATCACGTCGAGCTTCTGGCAAAGTGCTATCACGAGCTTGGGGAGGTCGAGCGGGCCATGGTGCTGCTGCGGGAAGCGGCCCGCATCGAGCCCCACCACCTGTCGAGTCGACTGAACTCCGCCCGGCTGCACCTGGCCTACAAGGAGACTGACCGGGCCCGAACCCTGGCCGAGGCCGTGGTGGCCGACTATCCCCAGGACGCGGATGTACACGCTGTACTGGGTGAGGCCCTGCTGGAGCAGGGGGAGCTGAATCAGGCGGCGGAGCATCTCGAGGCCGCCGCCAAAGGGCTGCCAGACGACGACGTCCTACTATCCATGCTGTGCAACCTCTTCGCGGAGCTCGGCGAATACCAGCGGGCCCTGTCCTACAACAGCGAGGTCCTCTCCCTGGACCCCGCCGATGACGGCGCCATGTACCTGCGGGGCGAGCTTCTGTTGCGGCTGGATCGTGCCGAGGACGCAGTGGATTCCCTGGACCAGGCGTTGGCCGCGGGCAACGAGTCACCCTGGGTCATGACCGCTCTGGGGATCGCTCAGCTTCGATGCGGAAATGAGGAGGAGGCGTCGGGCTGTTTCGGCGACGCCTTTGTGCTCGCTTCCGAGCAGTTGGAGCAAATGGGTGACGACAGCTCGGTGGTGGACGTGTTGCTGGCGGCGTCCTTCCGCGGCAGGATTGATCAGGTCCCCGAGGTGTGGGCACGGTTGGGTGGGCTGGAGCGTCGGGAGCTGGAGAAGGCGCTCGATACGCTCTCCCTGGCGCCGGAGCGTGGCGAGGCCCAACGCACCCTCGACGCCATCGCTCAGATTTTGGCTACCACTACCACGGATGGGTAGGGCCCATAGGCCCCATAGGATCCTTGGGATCAGTTCTCGATGACTGTGACGCTGTCGGCGTTGGGGGCGGTGGCCCGGCTGGCGCCGTTCAGGTCCAGGTAGGTGCCCCGGCTGAGCACGGCGAAGGGGTTGGGGCCGGTCAGGCGTAGGACCACGAAGAGGGCGTCGGTGTCGAGGGTTTCGCCGGTGGGCAGGGTGAAGCTGGTGGGGGCGCCGGCCTCGCGGAGCAATGCGAGATCCACGGTGGTGACGCCCTCGATGGTCCACGCGGTGACCCCGGGGCCCAGATCCAGGAAGGTCGCCGCCATGGGCTGATCGTCGGGGTTCTCGCTGGTGGACGCCCGGTAAGGCAGGATCAGCGATAGGAAGTCCGGTTCGGGCGCCAGTACCGTGGCGTCCATGACGCCGTGGTGCGCCACGTCGCGGCTCCAGTTGAATTGATGCACATGGGGCGGCGCAAGGTCCACGAAGGGGGGCTCGGCCACGGTCAGCGCCGTGGCACTGACCGTAGTGGAGACGTAGACATCCACTCCGGCCAGGGTCCGCTCGAAGCGGGCGCCATCGGACTGCAGCTCAAAGAGGCCGCCCACGTCGTAGCCAGCGTGGCCGTGCAGCCGGTAGGTGTGTACGCGCGGCGCGGTCAGGGCGGTTTCGACGCGGTCGCCCAGCACGAAATAGCGATCGTCCACAAAGACCACCGACCGCACCACCGTTGCGTCCTGGTAGTGCTGGCGCGCCTCGGCGTAGTCCACCGCGGCTCCGTCGAAGGTGTTTTGCAGCCAGGCGTCGGCGTCCCGAAAGTTGTTCAGCAGCCCCTTGTCCGGCGCGGCGACCCCGTCGATAAGCACTACGTTGTGGGACGGCGAGTTGGCCGTAAGGGCGTTGGCGGTGGGGCTGGGCTTGTAGTAGCCCGTGTCCATGAGTAGGTACTCTCCGTAGGCGGCCATGGTGAATGACGTACCGTCCACGTGATCGTGAACGGTCTTGCGGGCGGAGTCGTGTTCCCCCATGAGGAGGCCCCATCGGGCGTCGTCACTCCAATCCGACCGGAACACCGCGTTGCCGCCCTCGGGGAAAAATCGCGTGGTCCAGTCCGGCTCCACCGCCTCCACGCTGTCATCGAAGTACACCAGGTGGTGGGCTGTCAGGTCCGCTCCCCAGCCCATCTCGTAGGGGCGGTCGCGGTTGGACTCCCAGTCCCAGCGGTAGCGCCCGTCGGCGCCGAAACTCGACAGCAGGGCGCTGCCGTTGAAGGCCAGGTAGTTGGCGTCCCCCAGCGGTGGCCGGGGCCCGAAGGGCAGCCGCAGGGCCAGGTTCCAGTCCACGGCGGCGCGGAAGTACGGATCGGTTAGCAGGTTCGCCAGCCGGAAGGGCTCGCCCTCCACGCAGCCGTGGTCAGACCAGGGGTCCAGGCTGACCCGGTTGCGGCAGTCCCTCAGCAGCTCGGGCGACTCGTCGTACAGGTTGTCGTAGGCGATGAGGAACGCCATGGAGATGCCGAAGGCGAAGTTGTAGTAGAAGGGCCCCTCGGACACGCCGCCGTCGGCCTGGACGTAGTGGCCGCCCTCGCTCCACAGGTAGTCCATCTCCGAGGCGGCCCAGGTGATCCACTCGGTGGCCTGGGGGTGATCCGGGAAGGCCATGCCCACGTAGCCGATGGCCGCCGCCGTGCGTAGGGGGTGGTTGTTCTGGGTGGTGCCCAGCAACAGAAATCGCATGGCATCGTCCACCACGTACCGCTCGTAGAACTTGCGGTTGATCTCGCAGATCTTGTCTCCGGCGGCCTTGGCCTCGGCCTCGGGGAAGAAGTCCGTGGCCCCGAGGATGTCCCAGGCGTTGGTGTAGCCCATGAGTGGACGCCCCATGCGGATGTTCACGTCCATGAGCGTGTTGGTCTCGAAGTCCGTGCGGAGCCGGTCGAAGAAGTCGCGCACCCTGAGGGCGTAGCCCGCGTCGTCCCAGAGCCACGCCAACAGCGCGTTGGCCTGGGCTGTCATGCCGTTTTCGCCGTTGGGGCCGGAGTCCCACTCCTCTGACGAGTCCTCTCTATACTCCTTCGCTGCCTGCTGTTCGATCTGCGACAGGATCATGGCGTAGGGCTCTCGGTCCACGCGCGACAGGATCAGCGCCTTGTGCTCCGGCCGCACCATGAGCCAGGGCCTCGGCGGAGGCTCCACCGGTGGGGTGTCCGTGGGTGGTCCGGAGCAGGGACTCACCCCAAGCAACGAAGCGGGCAGGGCGATCAGCACCACGAAGGCGTACCAGGTAGTCTTGCGAGTGATCAGCACGATTCCAGCTTAGAACATGCGCGTCGGGGTGTCGAGGTGCTCCCCCATGCGACTGAGGTCCCTCACATCAATCTACGGAGCTTCCATGGAGCTTCCACGGAGCTTCTACGGAACCACCTTGACCCCTGGCCGGAAAACGGAGGATACTTTTCTGTGATGGAACTTTTGGGAGAAAGTGATTGAGCACAGCATTCGGTCCACAAGAACGCGCCTGTATCTGGTGCTCGAGCCTGGCAATATTTGCGTCGATCCTGGCTACCGGATGCACCGTTGACTTTTCCGGGCCCCGGAGTGATTGCGGCGACGGTGTGATTGAGGCCAGTGAGAACTGCGATGACAGCAATACCGCCTCCGGGGATGGTTGTTCCAGCTCCTGCCAGGTGGAGGATGGCTGGACCTGCTCGGGGGAGCCCAGTACCTGTGAGACGCTTTGTGGTGACGGTGTGGCGCGGGGGAACGAGGTGTGCGACGGCGACGACCTGCGGAGTCTGACCTGTGCCCAGATCGGTCTGGGAGGCGGTGAATTGATCTGTGGGGATGGGTGTGTCTTTGATGCGTCCGGTTGCGACTTCCAGGCCGTGTGTGGCAACAGCGTCATGGAGTACCCCGAGGAGTGCGACGGGGCGGACCTGAACGACCAGACCTGCGAAGACCTGGGCTACGACGCCGGTAACCTCTTTTGCACGTCGGATTGTGCCATCAACTCATCGGACTGCGTGATGGTGGTCGAGTGCGGTGATGGAGTGGCTGAGGATCCCGAGGACTGTGACGACCAGGACCTGGCGGGCGAGACTTGCGGGAGTTTGGGTCTGGGAACCGGGACCCTGGGCTGCACCGGCGAGTGCGTCTACGACGTGGGTGACTGTAGCGGTTCAGCGACCTGCGGCAACGATACCGTGGAGTTCCCAGAGGTCTGTGACGGGGAGAAACTGGCTGGCGAAACGTGTTTGGACCATGGCTACTATGGCGGCACCCTGGGTTGCCTGAACGACTGCACGGACTTCGACCTGTCGGGCTGCAGTGGCTTATGTGGTGATACTGTGGTCAACGGCTCGGAACTGTGCGACGGCGCGGATCTGGGGAGCCAGGACTGCCAGGACTACGGCTATTACGGCGGTACGCTCGCTTGCGAGGCGGATTGCCTGTCGGTGAGCACATCCGGCTGCATCGGCGAGTGCGGAGATGCGGTGGTCAACGGCCTTGAAGAGTGTGACGGCGCGGATCTGGACGGAGAGGACTGCGTCAGTGCCGGACACTTCGGCGGCGAGTTGGCCTGCAACGCAAGCTGTAGCTATGACGAGTCGGCTTGCCACCTGGCGCCCCGAATCGTAATCAATGAGTTGTCCCATGGCTGGCCCGACACCGTGGAGCTGCTCAACCTGTCCGCCGTCACCGTGAACCTCCAGGGCTGGGCAGTCGATGCCTACGGGTTCGTGCCATACGGTGGTGGCGACCTGCAGACCCTGAACCTCCCATTCTATCAGTTGGATCCGGGCCAGCGGGTGGTGCTGCTGGACGAGACCGACGGCACCGGCGGACCGCCCTGGGTGAACACCAGCGCCGGCACCATCCAGTTTTACTACGATATTGAGTGGCACGGCGGATTGAGCCCCGGGAGCGCGATCCTGTTTAACGACGTGGGTACCCCCAAGGATTTCGTGCGCTGGGGAGGCACCTACTATGGCCCACCCTCCGGCGCGGTGTGGGCAGATACGCCCCACCTCCTGATCGGCCAGTCCGGGGTAGATACTTCCCTTAGCCGGGTCCCCGATGGAGGGGACACCGACGTGGCCGGTGACTTCTGCGTGACCCTGTCTACTGACGGGGAACCCAACGGGCCGTGTTTGAGCGCCACGACCGGGACGACGGTGCTGATCACCGAGGTCGACATATCGCACCCGGACCGTGTGGAGCTCTACAATGCCGGTCCGTTGGATGTGGATCTCCAGGGCTGGACCGTCTATTACTATGACGACGATGGATCGGAGATGGGCGGCGTCTCTCTCCCCTCCTTCCTGCTGGAGGTGGGGGAGTATGTGGAGCTCCTTGACTCCACCACCGACGCTCCACCCTATGTATCAACCGGTAGGATCCACATCAGCCCCGTCTCCTGGACCCCGCCCGACGCAGGTGGTTGCGGGCTGGTGGACCCGGCCGGCAATGGCCGGGACTTCGTCCGCTGGGGCCAGTCCGCGGCGGTCCCCTGGGCGGGAGATTCTTTCACGGACCAGCCCTCCCAGGCACCTACACCCGGCACAATCTACAGCCTCGGCCGCTCGAGCCTGATCGACACGAACACGGCCGGCGACTGGTGCCGCCAATTCCCCACGCTTGGCTACTCCAACGGTTCCTGCCAATAGACAGGTTGGAACGACTGAG
>JAOZUO010000321.1 GCA_029938605.1 Deltaproteobacteria bacterium | reverse complement strand
ACTCCGCCTCCTCCCGGCGGAGCACGAAATCAGCCCGCTCTGGAAAATCGGAGGGCGGCGCCGGAATCCTCGGACTCCAGGTGGCCACTAACGACACACCGTCATCGTCGCCGGGGTCCTTAACCTTCAACCAGTCTCGCCGGCGGTAGATACCGTCAAGCGATCGGTGATAGTGATCCTGGAACCCCTGCAACAAGCGAACCCCCCAAGAGCCTAGGCCGTTCCAATAGATGGAGCTCGGAAGCCGCTTGAGATCCCCACCCGCCAACCGCCCGAACACACCGCCCCGCTCGTCATCCGAGTCCAACAGCGGCTGGATCAGCATCAGCTCCGCCTTCCGCGCCTTGTCCGCGATCTCGGCCGACCCCACGCGCTTTGACTCCAACTGTTGGTAGATCCAAGGCACGAACAGCATGTAGCGGAGCCTGGTCTGGATCGTGCTTGTGCCGGGGAACATCGTGTCAGAGAAGGAGTCCCGAACGCCACCGAGCCCAAGCTCGTCCCGGCTCTCCCGCTCCTGGAAGAGCGCCAGGATCCGCATGCTGCGCTCGCGCGCCGCTTCGTCGTGGTCTATCCAGGATAGGCTAAAGCCCATGGTCGGTTCTCCAACGTGCCAGCCTCTACCAACACTCCGACGACCTGCCGGATGCTCCGCATGGAGCAACCCATCGCCAGCGGCCAGTCTCAGCAGATTCGCGGTTGCTATTATAGTCGATTAATCGGCGCCCTCGTTCTCGACATATGTGTTGTGCGTCAGTGTGACAGAGGTGGGCGACAATTCATGTCGCACCAGCGACGGGACATATGTGAATGGCAAACGAGCCTCGTCGTTTGCGGTCAACTCGTATGTGGTCGTGGGCCCGTTGAGAATATCTCGACGTCAAGCTATCGAGCCATTACTATTGATGAAATATGTGGATGCCGTACGGAGCAAGAATGGACGGTTTGGCAGTACTGACTAGTCGGGAAGGAGCGAGTTTGTAGTGGGAGGGGGCCCTGCTACTGCTTCAGGCTCGGATTTCCAGTCCCGGGTATTCGCGTTTATCGCCGTTCATATCCTTGGAGACCGGAGTCTCCGCTGGCTTGAGAACACACCGGACACACCGTCAGCGGTCCTATCTGAGACTGGCGGGCCTGGCGACGACTTCGGAATCGAGTTTGTCGACAGTCCCCTATTTGTCGAGGCGCAGGCGAAACACGGCCTCAAGAAGGATAAACGATTCTGGGAGGCCATTCAGCTCTTTTCCGAACGTTGGGATGCAACACCGGACGCACTTGGTGTCCTCATCGTCGATTCAGATTCAAGCAGGACGATTCGGCGGGACCTGAGACTAGGCCTAAGACGACTTCGCCAGAAGCGCGACGATCACCAATCCGATATTACCCGCAAGGTACTCAAGGAGCTTGGTGAAAGGACGGCCCAGCTCTACATCGTGGAAGTCGATATCGATACGGACTCTTCGCATGGGCTCGGCCTAGCTCAAGAAATACTACGCAACTGCCTCGTTGATGCCGAGCAGGCGCTATCCGGCTGGAAATCGCTCGTAGCCGAAGGCCTGGAACAGGCGAAAAACCGCGGGCGAGCGGACAAGAATTGGCTCGAGGGCTTGCTCAGCAAGCAGCATACGCAACCGAAGGCTCTCCAAGGTGCCTTTCCTACACACAGGCTGCCTCCGGGCGCGCTAGGCAGGACGAATCAGCCTGTCACGGCTTTAACGCAGCTCAACCGCGAAGACGTAGTCCTCGAGGAGGTCAACTCACATCTGAAGCAGGGGCGTCCCCGCGTTGGGTTGAAGCTCCTTGAACAGCTTGACGATGAAGAGGTAGCAGCTCGGCCGGTCAAGACGCGGCTGCTCCGGGCTTCGTGTCTGCTGGCGTCGGGTGATGTGCCGGCCTCAATCAAGGAGTTGCGTGAGGCAGTAGACTACGGCTCGAACGACGCGCTCGTTATGAGCAACCTGGCACAGGCGCTGCTCGTCGGCCGTCAAGTCGAGGAAGCAGTTGCGCTAGCCCAGCAAACGCTCGCAATTGATCCTGGCAATCGCTTGGCCTGGGTGGTCCTGATCCAAGCCGATCCGGAGGTAGATCTTGACGAGTTACCATCAGAGTTACTGAGTGATCAGGATATTTGGCGGGCCAGGTCCATGGCTGCGCTGCGCAGAGGGGATAGCGACGAGGGATTCACATGCGCGCGTTCCGCCCTGGGCTGCGGTCCAAGGAACTCGGACGCGTTGCTCGTCTACATTCGTGCACTGCTCGCGACAAGTGAATCGGAACCGGATAGGTCGAAGCATGCAGATTTGATGCAGGACCTACGACGGGTGGCCGACGAAGCGCTCGGTATGGTCGATGAATTCGAGCGGCCACAGGTTGTAGAGGAGTTGCTGCTCGCCGCTGCTGTCGCCAGCCTCGCACTTGGCGACGACGACCGAGCAGTTGAGCAGCTTCGGACAGCTAGACGGGTGCCGAGGCACTCTGTTCGACCTACGATGCTGCTGGCACGGGTCCTTCGTGACGCTGGGAGGAGCACGGACGCACTGGTACTTGTTGATGAAGAAATCGCGGACGGTTCCTCGCCAGAGCTTCGACTTGTAAGAGCTGGCTTGCTTGTCGATCTTGAACGACAGCCGGAAGCAGCGAAGGAGCTCGAGTCGTTTCCGTACAAGGAGACTGTTCTAGGTCAGGTGCCGCTACTTCTTGAGGTCGCCATCGACGGTGAGTGTCAAGGTTGTTGTCGCCCAATATGTGATCACGCCGCGGCATCATAGTCCTTGTCGGCGTGGTTGGTTTCTGCGTCCGGGTTGAGCTTGACGACCTGTACCCGATCCCATTTCCGGGTGGCCCTACTCCACCGCTCTGGGTGGCGGCGTTTCGCCTCCTCCCACACCTTCCGCCGCTGGGTCAGAATCTCTACATCTTGGCCATCATGACGGTCACTCGGTGTCACGTAGCTGATGGAGCTGTGCAGGTGCTCATCGTTGTACCAGACCACGAAGGCACTGACCCAGGCACGGGCTTCCTCCAGAGATTGGAAGGGCCGGTTGGGAAACCAGGGACGATATTTCAGCGTCCGAAACAGCGACTCGGAGTACGGGTTGTCATCGCTGACCTGAGGGCGGCTGAAGGAGGCAACGATGCCCAGTACCTGCAGGGTAGCGAGCATCGTCGAGCCCTTCATTGGCCCGCCGTTATCCGAGTGCAGCACGATGCCCTCGGGGTCGACGCCGAGCTCGTTACAGATGGCCTTGATGAGTTCGGATGAATAGTCCATCGACTCCGTACGCTCGACCCGCCATCCGATGATTTTGCGGCTCCAGATGTCCATGACCAGGTACAGATAGTAGTACTCCCCACGGACCGCGCTGCGCAGATACGTGATGTCCCAGCTAAAGACCTCGAGCGGACCATATGCCAAATACTCACTGGGCTTGTGGCGTTTACGCGGCTTACTGGGCTCCCGGTGGGCGTTCTGCTCAGCCGCGGCCAGGATGCGGTATATGGTGGACTCCGAGGCAATGTATATGCCCTGGTCGGCCAACCGTGGCACAATTTGCTTCGGCGACAGGCTGCGGTACTCCGGTGAGTTCACGATCTCCAGCACCCGCTGTCGTTCGACTTCACTGAGCTTGTTGCCGGGCGTTGTCTTTGGTCCATGGCGATGGTCATCGCCGATGTCCTTGGCCCTCCATCGCTCCAGCGATCGTGCGCTCAACCCAATGAGTTCGCAGGCAAGCTGCTGCCGGGCACCCGCTTCGACCGCCTCGTCGACCAGGCCCAGAATCATGACCCTTTCCTCCCGGTCGTGTCGTCGTCCCCGTCCCCCCAGATTTCCAGGACTTTTTTTTTGAGTACCAGCAACGCTGCGGTCTCAGCCAGGGCCGAATTCTTACGCCGAAGTTCCCATTCCAGCTTCCGGATTTTCTTCTCTGCCGCCTTCTGCTCGCGGCTCTTCCTTGCCTTCGGCTGAGACTTCCCCAGGGCTCTGTTGACCGAGGCGCGCCACTGCTTCAGCGTCGCCTCATGCAGCCCTTTGCGCCGTAGGTGGCCACCCAACTCTTTGTCCGACAACGTCGCCGTCTCCGCCAGGACTTGGAACTTCTCTTCCGGACTCCAGTCCTCCGGACGTCTGTCTGTGGTTGGCTCTTGGGGCTCATTGTTCTGGTCATTGGTTGTCATGGTCCCCAGGGTAGCCGCATCTCGCTTCCACCGCGA
>JAOZUO010000320.1:1564-4218 GCA_029938605.1 Deltaproteobacteria bacterium | reverse complement strand
ATGCGGCGGCGGCCCAGCCCACGGGCTATGAGGGGTTGGGACCGCGAGGGCGTTTCGACTGGATGGACTATGCCCTCCTTCCACCGTCGGTTTGGTCGGGCAAGGTGGTGGTCAAGATCCGAGAAGGTTGGGGCTCGCGACTCCAGGGTCGACGGATCCTGGACAGGAGCGGAGCCCTGGTGCTGGACCCCGATCAGGTGGTCGGACCTCAGGATGTGCTCGGCGTGGACCAGGGCTTCGGAATGGACCTGGACTGGCTGCGGACCTTGCAGCGAAACGGCACCAAACGCTGCCAGTGTGAGGTGGCGGATCTGACCTCCTACTTCAGCCTCTATCTGCGACGACATGCGGTGGATCTCCCAGCGCTACTGGCGCGGTTGAACGCCATCCGGGCCGTGGAGATCGCCTACCCCGTGGGCGACCAGCGGAGACTGTCTCCGCCGGTGGACATCCCGCCTACGACCCCGGACTACAGCCCACAGCAGGGCTACGGGGAGGCCGCACCGCTGGGCATCGACGCGGTCTACGCCTCCACCTTTCCGGGGGGCGACGGCGCCGGCGTGGCCGTGGCTGACATCGAGATCGGTTGGGAGTGGACGCACGAGGATCTCGAGACCTGCGTCGGAGGCCTGGTGGACGTGGGCACCCTGTACACCGATGACTACGACTTCATCGACCACGGCACGGCTGTGCTCGGGCAGATCTTCGCCGGAGACAACGGCTACGGCGTCACGGGGCTGGCCCCGGGGGCGAGCTGCTACTATGCGCCCGACTTCACCGATGAGTACTGGACGGACATCCCCCGGGCCATGCTCGCGGCCATGGATCAGCGGCTACAGCCCGGCGACGTGATCCTGCTGGAGGCGCAGGCCTTCGGGCCGAACTATGACGACACCACCCCCAGCCAGGTCGGCCTGGTGCCCGTGGAGTGGGAGCCCGGCGACTACGACGCGATCCGCACCGCCGTGACCAACGGCTACATCGTCGTGGAGGCCGGTGCCAACGGCTACGAGGACCTGGATGACCCCGTGTATAATGGCCGTTTCGACATCACGCAGTACGACTCCGGCGCCATCCTGGTGGCGGCGGGGACCCCGCCCACGGATCCGCCGGGCCACGTGCCCGAGTACTACACAAACTGGGGCAGCCGTATGGACCTTCACGCCTGGGGCAGCCTGGTGATCACCACCGGATACGGCGACCTGTTCGACGGCGGCGGGGACATTCAGCAGCGCTACACCTCGCAGTTCGGCGGCACCTCCTCGGCGTCGCCCATCGTGGCCGGCGCCGCGGCACTCTTCTCCGCCATCGCCCAAGCCCTGGGCCAAGCCCAGACACCTGTGGACGTGCGCGAGGTGCTCATCCAAACCGGCACGCCCCAGCACGCGGACCCCAAGCACATTGGCCCGCAGCCCGATCTCCGAGGGGCGTTGAACACCCTCAGTGTCTGCGGCAACGGCGCGCTGGAGCAGGCCGAGACCTGCGACGACGGCAACACCCTGGGCGGCGACGGTTGCAGCGCAGACTGCCTCTCGGACGAGACCTGCGGCAACACCATCACCGACACCGCCGCGGGGGAAGTCTGCGACGACGGTGACACCCAGGCCGGCGACGGCTGCAGCGCGAACTGCCTCTCGGACGAGTCCTGCGGCAACGGCGTCACAGACACCGCCGCGGGGGAGGCCTGCGACGACGGGCCAGACAACGGCTACGGCGCAAACGCCTGCCGCGACAACTGCCAGCTCCCGGTGTGCGGTGACTTTGTCACCGATCCCGCGTACGGCGAGCAGTGCGACGACGGCAACAGCATCGAGGACGACGGCTGCTCCAACACCTGCCGCCTCCCGAAAGACGGGTGTGGTTGCCGAGCCACGCCCACCGATTCGGCCGCCCTCCCCCTCCTGCTACTAGCACTGCTTCTGGCACTGCTTCTGGGTTGGCGCCTCCGACGCCGCCGGTACATCGGACAGTAAATCCGCTTGACGCCCCTCCCATAGACAGAGAAACTCCCATCCTGGAGGTAAGTATATGCAAGGTAAGAATCTTCCCGCCATCGTCCTATGCGGCGTGGCTGCCCTGTTCATCCTGACCGGAATCTTCTCCAACAGCTGGGCCAGCCGCAAACGAGGCACCCACAAGCTCTCCATCGGCACCTCGGAAATCAGCTACTGCCGGAAAGGGAAGTGTCAATCCCGGAAGTTCGATCCGGATCGCATGCGCAAAAGGGACAAGCCCATGTACCTTGGCGGCAAGGCCGTGTTTAGCTGGGGCGTGATCAACGTGCTGCTGTTCATCGCCGCCGCCGTGCTGTTAGGCCTGGGCCATGGCGCCTCGCATATTCCGCCCCGCATCAGCCTCTTCACGGCGATCTTCAGCCTCCTGCTGGGAGGACTCTTCGTGGTGCTCCTCATGGCCTCGGTGAAGGGGAAGCCCCTGATGACTCCGGGGTTCTCTTTCTATATCCACAATCTGGGCTGTATCGCCGGGATCGTCGGCAGCGCCATGGCCTGGAAAAAGGCCGGCACCGTCCCAGGCGGCATGCCCGGTTCCATGGGTCAGCCCATGCCCGGTCAGCCCATGCCCGGACAGCAGCCCATGCCCGGACAGCAGCCCATGCCCCAGCAGCAGCCCATGCCCCAGCAGCAGCCCATGCC
>JAOZUO010000320.1:0-1464 GCA_029938605.1 Deltaproteobacteria bacterium | reverse complement strand
CCGGACAGCAGCCCATGCCCCAGCAGCAGCCCATGCCCCAGCAGCAGCCCATGCCTGGGCAGGATCCGGCCGTGCAGGCTCAAGCACAAGCCATGGCGATGGCCCAAGCCCCCGCCCCCTGCCCGACCTGCGGCGCCGCCGCGCGCTGGGTGCCCGAGTTCAACCGCTACTACTGCGACGCCTGCCAGCAGTACGTCTAAACTAAAAAGGAGCATGATCCATGAAACTCGCGCTGGTCGCTTTTGAGGGCGACGCCATGTGCTTCGTACACGTGTTGCTCAACGCCTTGGATATGGATGATAAGGGCCACGACGTCGCGGTCATCATCGAGGGGGCCGCCACAAAGCTCATCGTCGACCTTGCCGACCCGGCCAAGCCCTTCGCGAAGCTATTCGCGGATCTGAAGGAGCGCGGCCTGGTGAAGGCGGTGTGCAAGGCCTGCGCCGCCAAGATGGGTGCGCTGGACGCCGCGAAGGACCAGGGGCTCCCCATCGTGGGCGACATGAACGGGCACCCGGCCCTGGAGCCCTGGCTAGCCGACGGCTACCAGATCATCACGTTCTGATAGTGCGGTCCTCAGAAATGCTGGGCTAGTGATTGTTGTCTGTCGGGTCAAGCACTTCGCGAACCCGAGCGGCAACAGTATGGAGGGAGTACGGCTTGGCAAGAAAGTGCACGCCCTCGTCAAGCACGCCACGGAGGGCGATGACGTTCTGGGTATATCCAGAGGTATAGAGCACCTTCGTACCGGGGTATAACTCTACGACCCTGGTGGCCAACTCCCGCCCGTTCATATGAGGCATTACCACGTCGGTGAGCAGAAGGTCGATGCCGCCCTGACGCTGCTGCATCAGCTCCAACGCGTCCTTTCCGGAGGCGGCGGCCAGGGCCTTGTATCCGAGAAGCTCAAGTAGCTTAACCGCCAGGCTACGTACCTTCTCATCGTCCTCCACCACCAGCACGGTCTCCCCTCCGCCCACAGGCGTGGACCCCTCTGAGTAGGTGGTAGTGTCGACTTCGTCGACCACGCGCGGGAAGTACACCTTGAAGGAGGACCCCTCTCCCGGCTCGGAGTACACCTCTATTGTGCCGTTGCTCTGCTCCACGATGCCGAAGACCGTGGCCAGTCCCAGACCGGTGCCCCGGCTAACCAGAAAACCAGGGAACCAGGTGGGCCCTACCGGGCCGTCGAACCGGCGGCGGAACCACCGGTGGTGAAGACGGCTGCAGGAAAGCAGCGAAGCTCTTGGAGAGAATCTCAAGGAGACCCGCCGAGCCGCCACACGAGAGACTCTGCCGATGCTGCGCGATCCCAGCGTCGGCGTTCCCGCGGTGCTGCCCGCGGCCCGAAAAGGAACGCTGTACATCCAGATGGACGGCGGCCGGCTGAACACGACGACCGAGAGTTGGCGAGAGCCCAAGCTGGCGACGCTGTACTGGGGAGATGACGTCGTAGACATTTCC